>JALOQR010000249.1 GCA_025459365.1 Fimbriiglobus sp.
CGTAGTTGAGTTTGGGGGGTCCAGGTCAGATAATTCGTTCACCCAGCGAGGCTGGCAGGACCGACACTAATCGAAGTCTGCCTGCGTCGCTCCAACGCTCCGGAATTGCCGATGATTACCCCCGCTCAGGTCCGCGATGCCTTCCGTTTCTTCATGGGGCGGGACCAGATCACCGAAGATGACATCCGCTGGCATGTCGAGCATCACGATAGCCTGCCCGGGTTCTACCGGTTCCTCATGCAGAGCGAGGAGTTCAACGTCCGCATGACGGCCAGCCGGGAGGCGGTGCGGGAGGCGGTGCGGTCCGTTGCCCCCTCCGACCCGCGACCGACAGTGGCCCCCGGTACCCTTTCCGCCCGCGAGATTGTGCGGCGGTTCCCGGTCTACCACGGCCCTGGCACTCCTGGGTTCGTGACCGACCACCTGGGCGGTAAGACACACACCTCCTTCGTTCACTGGTTCCCCACCATCTCCGGTGTGGTGTGGGAGTCGCCGCTGGTGGTCGAGCGGTTCCACTCGCTGGATGAATGGGTGGGCACGCTTCGGGCGGTGTCGGAGGCTGATCCGAACCAGCCCTTCGTCATGATGGAGTTCGGGGCCGGCTGGGCACCCTGGTGCGTGAGCACCGTGCTCGCCTGTCGCATGCGAGGGATCAAGGACGTCCATGTCGTGGGGGTAGAGGGGTCGGCCGGCCATGTGGCGTTTGCCCGCCAGCACTTCGCCCACAACAACGTCTCTCCGAGTGAGTACACCCTCGTGGAAGGGATCGTCGGTGCAGACGGAGTGGCCGAGTTTCCCGATCTGGACGACCCGGCCGCCGACTACGGTGCCGCCATCGTCGGCGGTGGAGATGAGCGAAAGGTACGGACAGTGAAGGTGCCGTCGTATAGCATCGCCACCCTGCTCAAGAGTTACCCGAGCGTCAACCTACTGCACATCGATATTCAGGGGTCTGAGGCTGATGCGATTCGGGCGAGCCTGAAAGACGTGACCCGCAAGGTGCGGCGGATGGTCATCGGCACGCACAGCCGCGGCATCGAACACGAATTGCTGGCCATGCTTTCGGCCGACGGATGGCTACTCGAAGCCGACACCGGGTGTGTGTTCACCTACCCGGATGGCAAGCCGGTACTCTACAAGGACGGCGAGCAGGTGTGGCGAAACCCGCAGGCGGTGTGATCACCCTCACGCCGGTCGCTCGGCCACGGCAAGCAGACTGTCGCTTTGCCCCGCGGCGTATACCGCCCACGCCGCTACCTTCGCTGCTGGCTTCCACTGAAAAACCCGGTCGAGCCAGTCGCCCAGTGGGGTGGCAATGGCTCGCCGAGCGCTCGCTCGCAGCCAGCCCGAGTGCCGTACCCCCCGTACGTCCATCACCCTCAGCCCGGCCGTTTGGAGCATTCGCCCAAGTGTGGTCGGGGTGAAGTGTGTCAGGTGCCGGGGCAGATCGAGACCAAACCAGCTCTCGGCGTACCTTCGGAACGCCCAACTCTCGATGTTCGGGCAGGCGACCACCAACCGCCCGCCGGGGACCAGCAGGTGGTATGCCTCGCGAAGTACACCGAGTGGGTCGTGGACGTGCTCCAGCGAGTGCCACATCGTAACGACTTCAAACGAACACGGCCGGAGTTGCGAGTGCGGAAGTGTGCCGACGTGGGCTTTTAGGCCGAGGTCTTCGGTCACGGCACGCACTGCCGCGGGTGAGGTGTCGAGGCCGGTCACGTCCCAGCCGAGGTCGGCCATCCGTTGTAGGAAACCGCCGCCGCCGCAACCGAAATCGAGCAACCGCCCAACGCCCGGCCACGGGAGCACGCCCCGGCGCTCGGAGGTCGGTCGGCCGAGCAACCGCTCGAACGGGTGTGGGCCGCGGGTGTGGGCCGGTTTACGGGGGCGGTGTGGGCGGTAATCGGATGGATAGAAGCGCTGAATCTCGTCGGCGTCGGGGCGGGGGTTGGTGTACGTGAGTTGGCACTGTCGGCAGCGAACAA
Organism: Fimbriiglobus sp.; assembly: GCA_025459365.1. Taxonomy (GTDB): domain Bacteria; phylum Planctomycetota; class Planctomycetia; order Gemmatales; family Gemmataceae; genus JALHQU01. The sequence continues at coordinate 1,989 of JALOQR010000249.1, forward strand.
CGAGAAAACGTCGCGCTGGCTCATCGGCCGGGGGGGTGGGGTCGGCCGCTTCGAACAGGGGTTCGGCGTCGGAAGCCGCGCAGAGCGGGCAAGGGGAATCGTCCCACCGCAAGCCGGCGGCAGGCGGGGAGGGTAATTCGGCGACGGCACGGGATTGCATGGACGGCCTTCCCTGGCCGGTGTGGAAACGTGACTCAAGGGTACTGAACGGAGGGCAGGCGAGTCAACGCGGGTTCGAACCCGTGGCCTGCATCATTCTAACCGGCAAGAAAAAGACGGCGGGGCAACGCTTCCTGTTCTCGCTCGAACATTCTGCTCGGTGTCTCGCCTGATGCGGGGGCTTCTTGGCTTTGTTTCTGGACCTGGGGCACTTCCTCGGTCACTCGGCTATGGCCGCTTTTGCTCAAACAAGTCGGAGGTATGGCACCAAAAATCGCTCCCCAACCGGGCGACAGTGCGGAGTTTCCGCGGATCGGGGCGGCCGTGGGCATCGAGCATTTCGTCGGCGACATGGATCATCACCACTTCGCCAATCACCAGGTTTGCAGCAATGGCACCAGTGCCGACCGGCACAATTTGCAACACACGGCACTCCAGCGATGCCGGGGCTTCCGCCACTCGTGGAGGTTTGACCTTCAGGCTGGGAGTGGTGTGCAACCCGGCGAGTTCGATTTCGCTTTGATCGGGGGGGAGTTCCCGCGATGTCAGGTTCACTTTCTCGGCGAGGTCGGCCACCGACACGTTCACCACAAATTCGCCGGTCGCCTGCACGTTGAGCAGAGTGTCCTTCTTCGATCCATCGCGTTTGTTCGTGGGGGAGAAGACAACCACCGGCGGGTTGGCCCCGAACACGTTGAAGAAGCTGAACGGGGCGAGGTTCACCACCCCGGCCGGCGAGATCGTCGTCACCCATGCGATCGGCCGCGGTGTTACGACCCCGGTAAGAAGGTGGTAGGCATCAAGGACGTTGGCGGTGGTGGGTTCGAGCTGCATGATGGCGACCGGGACGGGTGAGAACAGAGGAAATGTATTGGATCGCCGTGAGTCGCAGGTGGGCGAATACCCCCACCTTGGGGTCGGTGGGAGCAGTAAAGTGGCACCCATGTCGCGTCGACGGAGATACGAGTGACGTCGGCCGTCCTCGGGTTACCCCCCCCTCTCTGCCACACTGCCACCTGCCACACACATACCCCCCCTCCGCCTCCGTCACCCTAACTGTTGCGCCAATCAGCCTTTGGCTCCATTTGGCCGCCGACCCCCGTGCGGAGGGGCGGAGGTCGCCAGAACTGCAGGTTCCTTCGGCCCCCTCCGCACCCTGGCGGTCGCCGCTCCCCGATTCCGTCTACCGTAGCCCCGCCCCGCTCAGGCTGCCGCTTTCGGCATCGGCGGCCACCCGCTTTCGCACCGCGGCGGTCAGGCCGGCCGGGTCGAGGCCCATGTCGGCGAGGAGTTGGTTCCGCTCGCCATGCTCGATGAACTTGTCCGGGTAGGCGAGCCGCAGCACGTTGCGGGTATCCAGCCCGGCGGCGTTGGCCGCTTCCAGCACCGCCGAACCAAAGCCACCTTCGCACGTTCCTTCTTCCACCGTCACCACGAGCGGCAGGTTCTCGATGGCGGCGTTGATGGTCGCGGTGTCGAGCGGTTTGACGAACCGGGCCGAGATGACGCCGAAGTTCAGCCCATCTTCGCGCAGGTTCTTCGCCGCTGCCACGCATGCCGACGCGATCCCACCGAACGCCACGAAACAGCCGTCCTCCCCTTCGAGCAGCACCTCCGCCTTGCCGCGCTCGATTGGCTGCGGGGCATCGGTGGGCCGCGGTAGGATTTCGGCGTTGGCTCGTGGGTAGCGAATGCTCACCGGCCCCGGCTGGGCGAGCGCCCATTGCAGCATTGGCTCGACGTCCAGTTCGTCGGCTGGGGCGAGGCAGGTCATGTTCGGGAACAGCCGCATGTACGGGATGTCGAAGCAGCCGTGGTGGGTCGGGCCATCCGGGCCGACGACGCCGGCGCGGTCGAGCGTGAACACCACCGGCAGGTTCTGCAGGCACACTTCCTGGAAGATGTTGTCGAAGCTCCGCTGCAGGAAGGTGCTGTAGATATTGACGATCGGTTTCGCGCCGGTCTTCGCCATACCAGCGGCGAACGCGACGGCGTGGCTCTCGCAGATGCCGGTGTCGAAGAACTGCTTGGGCAGGTCGCTCCGTACCTTCTCCAGTTTGTTCCCCTGGCACATGGCGGCGGTGAGTACGCACGCCTTCGGATCGGCCTTCAACGCCCGGTAGATGGTGTCGGCCATCACGTCCGTGTACGTCTTCCCGCCCCCCTTCTTCACCTTGATGTTGGTGTTGCCCTCGCCGACGTCCTCGAAAATCCCGGGGCTGTGGAAGGTCACCGGATCTTCGGCCGCCTGCGGTACGCCGTGCCCCTTGTTGGTGAAGATGTGCAGCAGCACCGGCCCCTTCTGGTGCTTCAGGTCCTTGAGGATCTTCCGCAGGCCTTTCAAGTCGTGGCCATCGACCGGGCCGAAGTAGCGGAAGCCCATCTCCTCGAACAGCCCGCCGCCCTTGAGGTACTTCTTGGCGGCGTCGCGGAACCCCTCCAGGCTGGCACGGGCCGGCTCGCCGATCACCGGGATCGACTTGAGGATGTCGTTGATCGCCTTCTTCCCGCCCTGGTAGAAGTCGGTCATCCGGTACTGGTCGAGGTGCTTGGCCAGACCGCCGGTGCGGGGGCAGATGCCCATCTGGTTGTCGTTCAGCACCACCAGCACGTTCTGGTTCATGCCGTGGATGTTGTTGAACGCCTCAAACACCATCCCGCACGGCAACGCCCCGTCGCCGATCACCGCCACCGCCTTCCGGTCGCCCTGGCCGAGTAGGTCGTCGCCTGCTTTCAGCCCGCTGATGGTGGACACACTCGCGCCGGCGTGCCCGGTGCAGAACAGGTCGTAGATCGACTCTGCCGGGTTCGGGAAGCCCATCAACCCGCCCTTGGTGCGGATCGTCTGGAATTGCTCGAACCGCCCGGTGATGAGCTTGTGTGGGTAGATCTGGTGGCCGGTGTCCCAGATGAGGCGATCTTTGCTGAAGTCGTAGGTGAGGTGCAGGGCGAGGCACAGCTCGACCACGCCGAGGTTGCTGGCGAAGTGAGCGGAGCGAGTGGTGAGCACTCGCACCAGTTCGTTGCGAATCTCCTGAGTGAGGTCGGCCAACTGCTCGTCCGACAGAGCGTGCAGGTCGGCCGGCGAGTGGACCTTCGGGAGGAGCTTCGGCATGGGGATCTCGATCATGGGAACCGTGGGCGAAGTCACTCGGCGAGCGGCCCGCGTGAGCGGGCTGGTGGTACTCGGCACCAGGGGGCTGACGCCCCCCCGCTCGCCGTCATCGGTCTCTCGTCACGACGAACTCGGCCAGGGCGGCGAGGGGGGCCGACCCGAGTCGATCGGCGGCGGCCATCGCCTGCCGTCCGAGTGAGGCGGCCTTCTCTCGGCTCCCCTCGACCCCCAACACCTGCGGATAGGTCAGTTTACCGCGGGCGGCGTCTTTGCCCACTCGCTTGCCGGTCGCCTCGGCCGAGCTTTCGACATCGAGCAAGTCGTCGGTCACCTGGAAGGCGAGGCCGAAGGCGGCCGCGTACTCGTCGATAGCGGCGAGTTGGTCGCCGTTGATCCCCTCGGGGCGTTCGGCCTGGGCCGCGTAAACCCCCAGCCGCAGGGAACTCCGAAACAGTGCTCCGGTCTTCAGGCGGTGGATCTGCTCCAGTTCCACCTGACGAGACCCAGACGCCCCATCGCCAGTGCCCGCTGCGATGCGACCATCCGCAATGAGATCGAGAACCTGCCCGCCCACCATGCCGGCGGGGCCAGCTCCGCGAGCCAGTTCTACACTGGCAACCGCCACGGTTTTTGGCCCGTAACCGTGGGCCAGCACCTCGAAGGCGGCCGTGAGCAGGGCATCGCCGACCAGAATTCCCAGTGCCTCGCCGTACTTCACATGGCACGTGGGCCGCCCACGCCGCAGGTCGTCGTCGTCCATCGCCGGCAGGTCGTCGTGAACCAGCGAGTAGGTATGCACCATTTCCACCGCACAGGCGGCGGGCAAGGCTTGCTCGGTCGTCCCGCCGACTGCCTCGCATGCCAACAGGCACAGCAGAGGGCGGAGGCGTTTGCCTGGCCCCATCAACGCGTACTTCACCGCCTCGGCAAGGATCGGTGGGCATGCGATCTGCGCCAGACCATCGGCCCACTCGGAGAGCCGGTGATTCACCAGGGTTTGTTTTGGTTCCAGGATTGCCCAGAGGTCTCCGCCCACCGTCCGCCTCATTGCCAAAAGAAGGGGAATCCGATCACACCTTCATATATAAGCAGGCTGGCGGAGAACTGGCGGGATCAATTTACTTTGTCTGGCAAAGAGTGCAAGGCGAATCCGGTTCGTGGCAGCGAAACGTGAGCGATCCACGCCGGGGACGTGAACGACAGGGAGGGTGGCCGACTCGCACGACCCGAGTGATGTGACAGGGCAACGGACGAATGGAAAAGACCCCCGGCGTTTCGGCCGGGGGTTGGCGAGCGGGCACGTCGGGTCAGTCGAGGGAGCCGACTTCGCCGGCGGCGGGGGTGACGGCCCCCCAGAAGACCTCCGGGCTGACCCCCGGCCGCACCGTACGGACGCTGCCGTCGAACATCGCCACCGGTAGCCCAGCCGAGAA
>JALOQR010000250.1 GCA_025459365.1 Fimbriiglobus sp.
ACGTCCGGGGTGGTTGCCGGGTCGGCCGCGGAGAGGGCTTTTAGCTTCACCGTGGCGAGCTTGTCTCCGAGTGTGCCGATGGGCGAGAAGGCCGACGCGGCAGCAGTGAGGAACTCGTCGCGGGGGTCGGCGAGGCGGTGGAACTTGCCGCCGAACCACACCAGCACGGCCCGCTTGAACGGCCGCAGTTGCAGCCGGTCGTAGTCGAGCACTCGCTTTCCTTCGGGGTACGACGACAGGTAGTTTTGCAACCCGCGGTCGAGGCGGAAGCCATCGACCACGTCGGTGCGGACCCGCCCGCCGACGCCGTCGGACGCTTCGAGGATCTGAAAGGGGACGTTCCGGCGGGCGAGTTCACGGCCACAGCACAGCCCGGCCAGCCCGCCGCCGATGATGAGTACAGGTGGAGTCATGCCCGATTGGTAGACCATCCGGAATGCCTGGGACCACCGATGGGAGGAGGTGGTATGATAGCCTCTCACAGCGATCGGAGGCGGCCATGACCACCGGCTTGATCCTCAATTTCGACCTCCCCGACGATCTGAATCGCTTTCGGCTCCCCGCCGCTGTCCAGGCTCGATTGCAAACCCTCCTCGACCGGCAGGACGGCGGCACCCCGCTGACCGCCGAGGAGCGTGCCGAGGCCGAAGGGTTGGCGAATGTGGCCGATCTGCTGACGCTGCTCCGGTTACGGGCGGAGCGGGCCGCGTGAGCGATATCCCCAGGACGCTCGCCGACGAAGTTGTCCTCCGCGCCGCAGGGCGGTGCGAGTATTGCCAGCTCTCCCAGCTTGGGCAGGAGGCGACATTCCACATCGATCACGTCCTTCCCCGTGCGGCCGGCGGGCCGACCGAAGGCGAGAACCTGGCCCTGGCGTGTGTGTCATGCTCGTTGCGGAAGTGGGCGAGGCGAACCGCCACCGATCCGGAAACGGGTGAGGATGTTTCCCTGTTCAACCCGCGAATCGATCGGTGGGGCGACCATTTCCGCTGGCAAAATGCAATCGTCGTCCCCCTCACTGCCACTGGCCGTGCGACTGCCGCTGCCTTGGCGATGAACCGACCACTCATCGTGGCCATCCGTCTGGAGGAGATGGAGCGGGGCCGCCATCCGCCGGGCTGACGGGGGTCACTCCTCGGCGGTTCTTGGGGGGAACCGCACGAGCAGGATGAGGTGGAAGCCAGGGAAGAAGTTGGGGGTGGCGATGGTGGTGTCGTACACCGCCTTCTTTCGGCCGTGGGCGAACAGGGCAAAGTTCCCCTGCTGAAGGACGACGTTGCTCACGTCGGCCCATTCCACGAACACGTCGTTGCTCTGACCGAACAGCCCCCTCTTGCCCGCGATGGCGATGCCGTCTGGCTCGAACGTCACCCGGTCGGTCCAGTACACCCGCTTGCCAGCATCCAGTTTCCGCTTCATCGCCTCCGCGATGGTTCGGCTCACCCGGTCTCGCAGGGTGTCGAGTGCCTCGTCGGCATTGCGGATGGTCGCCTTGTATTGCATTTTCCGTCCGTCTGCATCCTCGAATGTCAGCACCACTGCCGTGCCGGTGTACGCCCCGTTGTAGTACATCCGCACCGCCGAGTAGGTGAACACCTTCACCTCGTCGTACCGCATCTCGGTGGTTTTCCCGTTGCGGACGCGGCACACCCCGCGGGCATGGCAACGGAGGATGTTCTGCTGCCCCCACCACAGGTGAACGGCCAGCGCTACCGCCCCCAGGTGCAGCCCACCGCCGATCACCCACGGGGCGAGCGACATGCCGGGCTTGGTGGCGGCGAAGTACAGCGACGCCCCGCCGAGAGCAAACAGCATGAAGGCCACCAGCCCGCCGAGCACCAGTGCCGCTTTGGTGTGGGAGATGTCTCGCTCGAAGATCACCCGCCCGAGTGTTTCGGGGTCGTCGGTGGCGGGGTCTGTCGGGCGGTCGGCCAACCGCTTCGCCAGCACCTGCAACAGCACCGGGGCATTGGGTGAATCGAGCGATACCTGGAACGCCGGCCGCGGTACTCCCTTGGCCCACACGCACACCCGGCCGTCGATCGCCTCGGCTGCCGCCACTTCCTCGAAGGGCAGCACCTCCGGACCTTCCGGGCCGGGGTACTCCAGCCCATCGCGGAGGAGTGCCCACCCTTCGCCGGCCACCTCGCCGTTTTGTGCCAGTTCCTTCTCGGCCCGCCGGGCGAGCCGCACAAGCAGGCGGTCGAACAGGTCGAAGAGCGGGTCTTCACGGCTGAGCGGCCATTCGTATCGGAATGCCACCGGCTTCGGGAATGCAGGGGAGTTGAGTCGGAGGGTGCCCGTCCGCACGTTTGCCTTGGGCCAGCCGTTGGAGAAGCGGGTGGTCACCTTCGTTGCCAGTTCGAGCACTTCGTCGTCGTCGAATTCGTGCTTCTGCCCGTTGGCCGTCAGGAGGAAGCCGGGGTCGGTGTCCTCGATCCACTTTCGGTTGGCGGCGATCCACACCCCGCGGGCGGTGGCGAGCGTCAGGAGGATCAGGCCAAACCCACCGATGACGGCGGCCAGCACCGCATCACCGCGGCGGAACGCGACAACCCCCCCGCCCACGAGACCGGCCACGCCCAGCAGGAGGCACAGGATGAACCAGCCGTCGGCATAGGTGGTGCCCACCCTCACGCGGTCGTTCACGGCAGATCTCCCCCGTGTGCGGCTACCATGAATCTATCCTCCGGAGTCTGCCATGACCCGTGCCACCCGGTACCAGTTGATCTTCGGTTTGCTCGTGCTGGCAGTGCTCGTGGGGCTGAGCTGGCAACTTGTGCGAATGTGGCGGCCGAACCTGTTCGACATGGCGAGTGATGACCCCGGTGAACTGGCGGAACTGAAGGGGGCGGCTCTCACCTCTGCGATGCCCACCGGGGCCGACTGGCCGCGGTATCGCGGGCCGAACGGCGATGGGGCGGCATCGGCCGAGAACTTCAACGCCAACTGGGAGGCGAAACCACCGAAGCTGGCGTGGAAGGCGGCGATTGGCGGAGGGTATGGATCGGTGGCAATGGCAGGCGGTCGGGTCTACGTGCAAGACCGCCAGGGCGGAAACGAACGGCTGGTGTGCTTCTCCTCCGCCGAGGGCAAACAACTCTGGGCCGACGAATACCCGGCCGATTATGGCTCGCTCAAATCGGGATACGCCGACGGCCCACGGGGCACGCCGACCATTCACGACGGCCGCGCCTACACCGTCGGGGCGGTCGGCAAGTTTCGCTGCCTCAAGCTGAACGGCGACGCCCCGCCCGAACTGCTGTGGGAAAAGGACCTGCCGGCCGAGTTCGACACCGACTTGAAGTCGGAGCCGCTGCGGTGGGGGTATGCCGGCTCGCCGCTGATTGAGGGCAATCTGGTGATCGTGGCGGCGGGCGGAAAGAAAGGCTCCGTCGTCGCGTTCGATCGTGTGAGTGGAGAAGCCCGGTGGGCGGTGGGCCGAACGCTCGGGGCGTACAGCACGCCGGTGGCCGGCACCTTCGGGGGCGTGCGGCAGGTGGTGGCGATGACCGGCGACTCGGCGGTCGGCATCGCTGTGCCGGAGGGCCAACTGCTGTGGGAGCACCCGTGGAAGACGCAGTTCAGCGTGAACGCGGCTTCGCCCGTGGTGGCCGGCGAGTACGTGTTTCTGTCGTCCGACTACGGCAAGGGGTGTGCCCTCCTGCGGGTGGGGGCGGGTTCGGCGCGAGCGGCGTACTTCCGGCCGGGGGCGAAGGGGATGAAGACGCACCACAGCACCGCCGTCCACCACAACGGGTTCGTGTACGGGTTCGACAGTTCTGTGCTGAAGTGCTGGAACCTGAAGGACGGCACATTCACGGCCGACTGGGATGCCCCACCGGGCGTGGACAAAGGGTACGTGACGCTGGTCGGCGACCAATTGCTGGTGCAGTGCGGGTCGGGCACCCTGCACCTGATCGACGCCGACCCGACCGAGTGCCGAGTCCGTGGCACGCTGAAAGGAGTGGTGGGGGGCAACTCGTGGGCGACGCCAGCGGTGATCGGCGGGCGGATTTACACCCGCGATGGCGCGAACGTGGTGTGCGTCGATGCGAGCAAGTGAATCAGAGCGATGGGGGCCAATCGTGATCGCTTTGGCCCACTGGCTCCCGGCCGTTCGACTGCGGCCATCACCCGGCTTGGCGTGGCCGGTCACACGGTGTCGATGTCACCGCCAGGTCGGTTCGCCTCGAAAGCCTTCTTCACTCCCGCGTTGAGCAGTTTGGTCAGGCCCATGATGCCGAACACGATGCCGACGATGTACGCCGGGAAGGCCAGGCTGGACATACAGCACGAGACATTAAGCGGGACACATCCGGCCACGCACGCGGCGATGCTCAGGGGGCGGTTCTTCACCTGCTTCATCTGCCGCCCGCCCATCGCCTTCACCGCCCCGATCACCACTCCCGAAATACCCGGCCCGAGGTTGCCCCAGAAGAAGAACGCGTTCGGCCCGCCGGTGATGGCGTTTGGATCGCTCACGGCAAACCCCACCCCGATGATCAGCCCGAGCACGCCGAGGGCGACATCGATCCAGCCGAGCACTTCCAACCCGGCCCCGGGGGTGGTGAGATCACGCCGGGCCGCCCACACCCACGCCTTCGGGTCGGGCGACTGGTAGGGGTTCTCGTATCCGTCGTCGTCGAGTCGGCGGCGCCTGCGCCGCCGCGGTCGGTCGTCGTCCTCGTCGTCGTCGTCGCGGGACCGCCGCCGCGTCGGCCGGTCGTCGTCCCGGCGGGAAGACCGCGACGGAGGCGGGCGGTCGGGGTCGTCGGCCCGGAACACCTGGGCGCACATCGGGCACTCGACGCGGTGACCGAGGTCGTCGGCCACCACACTCACCTTCCCCTGACAGGCCGGACAGGAGAGAACGACCGACTCGCCAGACCGTCGGGACGGGCGGTCGTCGGGCCGCTCAGGCGGAGGCGGTGGGGGAGGCTCGGCGGTCGGCGGTGGCGGTGGTTCGGGATCAGGGAGCGGCGGCGGCTCGGGATCCGGTGGCGGCTTCGGCGCCGGCGGCGTGGCGAGGAAGACGGCCAGGCAACCGGGGCACTCGACCCGATGGCCGATGTCGTCCGCGTCGAGTTCCAACTCGGCGCGGCAGTTCGGGCAGACGACCACGGGCACGGCAGCGCTCCGGCGGAGATCGTCCATTAGGTTTACGGATCGGCGGGCGGGCGTGGGTGTTTCTCGCTGACCCGAGCGTGCCTCGACGTTGGAACCGGGGCTGTCGGGGGTCGGGGGCCGAGTGGCCGAATGGAGCGAAAGGCTGTTTGGCGCAACACTTAGGGTGGCGGTGGCAGTAGGGGGGTATGTGTGTGGCAGGTGGCAGTGTGGCAGAGCGGGGGGGTACACTCACGAGCCGTGGCCAGCGGTAGGCCGCATCACGAGGGTCGTATACCCGTTTGATGCCAAAAAGTCGACCGACTCCTGATAGGGACCGGGAGGTTGTGGTCCAGTGGAGGTGCCCTTCCCGTTCGGGCGGGCCGGGCCTACAGTATCAGTTCCTACGTTTGTCGGAGTGCGACCGTGCCAGTGTTCGCCGCCATCACCCTGTGGGGTTGGATCCTCACCGGCGTGTTGCTCGTTCTTAGCCTCATCATGATGTTCATCGTCCTCATCCAGCGAGGGAAGGGGGGCGGGCTGGCCGGAGCGTTCGGCGGGCCGGGCGGTTCGAGCGCGTTCGGCTCCCGCGCGGGCGATGCGTTCACCAAAATTACCCTGTACCTCGCCGCCATCTGGGTGCTGGTCATCATGATCGCGGTGAAGGTGTTCGACGACCGTAGCGACGGCATCACCGACACCGCCCAGACCCCGGCCCCCACCGCACCCGCGGACCCCCAGCCCTAACCCCGAGGCCGCCCCGTGCTGCTCAGCATGACCGGCTTCGGCTCTGCTCGTGGGGCCGGGCCGGGCTTCACCGTTGCCGTCGAGGTGCGGGCGGTCAACAACCGCCACCTCAAGCTCACCGTCCGCGGCACCGACCCTTACCCACTGTTCGAAAGCGAGTTGGAGAAAGTGGTCCGCCGGCACGTCCGCCGTGGGAGCGTGCAAGTCCAGGTGAAGGTGGATCGCGAAGCACGGGGGGCTGGCCTACCGCTCAACACCGGCCTCCTGAAAGCCTACAAACGCCAGGTGATTGAGGCATGCGACGGGCTTGACTCGGCCGCAGTGAACTCGGTTCTCTCGGGGTTGCTCGGCCTACCCGGCATCGCCCCTGAGGCGGTGAGCCTGAGCGAGTTACCCGACGACGAATGGCCAGTGGTGGAGAAGGCCCTCGACGAGGCCCTGAAGAAGTTCGACGCGGTGCGGCGGGAAGAAGGGCGAGCGATGGCGTCTGAGTTGATGAATCAGCACACCTGTTGAACTAAAATACAAGGGCGAGATACAGGCATCGTCATCTGTTACAATTAAACCACCTTCCATGGTTGCCATGTGATGTGAAAAGAATGTAGAAAAAGTTCCAACTAAGCCAAAAGTTCCGGTTTGTTTTCCTCTGAATTCAGCTCCCATTGATTCGCAGTTATCTTCCATTAAGATAATATCTTTTGAACCGATAATATCATTTATTGCATCAAAATTATTTGGATTACCCAAAAGATTTACAGCTAAAATCATTTTAGTGTTATCCGAAACAGCTAATTTCAATTGCTCCAAATCAAAATTTAACGT
>JALOQR010000251.1 GCA_025459365.1 Fimbriiglobus sp.
CACATCCATGCCGAGCGTCGTCTTCATATGAGCCAGATCCGTTTCCGCCTGCCACCGCGTGCGGTACAGGTCGGCGAGTGCGTCCGCCGGGTACGCCACCGGCTCGAGGAGCGAGGTGACCAGCGTCACCGCCGCACTCGGAACCCCGACCGGTTCACCCGGTACTCCAACTTCCGGACCCGCAGCAACCGCGGCAGGGTGGCGTACTCCTCGGCGCTCAGCCACCGCGTGCGGTACCAGTCGACCAGTTGGTCGAACAGGCCGAGCAACCGCACCCACCGCGACCGCGGTTGGCCGGAATGCCGCAGGTGCGAGCTGGGGACGGCATGCGACCGCCCCGGTCGGGAACTGCCTTCGGAACTCCCTCGACCGCCGTCAGCCGAGGGAGACGCCGCCGGGGAACTCGGGGGCGTCGGCGAAGAAGTCATCGACCACGCTCAGCCCGTTCGATCGCAGCACCCGCACCCGCGGCCCGCCGCCCGGACCGGCCCCGGTGATCAGGTCGTCGACGCCGTCGCCGGTCACGTCGGCGGTGGCCACTTTCACCCCGCCGAGGAAGGCCGGGTCGTAGGCGACGATGTTGAACCGCTCGCTCTCGTCGGCGTTGAACACTCGTACCGACGGCTCATGTCAGGTTGTTCGCGGCGTTGGCGTAGAATTCGTCACTGCTCAGTATCAAGATCGCCAATTGGCCGAATGTGTTCGCCTGCAGGTAGCCAGCGAACGTGTCCGCGTCGGCGTCCGTCAGGCCCCGCATCAGGTACGTCTGGAACTGGCTCCGCACGATCCGCCGCATCCCTTCCTGGGACCGGAGAAAGCCGTTCGACACAGTCCCCCGCGACATCCCGCTGTTCAGCAGGTCGACCCATGCCGTCACCCCCGGACCGGGGTCCGTCCGCCCGAGCAGGCCGTAGTACAGGGTGTTGACGAACTGCGTGTTGTTGTTGTTCTGGGTGAACTCGGGCGACAGGAGGAAGCCGTTCATCACCACCGATTCGTCTACCCCGCTCTGCAACTGGGCCGTCCAGTAGGTCAGCCCGAAAGTGTCTGCAGGCCGGCCGAGGAAGTACAGGAAGAAGAACTGTACCTGGTTGTTCCGGTTCTCTGTTGAGTTCACGAACCCGTTGGCGATTTGAGCTCGGGTGAAGTTGAACGGAGCGCCAAAATAAGGCATCCAGGCGGCCACATCGGCGGCGCTGGCCTCGCGCTGAAGGGTGGTGCGGAATAGCCCCTTGATGAACGCCTCGTTGGCCGTCGCGCTCGGCTTGGGGGCGTACATCGCGGCCAGGCTGGTCGGCCCACCGATGGTAGCGAGCGGGTGCTGGACTTCATGAGCCCCGATGTCGGGCAGGGAGGCGTCCCGAGGGGTGCCTCGCTGGTCGAAGAGGGGGAAGCTTGCAACAGTCGCGGACGCCGCCCCGAGGGCCGGGCTGCTCTGAAGGGGGGTGTGCGTCTTCGTCGGCCCGCCATTCTCTTCCAGAAGCCCGAGGAGAGGGTCGACGCCCACCTGGTTGCCGTTCGTGCCGTGCGACAGGCCGCCGGCAGTGGCGGCGTGGGAGATGATGTTGAACGAACTGCCGGTGGTGAGCGCCCCGTTGATGTCGTTTGGGGTGGACGAACCGCTCGCGTTGCCAGCCACAATGCTGTTGTGCAGTGTCACCGTCCCGCCGCTACGGGACAGCCCACCACCAAGACCATTGCTCCGGTTGCCGAAGATTGTCACGTGAGTGAGCGTGGCCGTACCACCCGTGATGCTGATACCGCCACCATTCTGAACAATGGCTTCGTTCCCTGAGAAGGTGCTGTTCGTGATTGTGAGCGTGCCAGAGCTGAATAGACCGCCGCCGGAAGCGTTGCCTGCTTGGTTTCTGGCGGTATTTCCCGAGACGGTGCTACCAGTGAGCGTGAGTGTACCGCCGTTGCCGATGCCGCCGCCGTTGCCGCTGCCGCCGAGCGTGTTGTTTGCAGTGTTTCCGGAGATGGTGCTGTTCGTCACTGTCAGGGTGCCGCTGTTGCTAATGCCGGCGTGGGTTAAGCCGGAGTTGCCCGAGATGGTGCTGCTGGTGACCGTCATGATGCCGCTGTTGAAAATACCGCCGCCGGAGCCCCCGCTGCCAGTGTCGAAGGTGGCAACGTTCCCCGAAATGGTACTGCTCGTGATCGTGACAGTGCCCCCACTCGAATTGGAGATGCCACCGCCATTGCTGGCGACGCCGGTGAGGCCGCTGTTCCCCGAGATAGTGCTACCCTTGATCGTCAGGGTGGCACCACCACCGCCGTTGAAAATTCCGCCGCCGATGCTGATGACGGTGCCGCCGTTCCCCGAGATGACGCTGTTCGTGATCGTCAGCTTGCCAACATTCCGAATCCCTCCCCCCTGGTTGTCGCTACCGGAGCTACCGGAGGGGGAACGACCGTTGGTGATGGTCAGGTTGTTCAGGCTGGCCGTAACGCCGCTGCTGATATTGAAGAGACGAAAGAGCGGCGTGCCAGCGGCGGTGCTTCGCTGCACCAACTGCGTGCCCGTCGACGGCCCGGTGATTGTTGTCGCCCCAGTCGTGTCGGTAATCGACAACTGGCCGCTCGTTAGCGTCACTGGCCCCAGCCCGGCCTGGAAGATGATCGTGTCCGCCCCGGCGGTCGCGTTGGCCTGCGCGACGGCATCGCGGAGGCTGCCCGCCCCGCTATCGGCGGTGGTGGTGACCAGGAACGTGGCTGGTGTGTCGCGCTCTTCGAGCCGTTGTAGCCCGAGTCGCGTCCGCGGCGACTTCACGACGGGCACGGCAACGGGCGGGCGGTGGAACAGTTGGCGGACCCAGGAGAGTCGGGACATCGAGAAACCCCGGAGTGGGACGAGGGCGGTAGGTCGCGGTGCCATCACTACTTGAGGCCCCGGGCGACCTCTCAGCGGGTGGGTGAATTTTCTCGATGAGAGCCGGATTCCGTCTCGCCCGCACTGCACGCGACATCTTGAGAGAGTAAACTCGTCAACTATTGAGAGATCGAATGCGGGTGGGGGTAGTGACATGCCGGAGAGACATGAGGCGGACACCTCGGCCAGCCTGCTCCTCCGCATTCGTGATCCGCAAGACCACGAGGCGTGGACGACGTTCGTGAACGTGTATTCCCCGCTCGTCCGCCGGTATTGTGCGCGGAAGGGGTTGCAGCCGGCCGACGCCGCCGACGTCGCCCAGGAGGTGCTGAGCCGGGTGGCAAAGTCAATCCCGGCGTTCGATTACGATCCCACCCGCGGGCGTTTTCGAGCCTGGTTCGGTACACTCGTCGCACACCAGATCGCCACCCACCTGTCGAAGCGCGGGCAGTCACCGGCACCCGTCCCGCTGGTGGCCGACACCCCCGACGCGGCAGCCGCCGACCCGCAGTGGAATCATGAGTTCACCGAGCACCTGCTGGCCGTGTCGATGGACCGCATTCGCGGCGAATTCGAGCCGGCCACCTGGGAGGCGTTCGCGGCCACCTGGGTGCGGCAGGAACCGCCGGCCAACGTGGCGGCCAAGCTGGGCATCGCCATCCACGCGGTGTACGTGAACAAGTCGCGGGTGCTGAACCGCTTGCAGACCGAAATCCTGCTCCTGGCCGCGGACCTGCCGCAGCCCACTACTTAACCGCACGGGAGCGCCTGCCCGATGGTCGCCACCTGCCCGCCCCCCGAGACACTGGCTTCGCTCTTCTCCGACACCCTCTCCGCAGACGAGTTGGCGAAACTCGACGAACACCTCGGCCAGTGCCCGTCCTGCCGCCAGCGGCTCGACACCCTCTCCACTCCGTCGGTCCTCTCCGAGTGGGTGAAAGACTCCCGCCCGAACCCGTACCCGTTCCTGTCGCCCGGCGTGCCGACCGGCCTGGGCCGCATCAGCCGGTACCGGGTGGAGTCGGAACTGGGCCGCGGCGGGATGGGCGTCGTCTTCCGCGCGTGGGACGAGGAACTGCGGCGGAACGTGGCGTTGAAGGTGCTACGGCTCGACCGGGACGACGAACGGACGGTCGAACGGTTCGTGCGGGAGGCGCGGGCCGCGAGTGCGGTTCAGCACGACCACCTGGTGCCAGTGCTCGACGTGCTGCGGACGGACGACTGCCGGCCGGTCATGGTGATGCCGCTGGTCGTCGGCCCAACGTTACGGGAGACGATCCGCGCGCATACGGCCCTGGCCCCCCGCGAGGCCGCTTTCATCGTGCGGCAGGTGGCCGACGGGCTAGAGGCGGTCCACCGGGCCGGGCTGATCCACCGCGACCTGAAGCCGGGCAACATCTTGCTCGACCAGGCGGACGGGCGGGCGAAGGTGACGGACTTCGGGCTGTCGCGAGCCGTCGCGGACGGCGACCCGCTCACCCAGGACGGCACGCTCATGGGCACGCCGGAGTACATGAGTCCGGAGCAGGCAAAGGCTGCCGCCGCGGTGGACGGACGATCCGACGTATACAGCCTTGGCGTCACCCTGTACGAGTGCCTGACCGGGGTGGTGCCGTTCCGCGGGTCGGCGTTCGAGGTCATCACTCAGCACGAAACGGACGAGCCGTTGCCGGTGCGGCGGCTGCGGCGGGTGCCCGCCGACCTGGAGACGATCTGCCTGAAGTGCCTTGCGAAACAGCCTAGCCGGCGCTACCCCACGGCCGCCACCCTCCGCGACGACCTGGACCGCTGGCTGCGGGGAGAACCGACCCTGGCCCGCCCGCCGGGGATGGTCGAGCGGGCTGTCGGCTGGTGCCGCTACAACCCGTGGCCGGTGGCGGTGCTGACGGTGAGCCTGCTCGGCGGGGCGGGCGCCGCCGTGGGGTGGTGGCGGGCGAGCGTGAATGCCACCCTGGCCGACGAGCGAGCGGACGTGGCTGCCGCCGCCACCGCCGCCGCCGACGAGCAGCGACGGCTGGCGAACGAACGAGCGGTGATGGCGCTGGGGACCATCAACTCGCTGATTCAGACGCAGAATCGCATGGCCAACACGCCGGGCACGCTCGAACTTCGCAAGCAGATGACGCAGACCGCCCTCGCCGACCTACGGAAGCTGTCGGCGGCGATCGACAGGGTTCCGGGTGCCGATCGTGGCACGATGGGGGCGCACCAGAAACTCGGCGACGCGTACAACCTGCTGGGGCAAAGTGAGGACGCCTTCAGCGAGTGGAAGCGAGTGATTGTCATCGGCGAGCAGCGACTGCAGGAGATTCCGAACGACATCGAAACGGCCCGTGACGTGTCGTACGCCCACTACTCGATCGGGTTCAACAAGAACCGGTTGGGCGAGTACGCGGCCGCGGCCGAGCATCACGACGCGGGCATCCGCTTGCTGACGCCGATCCACGACGCGAACCCGGATGATCTGTCGGTCATCGACTCGCTGGGGATCGTCCTGTCCGGCCGTGCGAGTAATTACTTCTCGACGGGCCAACCGCGGGCCGGGCTGGCCGCGATGGAACGGGCCGTGCGGCTGGACGAGCGGTACCTGACGCAGAAGCCGGACGACCGGAGAGTGCTGTCGAACTGCGCGATCAAGAAGGCGACGATCGGCATTCTGTACCTCAACACGTTCCACGACTACGCGGCCGCCGAGGTGGTGGCCCGCACTCAACTGGCCGTGGCCGAGCTACAACTGAAGCGCTCACCGGATGACGCCAAGTGGCGGACGGAGGAGCGGCACAACAAGATGACACTCGCCACGGTGTTGCAGCGGCAGTGCCGCTTCGCCGAGGCCGAGACGCTGGCCCGGACGACTTACGAGGCCACCACCCGTGCGATGGCGGCCGACCCTGGCAACGTGATGCTGGTGCGCGAGCAGGGCGTGGCCCTCTCGACCCTCGGCCAGGTGCTGCTCGGGGCAGGCAAGGCCGCGGAAGCGAAGGTGGTGTTTTTGGAATGGCTGGCAGTGCTCGAATCCTCGAAGGCCGACCTGTTAGCCGTGGATGTGGGTTCGGCCTGCGATGGGATTCTGAACGCGGCTGTCCGGGCAGGTGATTTCGCGGCCGCCGACCGGGCGGTCGAGAAGGCGCAGGTCGCCCTGAAACGTCAGCCGAACTTGACCCCGGAACAGGCGAAGACATTCGACACGGCTCTCGGGGCGGTGCGGAAAGCCTGCCAGGCGTTCCCCGAATCGCTGACCACCCCCGACCCGATCGCCAAACTGCCCGACGGATCGGCCGCGCACGCCGTGCTGATTCGTGTCATCCACTTGGCACTCAAGGGCGAAGTCGAACAGGCCGACCGTGAGGTGCAACAAGCCGAGAAGCGGTTCCCGAATCATGTTGCGATTCGCAAGTCCCAGGCGTGCATCGACGGCATCGCCGCCGAGCGTGCGACCGACGCCGCCGAACGCCGGCGGCGGATCGAGTCCGGGGTGGTGGCCCTCCTCCGCGCGATCGAACTCGATCCCTCGACCCTCGAAACGATGCACCTAGCCCCGGAGTGGAACTCGCTCCGCACCGACGACACCTTTCGCCAACAACTGTCCGCCTACCTGCTCAAGCGCTACCCAGTTGAGCCACCGGCCAAACCCAATCGATCTCCGTGAAGAACGTATGGCCTCTGCGGAATCTTGAGCGACTCCCCGGCTCCCGAGAGCGTTGCGCCCTAGCAGGGTGCTGAAAAAGTGGTCCTGTTCCCCCGCTGCCCCGTTGTTCTGGCAGTGGTGGGTTCAGGACCACGGTCGTTGGCGGGTCGGTGTGCCCCTCACCCCGCCGGGATCAGCTTCCGCATCCGCACCAGGTTGTACGCGGCGGCGGCCACCTCCGCCATCTGCCGCAACTTCCACCGCCCCACCCACCGACTCCGCGCCAGCCCGGCCACCGTCTTCACCCAGCCGATGCCCTCCTCGATCTTCTTCCGGCACCTCCAGCTTGCGAAAGAACTCGCCCGCGTCGTACCCCTTGTCCGCCCCCAGCGTCTTCGGCCGCAGCTGGTGAACCCGCTTGGCTCGGGTGAGCATGTCCAGCGCCGCTTGCCGCTCGGCCGTCCCGTTCGCCTCCGACACGGTCACCCCGACGATCAGCCCGTGCCGGTTCTCCGCCAACAGGTGACCCATGTGCGACAGCTTCGCCTCCTGCCCCACGCTCTTGCGGTACAGCCGGGCCTCCGGGTCGGTGCGGCTGGCGTGCGTGTCGTTCGTCCGCCGCGGTCGGTCGGCTCATCCTTCGGGCGGAAGCTCTTGGCCGCGGCGAAGCTCTCGATGAGGGTGCCGTCGACCGAGAAGTGCTCGCTGCACAACCCGTGAGTGATCGCCTGACCCACCACCGCGTCGAAGAACCCCTGGGTGAGGCGGTGTTCCTCCAGGCG
>JALOQR010000001.1 GCA_025459365.1 Fimbriiglobus sp.
AGACAGCGAACCGGACATGGAGAATCTCACCCCAGAAACTGGAACCGGGAACGGAGTGACCGGGTGATTGGGTCGCACCCGGTCACTCCGTTCCCGGTTCCACCGCGGCCCGCGGTCACTTCTTCGGCTTCTTTTGTAGCCCGGCCCGCTCCAGAAGCGACTGCCCAAACACGTTCTCGGCCTTCTCTTCGGCCTCGTCCAGGGGGGCACCCTCCGGGGCGATGTAGTCGATGATAAACTTGTGTCCGGCAATGCCAATTTCGTCGCCCGGCTTGAGGGTGCGAGAGAGCATCCGCACTCCGTTCACCTTGGTGCCGTTGCTGCTGCCCATGTCCCGCACGGTCCACAATCCATTGCGGAGGCTGAACTCGCAATGAATGCCCGAAACGTTGGTAAACGCCAGGCAAATGTCGCATGACTCCCGCCGGCCGACGGTCATCACCTCTTGCATCAACGGGATCGGATCGCCGCCGCCGACGGGAACCAACCGCCCGAACACATCAGCCATGTCGTCCGCCCCTGGGGAGAAGACCGGCGGCCGGGTGAGAGGTGGCCGGGCCGGGCAAGAAACATCGCCCCCAGTATAGCCGACGGATGTCTTCCATGAGCGAACATGAGGGAGAATGTGGGCAGAAATGGAAAGTGGGTAGCCAGGCGACAGTTATGCCACCTGACAACCCACGAGTGTCTCTTTCTCAATCCAGCTAGTTACCGCACACGGGGGCCATACTGGTTTTGGGGGAAGTAGGGGTTGGTATACCCGCCGGCCGGTGTGCCAGGGCCACCAGGGCCGAAATCGGCACCAGGCGGGGGGGCCGGCATCTGGAAGTGGTCGTTGTATGGCCAGTACAGGTACCAGGGGGCCGCCTGGAAGGCCGGGAGCGGTTGCTTCAGGAAGAACCGCTGGAGGGGTTTGCCAGAGTGGGTCGGCACGTTCACCGGGTTGGCGTAACCGACGGCGAGCGCCGAATCAGCAGTGACTAGTAGGCCGACGACGGCGGCCAACGCGACGAGAACCTTTTTCATGGCTCGGTCCTTTCGTGTCCTTGAAAGTTTGGTGGCGCTCCCTCTGAGTGCTCACCGAGGCAGATGTAGTATGCCCGATGGATGCAAGGCAGGTCGGGCGGATGGAGTGCTGGTGGGGGGAAAAGTGGCGCGGGGGGCGGCGAAATCTGTCGTGCCGTCACACCCGCGCCACACCGGATCACTTCGCGCAGTCTGCTGATGGGGTGGCACACCCACTCCCACAGGGCTGGCACCGATGACCGACGTTTCGCAGAGTGGCGAGGGCATAGTTCCCGCACTCTCGCTTATGCAACAGGCCGCTCAGGTGGCCACCAACGCCACACCCACCGCCACACCCGCCACGCCCGCACCACCCACACGACGGAGTCCCACCGCCCCCGCGACGTGCCGGACCGGTATACCGCAGGTCCGACGTCCACGGTCCGTAAGGGGTGAACGGATAGTACCCCTCGTAGGGGCCGTAGTTCACCAGTGGGCCATCTTGCAGCCAGGTACCGAACAACGACAGGCAGAACCCGTTGCACCCGAACGGCCCGCGGAACGGGCTGCCCGACCAGGCATTCGGCCGACCCGCAGCGAATGGGCCGCAGCTCGCACACCCCTGAGCCTTGACCGGTTCAGCCATTGCCAACACTACCGGCAGAGCGAGCAGCCCCGCCCACAACATCCGTCGCATGGGGAAAATCCGTTTCTGGAGGAGTGCCCGACCGTGGCCGACTCCCGGCGCATTCCTGGGTCGAGGCGCACAGGAAGTGTGCGCGATGAAGTGGACCGACGAGGGGCACAGTGTCCCCAGACCTGGGCGTCGGACGGGTCGGTAGTCGCGCCAGCGGGCGCTCAGTGCGCTGTTTCGCCAACCGTCGCCTCGCACACCGCCCGGAATTCTTCTGCGGTCGCCCCGATCGCTCCGACCGGCCGACCGGCCGGGCCATGACAGTCGCTCCCGCCGGTCGTCAACAACCCGAGGTGCTTTGCCCAGGTCGTCAGGCAGATGGTGCGGCTCGCCGTCGCCGCCGGGAACTTTGTTTCGATCCCACACAAACCGGCCTCTTTCATCTGGGCGATGTCCGATTCGCTCAAGTCGGCCGACGGATGAGCCAACACCGACACACCGCCGGCCGATCGGATCCGTTCGCATGTCTCGCCGAGGGGAATTTTCAATTTCGGAATCACCTTGGCCGACAGCGGGGCGACGAACCGGCCCCACGCCTCCCCGTGGCTGCGGGCAAGGCCAACCCGATACACAAGCTGCGCGACGTGCCGCCGACCGAGGCTGGCGGTGGAGCTTTCGAGAGCAGACACCAGGCCGTCGTCGAGCGGGTGCGTCTGACGAATGTGAGTGATGAAGTCGCGGAAACGCTCACGCCGGCGGAGGCACAATTCCGCGAGGCGATCTTGCAAACCCACCCCCTGCTCGCTTTTTCCCCGAGAGAGCGGACCGAGGGGTGAAGTCCCCGCGAACAACCCCAGCACATGCACCTCACCCCCGTTCCACTCCGCGGTCACTTCCACACCCGGAATCACCCGTACTCCATCCACGGCCATCTCCGGCACCCCGGCGAACGTGTCGTGGTCGGTGATCGCCACCGCATCGAGTCGGGCGAGACGGGCGAAGGCCACCACCTGGGACGTGGTGAACGCACCATCTGAAGCGGTGGTATGGGTGTGCAGATCGGCGGCGACGCGGCGGGTCAGGGCGGCGGCCTGCTGGCAAAGGGCAGTGAAGGGGTCGCCTTTGGGCATTGTGCGATGGGTTGAGGGTCGAGCACCAATCGTGCAACAGGTTACGCTACCGGTGGTGGTGATTGAGTCGTCTCGGGCGCAGGGGCCGCCGAACTCGGGGCGGCGTCCTTTCGCCGCTGGGCCACCTTGTCCAGAATGCCGTTGACGAACCCCGGCGAATCCACCGTACCGAACCGGCGGGCCAGTTCGACGGCTTCGTTGATGAGCACCGGCACCGGTTCGGCGGTGTGCAACAGTTCGTAGGCGCACAACCGAAGTACGTTGCGATCAGACGGCAGCATGCGGATGAGGCGCCAGTTCTCGGCGGTGGCGGTAAGCACGGCGTCGATGGCGTCGCGGTGGGCCTTCACCCCGGCGAACAGTTCAAGGCAGAACGCGGCGCTCTTCGGGTCCCACGGGATCCGCTCCGCGGCGAACGCCTTCACCGCCAAGTCCGACATCGGCTTGCGGTTCTGGTCGAGTTGGAACAGCAGTTGGAGAGCGACTTCGCGGGCACGGGAGCGGCGGAACATCGAACACGAACCTCGGTGCGGTAGGGATATCCTAGCGGAAACGTGACAGAACCGCACGCGACCGGACAGGTGGTAGAATGGGACAAATTTGCCGGGAATAACGTTGCACACCACGCAACGAGCCGCTATTTTGACTCTCAGTTGGTGCCGGATGCCTGGCGGGATTTCCCGCCACCCACCGGTTCGGTGGTTATCCGGCCAGGACACCAGCGTGGGGTCGGCAATCGGTGCCGGCTTTCGGAAGGCGGGGAGTGAGTGCGTCAGGGAGGGCGCACCAACCCCGCAACCATCTTCCCACAGGGTGGCGGGGGTCGCAACAGCGAGTCCCGCCCCTTCACCGAGGTCGAGCATGCGATCCGCCGTATCCCCCCACAATGGGGTTGGGCCTTCCTACCTCCTCCGCGGCTCGCGTTCCCGTCGGCGGTGTGGCCACCAGACTTAACCGCCGCCACGGTGACTCCCGCGGATCAACCCGGCATCTTCGCTGGGTGCCTTTATCCGCTCGCGGAGTCGCCGATGAACGATTCCCCACGCCGCCAAGCGATCACCCTCACCCTCACCCTGTTGGTGTTCGCCTACCGCGAACTCCAACGCCTTCGGGCGGTCGCGGACACCCGCGACGCGACGGCGCACGCGGCCGGCAGTGTGCTAAAAGACGAAGTGCGGGAGGACGCCAGGCGGGTCGTCGAGTTGCTCGAGGAGTGGAAGGACGCGATGGTCGGGTTGGGGGTCGGGCCGCTGTCGGCGGACCTGAACGCGGTGCACCCGTGGCCGGAAGCGTCGGTGTGGTCCGCTCACCGCCTCCGCGCCCGCCCCCTCCAGGCACGGGTGCAGTCGCTGGTTGGGAAGACGCGAAATGTGACCGCCGAGTTGTCGCACCTGACCACCCGGATCGGCAACATCCTTCACACGCTGGACCTTACAGACCCTACAAGCCTGATCAGCGAAATGGTCGGAACCTAGTTCCGCGTAGCCCGGCCGGGAGTCGGGGAATGGTCGCAACGGACGCCGCCCTTCCCCGATAAGATGGTGAGGGCAACGATTTTGCTCCTTCAGGCGTGCCGCTGGCAGGGAGCATTCCGATGGTCAAGTCTACCGCCAAGTTGATCGACCAGCTCGAAGCCGACCGCGAAGCCCGGCAAGCCCGTGGGGAGTTCCTGTTCGAGGGCGCCGGGGAGGTGCTCGCCGAACTGCGTGAGAAACGCGGGTGGTCGCTCGCCAAGGTGGGCGACGCGCTCGGCGTCGCCGCCTCGACTGTCATGCGGTATGAAAAGAACGAAATGCCCCTTTCGGACTACGCCGTCACCCGCTTCGCCGAGGTGTACGAGGTGGACGCTGAGAGGCTGATGATCGAGTGCATGGAGCGGGTGCTGCCGGGGATGAAGGATTCGGCCTTCGGCAAGCTCCTGGAGAAGGTGATCGAGTCCGGCTCCGGCAACTCCTGATCCCAACCCGTGCGAACACCTCTTCTTCTGGTTGACCCGTGCGGCGGGTGCGGGAAGTGCTGCCGCGGCATCGGCCTGCCGCCGTTCGAAGCCGCCAACCCCGCGTTCGGCCCGCAGAGGGTCGTCACCCGCGGTATGACCGCTTCGCAGATCGACACCGCCGCGTTCGACACCGAACTCTTCCTCGCCATGCCCGACGAGCTACGCCTCGCCCACGCCGAGTTGTTGCTGAACCTCACTGTCGACCCGTCCGGAACTGCGTGCGTCTGGTACGACGCCGAGGCGGATCGGTGCAAGCACTACGACTGGCGGCCCGGCACCTGTCGGCTCTTCACACCGGGCAGCGACGAGTGCGTGAAACTCCGGGCCGACCCGGACGCCGTGCTGGTGTGGCAAGACGACAACTCACCGGAACGGTGGCGGAACCCACGAAAGAAAGCGGAATGAGAGTAAGCGTCACTCGCCCCGCGTGTTCGCCTCCGGCACCCACCCGACCACCCCGCCGGGTAGTTCCACCTGCACCCACCCGCCGCGGCGGAGTCGCTCGTTCACCTCGGCTCCGCGGGGTAGGTCGCCGTCCAGCCGCGGTGGGTAGGTGTCGCCGTTCCCCTTGCGGAGGACAGTTGGGCGGGTGAGCACCAGCACGTTCGGCTCGGCTGCGGCTTCGCGGTTCAATAGCCATGCCGCGACTCCCGCCGACGTCAGCAGCACCAACCCCACGCTGGCCACAACGACCGCCCACCCATCCCGCGTGGTGAGCCGCCGGGCCACGCCAACGACGACCAGCAGCACCCCGACCGCCGCCGCGAAGAACACGTCCCACCCGCTGAGTCGCGTTCGCCACCCAGCCGCACGTGGGGGGCGGGTGTTGGTCGGATATGGCACCTCGTTCCGCAGCGTTTCGAGTTGGCGGAGCAATTCGACATCCGACGGCGTTGTTCGCAAGCCCGAGCGGGCGGCGAGGATCGCGCCGGGCAGGTCGCCGGCGAGGGCGTGGGCGCGGCTGCGGTTGGTGGCGAGAGCGGCGGAACGGTTCCCGGCCTCCCACTCGGCGTCGTACCCTTTGGCCGCTTCGATGAAGTGCGGGCGGGCGGTCTTGGCGTCGTTGCTCACCTCTACCCCGCGGGCGAAGGCGGCGTCTGGCTGGGCGAGAGTGAAAAGCAGGGTGAGCGGGAGCATGACGGTTATGGTAACCCGGCGTGCGGCGAACGGGATGGTTCGCCGCACTTCTCTCAACCAATGTGTGAGCGTCGCGGGACGATATCTGAGTCGCACACCGGCCAACGATGGGCGGCGATTTCACCCAACTTTTCCCGAATTCGTGTCCACATTGGGTTGCGTTCGGCAATCTGTTGGGGGGGTGTCTGCCACACTGCCACCTGCCACACACATACCCCCCCCCGTGACTGGTCGCACCATCCGCCGCAGGAAACTGGGTGTAAACACAATCTGGCACAGCACTTCGGTTGCAAGGCCAGCCAGGTTCGGGTCTACTCTCCGCTGACGGTGCGAACGACCGCCGGAAGGCCAAGCCGCCGGAGAAGAGGTAGCCCCCGGCGGGTGGGTCGCCCCTCGCTCGCGCGTCGGGCCAGAGCATTTTCAGTCGGTTCCTTGGGCGGGGCGGTGTGGGGTCCGCCCTTCAGGGCGTGGTCCGCACCGCACGCCCTGAAGGGCGGACCCCAACACCCCGCTGCCCTCCTGTTTACCGTCCTGCTTGTCGGTCCGCACCGCGCGCCCTGAAGGGCGGACCCCAACACCGCAAGGGACTCGCTGAAACTGCTCTAACCCACCCACCGGAGGACGCCCATCGCGTCGGCGAAGCCGAGTTCGCCCACCAGCGCCGGCCGCTTATACTGCTCCGGCGAGCCGCCCGACCGGGCCAGCCGGTCGGCGTCGAACTTCGCCCACCGCCCGGCCGGGATGACCGCCGCCTTCAACATCCCCAGCCGCCCGCCCTGCCGCTTCGCCTCGTACTCCGTGTTCTGCCGTTGCAACTCCGCATCGAACGCCGTCAGGAACGCCTCGACCCCGTCCGCCGCGTCCGGCTCCTCCACGAACACCGCGTAGAACGGTTTCGCGTCGTCCCACACCGGGGCCACGCCGTAGGCGGTCGGGTGGAAGTCGGTCGCGTCCGCTGCCCGCTCCATCGCCTGCGTGACGTGGTACTCGCTCAGCTTCTCGCCGGTCAGGTTGCTGAACCGCTGCCCCTTCCCCAGGAACTCGACGAGCGGGGTGCGGCCGACGAACCCGGTCACCCGCACCAGGTCCGAGATGTGGTAGCGGTACAGGCCGGCGGCGGTGGTCGGCACCAGGAAGTAGTGCCCGCCGAAGGTGAGTTCGTGCGCGCCCAGTACGGTCGGCTGTGGGGAGTCGATCTCCCCTTCGGGGATGAACTCGAAGTAGTGCCCCCAGATGTCGAGCACGCCGCTCGGGGTGCCGTTCTCGAAGGGGATGGTGAACCGCCCCTCGCTGGCGATCAGGCCGAGGTCGCGCACTGGCACGTCGCCGTAGTACTTGGGCAACTGCCGGAGGTACGGCCCCATGCTTCCGCCCGTCCAGGTGCCCACCAGGGTGGTGTCGTCGGGCCACACGTCGCGCGGGAATAGCCGGCCCATCGGCTCGGCGACGGCCGCCAGCCGGCGGGCCGCCTTCGGGTTCGGCCGCCACCGCCCGGCCAGAGACGCCCGGACGGCGTCGGGGAGGTCGAGGGTGGCGTTGAGCGTCCCGTCGTGCAGGTCGCGGAGCAACCGCTCCCGCTGGGAATCGAGGGTACGGGCGAGGGTGAGCAGGGTGCTCGGGTTGGCGGCGGTGAAGAGCGCCACCGGCTTGCCGATCGCGGCCCGCACGGCGACGTAGTACCGGGCGAGCGGGTCGGTGATCTTCCCGATTTCTGGCGGAACGACGTACTGCCGGCGGGCGATGCGGCGTTGCACGAGGGCGGTGTACCCGCTCAGGTTGCCGCACGGAATGCCGGCGGGGGTGCGGAACTCGTCTGGGTCGCCGCCCATCTGGATGATCGGCCGCAGGGCGAGGTCGCGCGGGCGGTGATCGCGGTACGCCCGCAGCCCCCACATGCCCCACGCCCGCTTGTAGTCGGCCAGGTAGCGGTCGGTGATCGGGATGAACTTGCGAGCGGCGGTGGTGCCGCTGGTGAGGGCAAACAACCGGACGGTGTCGTCGGCGAGCAGCGCGGAGGTTTCGCCAGCCTTCACCCGCTCGATGTACGGGGCGAGGCGTTCATACGGGGCGACGGGCACCTGACGGCGGTAGTCCTCCACGGTGCGGATCGACGCGAACCCGTGATCCCTACCGAACGCCGTATCAGCCTGGCGGCGAACGATGTTCAGGAGCAGTTCGGCTTGCACCGGCTCCGGATTCTCGCAACTCCGCAGGAAGCGGCGGATGCGGGCGTGCAGTGGCAGCACCGCCACGCGAGCTGCCCGAACCATCAAGTATCGCAGGAGAGACATGGGGGGATTGTAAGCAGCGTTAATCCATCTCGTGCCGCCGGTGCGTGGAGATCGGCCTCCACAGGAAGAACACCAACCCACCGACGAGCACCCCCGTCACGGCGGTCAGCAGTACTGGAGCCCAGGTGAAACACAGTTCGGTACGAGCGAGCTTGCCGGGATCGTCCATCTTTTGTCGGCTGTCGCCCTCGGCCATTGTCACACCGAACACCGAGTAACGATAGGCAACACCTCCCCGCGGCCCCCCCTCGGTCCAGTACAGGAATTCCGAGTGGGCGCAGACAAGAAGGAACACACTCACGGCGGAGGCGAAACCGCATACCGCAGCACAGGCCCCGCGGAGCAGGCGGCAACGTCTGGTGGATGAAGGCCCGTCGCTCACGTGACACCCTCACGCCGTGGCCATGACCAGGGTATACCCGCGGTTCTCCACGCTCTCGACCCCGCCGAAGATGTCCACGATCTCCGGGATGGTTTGCACCGGCATTTTCGTCACGAAGTAGAACCGCCCGCCGGGGCGGAGCACCTCGCGGGCAGTGTGAATGAACAGCCGGCCGACTTCGCTGTTGGCGAAGTACGGCGGGTTGGCCAGCACCACGTCGAACCCACCGACGGGTAGGTCGGTCATGTTCGCCGTGAGCACGAACTCGGCGCCGGCCACTCCGTTCGCGGCGGCGTTCAGCTCGGCCAGTTTCACCGCCCGGGCGCTGCTGTCCACAAACGTCACCCGCCCGTTCGGTGCCACCCGCGGCCACGCCAGGCAACCGACGACCCCGACCCCGCAGCCCATGTCGAGCACCTTGTCGCCGGGGCGGAGGTCGGCCACCTCCAGCATGGCCCGCGAGCCGTCGTCCATCCGCCCGTAGCTGAACGTACCCGGCCAGCTCTCGAAGCTCATGCTTGCCCCATCGCCCACTCGGGCGTGGTAGGTCATGCGGTGGCGGCGGCGGGCCTGCGGCGGATCGGCGGGGTCGCGGGTGCTCCAGAAGGCGGTGCCGTGCCCCTTCGCCGTAAAGGGAGACTCGCTGCACTTACCGAAGGTCTTTTTGTGGACCTTGTGAAAAGTGGTGTCGCGGTCGTACTCGCTGAGGGTGATGAACCGCCCGCCGGGGGCGACGCAGTGATACCCCTGCTCCACCATGTCGAGCTTCAGTTCGTAGTCCGCCTGCATCGACGCCGGGAAAATGACGGTGTTGAACTTCGCCGGCAGATCCCACAGGTCAGGCCCGACGACCACCTCGGCGGTGAGCTTCTCCTGGGCGAGTTTCTCGCGAAGGCGGTCGGCCTGGAACACGTCGAACTGGAACAGAGTTGTCTCGGCTCCCTTCAGAGCCGACACCAGTTCCGTGACCGGCCACACCGGGCCGAGGGCGACGAGCACCGGCGGAGCAACGCGGTCGGCGACGACAGGGAACAGATCGAGGAGGTGTTTCATACGGGTAGTCTACTGTCCGGCGGTCGGTAGAATCGTCCGCTCATGAACGACCGCGGCCGAACTCTGCCACTTTCCCTCCCCCGCCGGTGGGTGGGCGACATGCTGCACTTCGCCCAGAAGGTGCCGACGTTCGCCGTCGAGCGGGCCGTCCGCATCCCGAAACTGGTGGAGGCCCGTGCGGCGGCGACCAACCCGCCAGGGTGGCACGCGATCATCACCAAGGCGCTCGGCGTGGTGTCGATGAGCGTGCCGGAGTTGCGGCAAGCGTACCTGCCCTACCCGTGGCCGCGGCTGTACGAAGCACCATTTAGCGTGGCGAGCGTGGTGTTCGAGCGGGAGGTGAACGGCGAACCGGTGCCGTGCTTCGCCCCGCTGCACCACCCCGAGCGGCTCCCCCTCGGAGACATCCAGCGGAAGGTGCGAGCGTGGAAGGCCGACCCGCTCGACTCGCACGGAGCGCTGCGTCGGCTCGTGCGGAATGCCCGGCCGCCAACCCCGGTGCGGCGGTTCCTGTGGTCGGCCGGGCTGTACTGGAACGGGAACTTCCGGGCGCGGAACTTCGGCACCTTCGCGGTGAACTCGGTGCGGGCGATCGGCCTGCGGGTGCTGTCGTTCCGCTCCCCGCTCACCTCCGTGTGGTACTACGGAGCGATCTCGCCAGCCGGCGAGATGGAGATGGCGATGGCCCTCGATCACCGGGTGTTCGACGGGCGGACGGTGGACCGGGCGTACACCGCGCTGGAGCGGGTGCTGAACGAACAGATGGCGGCGGAGGTGCGGGGCGACGGGCCGGCCCCTACAGGGTGAGTTGCAGGTAGATCACGTCGAGCCACTTCCCGAACTTGAACCCGACCTCGCGGAAGTGGCCGACTGGCTCGAAACCGTGCCGGCGGTGCAGTTCCAGGCTCGCCGATTGATCGGCACTCACCCCGCCGATGATGACGTGGTGCCCGGCTTCCTTCGCCAGACGAATCAACTCGGTGAGCATCTCCGATGCAAGCCCGCGGCGGTGCCAGTCGTGCCGGACATACACCGACCACTCGACCGTCTTCGCGTATCCACACCGCTTGTTCCACGTCGAGAGCGACGCCCACGCCACTACCTCGCCGCCGGCGTCGGCCACGATCACCGGGTGTGCGGCCGTGCGACCAGCGAACCAGGCTTCCCGCTCGGCGAGCGTTTCCGGTTCGGTGGCGTAGGTACAGGTGGAGGTGAGAACGTAGTGGTTGTAGATGGCGGAGATGGCGGGCAGGTCGGCGGCGGTGGCGTGGCGGAGGTGGTGCATGAGGCTGTTGTAGGGCCGACGACCCCCGCGGTCGGTCGCTCCATCAGAGCGACCGGCCACGTCGAATGTGTGGTTTTGCGGAGCGGTGGGCGTCCGCTCACTCCTTCAGCAACTCAGCCACTTTCTCTTTCAGGGCGGCGAAGCTCTCGTCGAATTCCTTCATCCCCTGTTCCAGTACCTGTTCATCTCCCTCGCGGGATGACGGCTTACCGAGGTAACGCCCGCGGACCCAGCCCCGCTTGTCCACCACCGTCAGGCCGAGGTAGTGGTCGTACATCCGGCCCACGGGGGCGTCTTCCTTCTTGGTCACCCGTACCTTGAATCCGCGATCGCACAACAACCGGATGAACCGCTCCGACCCGTGCAGGAACAGCCAGCGGGGGTCGTCGGGGGTGTCGGTGAACTTGTTGGCGTATTTTCGCAGTTCGCCGGGTGTGTCGTGGTCGGGGTCGATGGTGAACGTCACCAGGCGGAAGTCGTCGCGGTCGGTCAGGTTCATCTCTTTGCGGAACCGGGCCATCGTGGAACTGACCTGCGGGCAGAACTCGCAGCGGGTGAAAGCGAACGACGCCACCCACACTTTGCCGGCCAGGGTGTCGTTGTCCACCGTGCTGCCGAGGCGCTCGGTGAGCACGAACGGCGGGGCGGAGTCGAGGGCCGGCGGGATGACCTTCGCCTCCGGGTCCTTCGGCTCCGGCCGGCGAACGGGGGTGAAGATGGCGGCGAAGAGGGCCACCACGCCGAGGCCGATGAACAGATACACCACCCACGAAGGCGGAGCGCGGAAGCCAGACTGTGTGGTGGGGCTGGACATGAGGGAACCTTACCCGGCGAGATATCGTGGCGCGACACCGGCGGCGACGAACAGCGCCATCACCGCGAGCAGATACACCAGCGACCCCCGCAAGACGGTACGAGCCGTCGGCGTGGTGCGGGTGCGAGCGAAGCGAAGGCAGCGAGCCAGGAACCACAGGGCGACCGGCAGCGACCCAGCCAGGTACACCCACCGCCACGCCCCCTCGAAGAGCAACCCCGGCAGCACCGTCACGGGCACCAGCAGAAGGGCCGTGGCGAAGGTGGCCCAGCCGGTGATGCGGGCGTCGGCGTGATCGACGTTCGGCAGCATCTTCATACCCCCGCGGGCGTAGTCCTCGCGGTGCATGTAGGCGATGCTGTAGAAGTGCGGGAGTTGCCACACGAAGAGGATGGCGAAGAGCGCCCAGCCGGGGGCGTCCATCCCGCCGGTCGCCCCGCACCAGCCGATGACCGGCGGCAGGGCACCGGGGATCGCCCCGACGACCGTGTTCCAACTGGTGAGCCGCTTGAGCGGGGTGTACACGCCGACGTACAGAATGGCGGTGGCAGCCGCGGCGATGGCGGCAGCGGGAGTTGGCAGCGCGTACCACAGATAGCCGACGCCGAGCAGCCCGAGGGTGAGGCCGAACACCAGAGCTTCGAGATGGTGCAAGCGCCCGGCAACGAGTGGGCGGTTGGCCGTGCGGCGCATCTTGGCATCGGCCCGGCGTTCGAGCCAGTGGTTCAAGGCACTGCCGCCAGCCGCCACCACCGCCGCCCCGACCAGGGTGTGCAGCAGCGGTTGCACCATTGCCAGCCCCGGCGTCGCCCCAAGCAGGAAACCAACGCCGACAGTCACCAGCGCCATGGCGGCGATCTTCGGCTTGGTCAACTCGGCGTAATCGGCGAGCCGAGCCTTCAACGACACGAGGGCGGCTTCGTCCGTGGCAACGGGTTCGGCGACGGTGTTCATGACGGCCATTGTAGGAGGTCCCGCGATTAGCGCGCCGCGACCGCGAAGGAGTGGGTTTTGGTTTCGACCGCTCCCTCACGGGCACGGCTCGTCGAGTCAACACCGGCCGTCGGGGTCCGCAGCACGCGGAAAGCCACCACCGCCGCCGACGCCAGGAGAGCCGCCCCGACCAACTGGTGAGCGGTGCGAATGAGGACCACCGAGGTCGTCAGTGTCCGCTCCATCGGCGGCACACCAGCCTCCAGGCCGGTGGCGGCAAACTTACCCATCCACGCTTCGACCCCGAGCAGCAGTTGCACCGCGAGCATGCCCACCATGTGATACACGGCGAACCCGAGCGGCCGGCGTACACCGGGTGTCATCGCCACTTTCACCGCCATCCACACGATCAGGCCCGCCACCACGAACGCCGTGAGGATGTGCAACCGCTGGGCGAGGGCCGTCGGGTTGTGCCGCACCCACACTGCCCACACCAGTTGCACGAAGATCGCGGCCACGAGCGCCACGCTGAGCAAACTCAGCCCACCGCGGTCGGCGTCGGCCAACTCCTTGACCGCCCGCCGCGGCCCGGCGAGCATCGGCAGCAGCACCATCGTGGCGAACACGACCTGGGCGAAGATGCCGTGCAACTGCGAGAACTCGACCCCGATCGTGTCCTTGATGCCGATCTGGCTATTCAGGAACACGCGCAACCCACCGAGCAGCCCCTGAACCATGACCCCGAGCAGCACCAGAGTGCAGACAAACCGCACCCACTTCGCCGGGTCGCGGCGGGTGAGTTGCCACACACCCAGCCCGACCGTCACCACCGCCATCGTCAGCGAAGCCACGATCGACGGCCACGGCCAGGTGAACGACCCTGTCTCCTGCCGCGTCCGGTCTGCCGCCATCATCTGCCCATGAAACCATCCATAGACGCCAAGCAACAGGAAGACCGCGACCACCGCCGGAAGGCGGGACTTCTTGTTCGGCCCGCTCAGCCATGCGGCGAACGCCAACACGGCCGCCAGCCCGCCGACCACCCACCCGGCCGCCCGGTGCGAGTGCTCCAGCAGAAAACCGGTGCGGGTTTCGAGGTCGATCTTGCTCCCGTTGACGATCAGGTACCACGGCTCGGTCGGCCAGGCGGGGTCGTCCATACCGGCCCGCCGGCTGGTGGTCAGCCCACCCAGTGCGAGCAAGATCACGGTGAACAGCACCAGCGCAACCGCCAGCCAACGGACGACAGGCGAGATCGGGGCGGGGTGATCGGTCGTCATTTGGGGTACACCTCCCGTCGCACGTCGTCGGGCAACCGTTCGGCGAACGGCAACTCGCGGACGAAGTGAACCAGATCAGCGAGGTCCTGGTCGTTCAGCCCGGCCGGGGCAGCGGGCATGCCGGCAGCGGCAATGCCATACTTCAACTGCCGGACGAAATCTTCAGGCGTCCTGGCCCAGTGGCGTTCTTTGTCGGTCAGGTTGCGGACCTCGTTCGGCACGCCCCACACGTCGTAGCGGTAGGTCGGCGTGCGCCCGTAGTTGGTGTGGCAACTGGTACACGCGCCCTGGGCCGACGTAAACAACTTTTGCCCGCGGCGAACCGACTCGGCATACTCCGGGGTCACAGCCTCCGGGCGGGGTTGCACGGCGTGGGTCAGCGGCACCTCGGCGTCGGCATCGGTCCACTTCTTCAGCACCGCCGCTAGCCGCTTCTTCGCCTCGGCCTCGATGTCCGACGGTGCCTCGTCTGGGTCGGCCAAAGCCTTGATCAACTCCACCTCCACCTCACCGCGGATGCTCAGGAACACCGTATATCCGGCGAGCCGACGGACCTGAGCGTCGGGCAACCCGGTGGCCTGCATGGTCGTGCCGGGCACTCCGAGCTTGATGGCGGTCATCACATCGGCAAACCGCGGTCGGCCGGTCCCCACCCCCGCCCCCGTCGCCAGCTTGAACTTCCCGCTGCGGAAGTCTCGTGGGTGAGGGAAGGAGTAGAGGCCACTGACACCGCGACCGTTGCCAGTTGACCCGTGGCAGTTCGAGCACGACTGGCGATAGTGATTCACCACGCTGGCGAGGTCCTGCGGCCTGAGGGCAAATCGGTCGGCGGTGGCAGGGTCGATGCCGGCTACGGTCGGAGCAGCGGGTTTGCCAAACAAGGACTCGACGACACTGGCTAACCGCGTCTTCTGGTCGTCAGGCAACTGGTCTGGTCGGGCGATCACGCCGCCGAGCGTCGGGAGTTGAGTGATGTATTCGTCGAGCTTTTCGGCGACTTTGTGGCGGTCGGCCGGGTGGGTGGGCGGCAGAGCCACAACGACAGGATCGGTGCGAGCGGCGTACTTCAACTCGTGGGCGGCGGGGGTGTCGGCATTATCTCCACCGCCGACGAACACCGGAATGGTCGCGACCGCTGCGAGCAGCACCATGAGGGGGATGATGACGATCAGCAAGAGGCGGGTGGGAGGCATCGGAGTTCGGGGCGAGCCGGCGGTGGGAGCCGCCGGGTGGTGAGGAGGTCACCCGGCGGCTCCTGCCGCTCGGCTCGCCGATCCGCACTCACAGCACGCCGAGGTGCCGGGTGAGGTAGTCGGTGAGGGTGAACAGGAACTGCAACCCGGTGAAGAACAGGGCCGAGGCGACGCACAGCCAGGTCAGCTTGTCGGACTGCTTGAGGTCCATGAAGAAGTAGGCGAGAACGCCGGCCTGGACGGAGGCACAACCGAGGCTGGCGACAACCTTGAGCGGACCAAGATCAGAAAAACCGATGAACAGGGCCAGCAGGGCCAACCCCGCCAGGACGGCGAACACGGTGAAGGTGCTGCCCCGCGTCGGCAGGGTGTGGATGTGCTGCTCCACCGCGTGCATTTCGCCGGCGCCGTGCGAGTGAGAGTGTGCGGCCAAGGGTTAGGCTCCGCGTCGGTCGGGGGTGGTCACCGGCGGGGGTCGCCGGCTCTCGCCGGCTCGCCCGCCATACAACTCTGCTCTTTCTCCCACCAGGGGAGAGAGAGGCGATCAACGTTAGTGTCCGCCGCCGAGGCCGATGGCCATCTGGAACTGCTCCATCGCCTGGGTGGCGGTGTGCGGCCCGGCCAGGTAGAGCAGCGGCAGTAGGAACATCCAGACCATGTCGACGAAGTGCCAGTACAGGCTCATCGTCTCGATGTACACATATCGGGCGGAGTAGTCGAAGAACCCAGTCGCGGTGAGCACCATCTGCCACACCAGCAGGCCGAGGCCGACGACCATGTGCAACACGTGCAGGCCGGTCATGCTGTAGTAAAACATGAAGAACAGCTGCACGCGGTACGGCTCATAGTCTTCGCCCGGCTTACCCTTGTACACCTTCGAATGGGAGAGGGCGTACTTCAGGTTCTCGTTGAAGGCGTTTTCTGGAGTCTCGGGCAGAGTCGGATTGACCGCCCGCTCCTTCTCGTAGGCTTCCTTGGCGTGCGGGGTGAGGTAGCCGAACACCCCAGGTACCAGCCCTTCCTGGTAATCGATGTGGTACTCGCGAGCCTTCAGCCCGAGGAAGAGGGTGCCGAGCACGGTGGTGAGCAGCAGGTTCCGCATCAGGCCTTTGCGGTCGCTCTCGTAGCAACTGCGAATGGCCAGCGTGATGGTGAGAGAGCTGGCCAGCAGCAGGAAGGTGTTGACGCTGGCAATGCCGACGTTCAGAGCGGCGCTGCCTGCCTCGAAGTCCTTCGGGAACCAGATGCGGTACACGGTGTAGGCGCAGAACGCCCCGCCGAAGAACAGCACCTCGGTGACGAGGAACAGCCACATGCCCAGGCGAACGCTCGCCTGCTGCTGGGCCATGTTGTTGAAGTGGTGGGCCACCGGGCCTACCATGCCCGCCGCCGGGGCGGTCGCGGTGCTAGCTGCCACTGGTCACCCCCTGCTTGGCGGCCCCGTTCGTGTGGACGCCGTTCGTGTGCCCGTTCATCTTGTCAACGATGCTCAGCCCGTCTGGCACCCCGTACTCGTACGGCCCGAAGTACACGGTGGGGGTCGCCGGGAAGTTGTGCGCGTCGGGCGGGCTGGGCACCATCCACTCCAGGCCAGTCGCCTTGTACGGGTTGTTGCCGGCCCGCTTGCCGAAGAACAGGCTGGCCGTCAGGTAGAACACCGGCATGGCGTACCCGATGCCCTGGATGTACGCGGCGGCGGTGCTCATCACGTTGTACAGTTGGTATTCGTCCGGGTAGTTCGGGTAGCGGCGGGGCATGCCCATGTAGCCGACCACGAACTGCGGAAGGAAGGTCAGGGCGAACCCAACGAGCATGACGATGGCCGCCAGACGGCTCCAGAAGTCGGAGTACATCCGCCCGGTCATCTTCGGCCACCAGAAGTGCAACCCAGCCTGCCAGGCGAACATCATCCCGCCCACCATCGTGTAGTGGAAGTGGGCGATGACGAAGTAGGTGTCGTGCAAGTGGATGTCTGTGCCCATCGTCCCGAGGAACAGGCCGGTCAGCCCGCCGATGGTGAAGAGCACAATAAACCCGATGGCGAAGATCATCGGCGCCTGATAGCTAATCACACCGCCGTACAGGGTGGCCGTCCAGTTGAACACCTTGATGGCGCTCGGTACGGCGACCAGCATGGTCAGGAAGGCGAACACCATCGCCAGGTAGTATCCCTGGCCGGCGAGGAACATGTGGTGGCCCCACACGAGGAAGCCGACCACCGCGATACCGACGCTGCTCCACGCCACGGCGGCGTAACCGAAGATGTTCTTGCGGCTGAAACAGGTGAGCACTTCGTTGATGACGCCCATCCCCGGCAGAATCATGATGTACACGGCCGGGTGGCTGTAGAACCAGAACATGTGCTGGAACAGGAGCGGATCGCCGCCCAGTTTGGGATCGAAGATCCCGACGCCGAACAACTTCTCGACCGCCGTCATCACCACCGTCACGGCCAGCACCGGAGTGCCGAGCAACTGGATGACGCTGGTGGCGTACATGGCCCACACGAAGAGCGGCAACCGCCCCCAGGTCATGCCGGGGCACCGCATCTTGTGAATGGTGGCAATGATGTTGATGCCGGTGAGAATGCTACTGAACCCGGTGATGAAGATCCCCAGGCCGGCATAAAGCACGTTGGTGTGGCTGTACTTGGTGCTGTACGGCGGGTAGAGAGTCCACCCGGTGTCCAGCCCGCCCACGAGCAGTTGGTACATGAAGAAGAGAGCGCCGAACGCCCACACATAGAAGCTGGCGAGGTTCAGCTTGGGGAAGGCCATGTCCTTCGCCCCAATCATGAGCGGCACCAAGTAGTTCCCCAGCACCCCCGGAATGACCGGGATGAGGAACAGGAACAACATGATGGTGCCGTGGGCGGTGAACGCCTTGTTGTACTGGTCGAGTTCAAGGATCGCCCCCGTGGGGGTGATCAGGTTGGTCCGCACCAGGCCAACGGCGATCGCACCGGCAACGAAGAACAGCGACACCCCGACCAAGTACATCAGGCCGATGCGCTTGTGATCGACGGTGAAGATCCAGCCGAGGAGGCTGGTGTCGTGGTTGAGGTAGTGCTTGCGGGTCCGGTCCTCAGCCGGTGTCGGCTCGGGCAGCGGGATCGCTTGCGGGGTGTAATCCAACTTGGGCGGATCGACCGGGGCACCGGTCGGTGAGTGCGGGGTCGCGGTGGCCATTACTTATCCCCCTCCTTCTTCATCGGTTGTTCGGGCTTGGGGTTCGGCTCGCCCTGGCTGGCCTTCGGAGCACCGCCAATGGGCGTGGGTGTCCGCTCAACGCGGTTGGGCAGATCGCCGGGCTTGAGCGAACGGATGTAGGCGGTCAGGTTGTTGATGTCTTCCTCGGTGGCGAGGCCAGAGTGGTAGGCGGGCATGATCGCCTTCCAGCCACTCCGTACCTGAAGGGCGGGGTTACGGATCGCGTTGCGAATGTAATCGCGGTCCCCCAGCACCGTGCGGCCGTCGTTCAGTTCCCGCTTGCTCATCCACAGGTTTTCCAGGCTCGGCGCTTTCGGCGGGGTGGGGTCGTCGGCCGCCTGGGTGAAGTGACAGCCATTGCATTGCAGTTTGCGGAACAGGATCATCCCCTGCCAGGCTGGCGAGCCGTCGAGTGGGCCTTTGGGCATCTGACCACCAGCCCAGGTCCGCTGAGCCTGGGCGGTGCGGTACAGCCCGTCCTTGTATTGTTGGAAATCTTCCGGCGAGAGCACGTTCACCTTGCCGACCATCTGCGAGTGGCCCATGCCACAGTACTGATCGCAGAACAGGTGGTACTGCCCGACGAGGGTCGGCTTGTACCAGGCCGCCGTGTACCGGCCGGGAACCACGTCGAACTTGCTCCGGAAGGCCGGCACACCGAAGTCGTGGATCACGTCTTCGCTGGTGCCGGTCACTTTCACCGCGACCCCCTGGCACAGGGTGATCTCGTTGATGTGCCGCCGGCCATCCGGGTCCTGGACTTTCCACATCCACTGTTTGCCGACCACCATGTATTCCTGTTCGGCCGCTTCTTTCGGGATGCTGATCGCCTTATCCCACACGCGGGCGCCGTACACGAAGAACGACAGGAAGAACAGCAGCGGGCTGAGGGTCCAGATGACCTCGAGCTTGTTCGACCCGAGGATGCGGAGCGGCTTGGTGTGCGTGTCCGACTTGGCGAACCGGAAGCAACAGTAGGTGAGCAGAGCATACACCGCCAAGCCGCCGATCGACGTAACGACCACCATGTACCAGAACAGGCTGTCGTAGGAGAGCACCATGCTCTCGATCGATGCATCCGAGAACGCGAACTCGGACGCCTGCGGGGGCAGGAACGGCGGCGTGTCCATCACTGCGTACATGTCAACAACCCCGTGGGGATAGCTCTCGTGTCTGGTTTACTCGCCCGCCGCTGGCCCGCGGCCAGTGATCCGCTCGGCCCTTGCTCGCATCCACGCCCGCCCAACCAGGGCCAGGGCAAACGCCACCACCGGCACACTCGACCATGCCATCACCCGCATGGCGGTGCGATACCAACCTTCGGGTTGGTCGTCTCCGAGAAAGCAGTCGAGGCTCTTCCGCCCATCGGAGCTACCTTTCTCACCGCGCCCGGCCGTGCGGATCTGCTCGGCGAGTTGTCGTTCGTTGATCACCAGGAGTCCGGTGTCGTAACTGCTAACTCGCCCGGTGGGGGTGAGTACGAGCATGGCACCGGGGTGTTGGATCTCCTGGGCGACCTTATCTGGGGCGACCTCGGTTTGTTTCTTCACGTTCAGCCGCACGAACTTGAACCCGATGGCGTCGGTCACCTCGGTGATGGTCTCGTGGGCTTTGCCGGCCGTTTTTCCCTGGTTGGTGGGGTTGGCGCTGAGGAACCACACTCCGGGGACGTCTCGCCCGCGGCCGTCGTAGTCGCGGTGGAATTCGGTGCGTCGCACGTCGGCGACTTGCGGGTGTTCGAAGCTGTCAATGCTCATGAACACGATGTTGAAGTCCTGTCCGGCCACGAGCGGGGGTTTCATTTCCCGCATGGCCCGCATGCCGTCGAGCAGGCTCACGACAGTTTGGCTGCACAGTTTCGGGCAGCGGAAGTAGATCGGCACGAAGATCGTCGGTTTCCCACCAACGACTTCCCGCAGGCTGACGGAATGCCCGGCGTGGTCGTAAAACGTCCCGTCGAGGGGAATGGCCTCGCCGAGCAGTTTTTCCCGCACCTCCTGAGGAATATCGAGCTTCTCCAGAGTATCTGGCGAGGGCGGCGGTGGGCGGGTGGCCATGCCATACGAACCGACGTTCTGCCCGAGCGCGATCCCGGTGGCGCAGCACACCACCAGGGCCGCGAGCAGCCGGGCAAGGGTGTGATGCGGTAGCATGGGGATCTCCGGGTTTGGCGAGCCGGGGCTGTGTCAATCAGGTTGGTGCAGCCGACCGGTCCCTCGTCGGTTTAGTGCTTGTGCTCGTCTTTTTTCTCAACCGCGGCTGGGGCAGGGCCGGTCACGCCTCCGGCGGAGAATTTCGGCTTGCCCAGGGTGCCGGGTAGTGCTTTGGCGGGTTCCTTGGCCACCTTCAGCGTGTCTTTCCACTTGGAGTCGTGGGTGACGAGGTGGATCATCTCCTCGATGGGAACGATCGCCAGTTTGCCTTCCTGCCCCTTGACCCAACTCGCTTCTTCGAGGAGTTTGCCGCCGAGCCAGGGATCGCGGAAGTTCGCGGGCCGCAGGTCTTCGGGATAGATCTCGGGAGAGTTGTTCTTTCCCGTGGGAGCAAACGAGCGGAGGAAGGGCGGATCCTTGACGGTATTCCCGTAGGCGTCTTTCCGCTCAAGGTTCAGTTGGCGGCTGTATTCCAGTTGCGGCTGAGGGACTGGCGGCAAGGTCTGCTCGCCGGGGGTGGATTTCTCCACTGGCTCGGCCGTCCAGTTGCGGATACGGGTGGTGCGGTCGTTCCACTCCTTCACGCGAGTCAGGTTCTCTTTGCGTACTCGCTCGATCTCGGCCGGGTCGGTCGAGTCGGTGGTCAACTCAGCGAGTTGCTGCGATTCGCGTCCGTTGACGAACAGGAACGCGCCCTGCACCAGCAGGTAGGTGACCACCAGCATAATTGCAACGACGACCGGGACGTAGATGATAGTCCGGGCGTCGAACTGGTCCGGTTCGTGGCCGACCGAGACCGATTTCTGATCGGCACCCGGGACCTCCTCATGGTGCCCGGCTGATGCCCCGCTCATGGCCATCCACAATTGGGCCATGGGGTCGTTGCCGTGCCCGTGCCCGTGACTGTGGTCGCCGGTCGGAGAATTCGGAGTATCGGCCATGGTCGGTGTCCTCGATCCTGTCCCCCTCGCCCCTTGCGGGTGAGGGGTGAGGGGTGAGGGGGCGGGGGAACAACCCCACGCCCCTGGCCCTCTCCCGCCGGGGAGAGGGGTACAAATCTCAGTGATGCCCCCACGAAGCGAGGAACTGACCCTCGCTGTTGGTCGGGAGGATAGACCGTTTCTTCAACTGGCCAGCGAACACGAACGCCCAGATACCGCCGACCATGAGGATCGCCCCGAAGGCCATCGGCAAGTGGAGCCAAGTGCTCGGGTGCGGTACGCTCGGCATGATCCACCAGCAGACGTCGCACGCGCACACGGCCAGCAGCAGCAGGGCCATGAGCCGCATGCCTTTCGGGCTGGTCTTCACTTCGCGGAAGAGCAGCACGATGAACGGCAGCAGCCAGTGGAAGGCCATGAGGATGTAGGTCAGGTACACCCAGCCGGTGGAGTAGCCGACGTTGCCGCCAGGATTTTCAGCGCCACTACCGGTCAGCAGGGAGTCAGCGTTGTTCGCCCCCCGCTTGAGGTAGTAGGGGATCTCTTCCGGGAGGTTACCGGCCCAGATGAGCATGAACTGGCAGAAGCTGGCGTACGCCCACACCATACAGAAGCCGAGGGTGAGGCTGCCGATGTCGATGCGGAACTTGTCCTTGACCACGGCCGTCAGGTCGGGGCGGTTCGGCGAGTCGGGGCGGGTGTCGTTCGGCACCTTCGTGAGGGTGTAGAACAGCAGGGTGCTGAACGCGAAGGTGGTGAGGAACATGTTCATCCCGAACACCACCGGGAACATGCTCGACGCCCACGTCGGTTCCACGCTCATCACCCAGTCGGTCACGAAGAACGTCAGGGTGATGACCACCACCGGAATGCCCGGCCCGCTGATCACGTGTAGTTTGTAGCGTTCTGCCTCGGTGTCCGACACGTCCTCGGCCTTGCGGGCCTGACGCTGGAGCAGGAACGCCACCACCCCGATGATCGCGAAGTAGGCCACGTAGCGGATGGCGAATCCGTTTCGGTTCAGCCAGTCGTGGACCTTGTGCAACGACTCCTCAGCCGCGGCGGGCGGAATGTGCTCGGCCGCGGCGACGGTGGCAATGTGTTCGATGTCTTTCGCGTCGTGGCCCAGGCCCTGCTTGATGTACTTCTGAACGTCCTTCTTCTGTTCGTCGTCGAGCGGGATTTGGTCAGTCGGGGCGTGCCAGACCGAGCGTGCCCACCAGAAGGGCGACTGTTCACCGCCCATGACGAACACACTGACGACCACCGGCACGCCGAGAACGGCGAGCAGTGGCAGCGTGCGGATGCTCGCCTGGAAGATGCGGCGGAAGACAATCCCCCAGCTCGCCTGGGCGAGGTAGCCAATCATGCTCAGGAGCAGCGAGCCGAAGGGGAGGCTGCACCAGAACACGAACCCGCACAGGTAGGCGAGGAAGAAATCTCGCATGCCGTGTTTGGGGTCGGTGCCGAGGCCAACGAACCCGCCGATGAAGAAGACGGCGGCTCCGACAGCGAGGGCGGCGAGGCTGAGCACCCGCACCTTCGACACGTCCACCCTGGCGTCGGGGACGGTGACTTCGTGGTGGTGGTCGTGGTGGGTGGCGGTGGCGGCCATTAGTGCTTCCCCTCCCCGTTGGCGGCGGCCTTCTTTTCGCCCTTCGGGGCGTTCAGGTCGTCGATCAACTTCTTGTCGAGCTTGGCGGCATCGGCCGCCTGGCTGTGCTGGAGTACCCGCACGAAAGCGGCCACACGCCAGCGGTCGGCGGCGTCGGGTAGTTGCGTCTCGTGCGAGCCCATGCCGCCATAACCCCAGTAGATCACCTGGTAGATGTACCCAACGGGCACGTCCTTGAGCGGTACTTCGAGGCCGTACTTGTAGAACCCGCGGCTGGTGCCGGCAGCGTTGCCGGTGAAGTCTTTGACGGGTTGCCCGTCTTTGTTCACCACTTGCCGCGACCAGTCCTTTTCCTTCCCAGCTGGATCGGTGTGGTACGACGGCGGACGGAGGAAGCCGCGCTCGGGGATCTTGCCGTTGCCCCAACCGGCCCCGCCGTGGCACTCGGCACAGACGGCGGTGTAGAGCACCTGGCCGCGCCGGAGGTCGGATTCCGTCATGGCGAACGGAACGGTATCGACGAAGTTGGCCGGATCGTTCGGCGAGCCGGGCTGAAGGGCTTGCGCGAGCAGTTCCTTGGCCGCCTCGGCCGAGAGGCTAGGCGGGAGCGGTTTACCATCGGCGCCGACGAGCGGCTTGCCGTCGGCACCCACCGGCGACTTCTGCTGTTCGCCCACCCACGCGGCAAAGTTGGCCGTGTGCTTGGGGGCATACCCCGCCGGGGTGAGCCAGGTATTGAGCGGGTCGTCGGACAGAGCCTGCCCGCGGTGGATGACCCCACTCTCCAGCGGCCGGGCCGACTGGCGGTTGGGGAACATATTCGACTCTTCGTAGGGCCGTGGAGCCGGCTGGGTGGCCATCTTCTGTTGGCACCCGGCGAGTCCGGCGACGACGGCAGCGAGGCCGGCAGTCTTGGCAAGCCACTTGATCGCAATCATTCCGGCACCTCCGCCACATCGTCCGGCTTGAGGGTGGTGAGGAACGCTTTCACCGCGGCCGGGTCGAACTTGGGATCGACGGCCTCGATGCACAAGAAGAAGCGATCCTTGCTGGCCCGACGGAAGCGATCCACGTTGAACACCGGGTGATACGGCTGGGGCAGGCCGCACAGGGCGAGCAGGCCGAACACCCCGCTCATGCAGGCGGTGAGCACCAGCAACGCCCAGGTGATCGGGATGAACTGCGGCCAACTCCAGAACGGCTTACCACCGATGTTCAGTGGGTAGTCGATCACGGTGATCCAGGTCTGCATCGTGAAGCCGAGAACAGCTCCGCAGACCCCACCGATGAACATCACGGCACCGATCTCGCTTCGCGGGAAGCCGAGGTGGTCGGCCACTTCGCCGAGGGGGTACGGGCTGTACCCGTCCAGGCGAGTGTACCCGGCGTCGACCGCCGCCTTGGTGGCGGCGATGAGTTCGTCGGCCGTCTTGAACTCGGCCATGACCCCGTACAACGGCGGGGTGGCCGGCGTGTGGGCGTCGCTCACTTGGCGTTCTCCATGCACGAGTGGCCATCCCGCCCGCCCTGCTTGAACGGCAGGAATTCCCGCATCTCGGTGATCGAGATCATGGGCAGGAAGCGGACGAACAGACAGAACAGGGTGATGAACAGCCCGACGGATCCGATCATGAGCGAGTAGTCCCAGATCGTCGGGGCATACCGTCCCCAGGCTCCGGGGATCTGGTCGCGGGTAAGGGTGATG
Organism: Fimbriiglobus sp.; assembly: GCA_025459365.1. Taxonomy (GTDB): domain Bacteria; phylum Planctomycetota; class Planctomycetia; order Gemmatales; family Gemmataceae; genus JALHQU01. The sequence continues at coordinate 24,760 of JALOQR010000001.1, forward strand.
ACAATCACGTAACGCTCGAACCACATCCCAATGTGGACCGACCCGCTGATGAGGAACACCATCCACTCGTTCATCCGCACCTTCCGCGACCAGAACAGTTGCGGGATGACGGAGTTGGTCAGGATGAGCGCCCAGTAGCTCCAGGCGTAGGGTCCGGCCCACATGCGCTGCCAGGTGGTGTGCCACTCGTAGGCGGAGTGGCTGTACCACGCCATCCACACTTCCAGGGCGTAGCCCCAGGTGACCAGCAGGCCCGTGACGAGCATCACCCGGGCACACAATTCCAGGTGCCGCAGGGTGATGACGTCCTTCATCCCGTACAGGTGACGCAGTGGGATCGCGAGCCACACCACCATGGCGAACCCGCTATACACCGCCCCGGCCACGAAGAACGGCGGGAAGATGGTGGCGTGCCACAGAGGCACGATCGACACCGCGAAGTCGAACGACACGATCGTGTGCACGCTGAACACGAGCGGAGTGCTCAGGCCGGCAAGCAACAGGTAGAGCTTCTCGTACCGCCGCCAGTGGAAGGCACTCCCGCGCCAGCCGAGGGAGAAGAAGCCGTACACCCAGCGTTGAAGTTTGTTCCTCGCCGAGTCTCGCAGAACGGCGAGGTCGGGGATGAGGCCGACGTACCAGAACAGCAGGCTCACGGTCAGGTAGGTACTCACCGCGAACACGTCCCACATCAGCGGGGAGCGTGGTTGTGGCCACATCGCCATGACGTTCGGGAACGGGAACAGCCAGTACGCCAGCCAGACCCGGCCCATGTGAATGAGCGGGAAAATCCCGGCGCAGGCCACCGCAAAGAGTGTCATCGCCTCGGCGAACCGGTTGATACTGGTCCGCCACTTCTGGTGCATGAGAAGAAGGATGGCCGAGATGAGCGTCCCGGCGTGCCCGATGCCGATCCACCACACGAAGTTGACGATCGCCAACCCCCAGGCGACGGGTTGGTTGATCCCCCACACCCCGACGCCCATGTAGAACAGCCACACCAACCCGATCGCCAGCCCCTGGAGGAGGCCGAAGCCGACCAGGAAGAAGAACCACCACACTTTCGGCTGTGGTTTGGCCACCACCACATCGGCGATCTTGTCGCCGAGGGTGACGATATCGTGGTTAGCGTCGAGGAGTTCTTCCGGGTGCTTGTAGCTGCCGTCGATCGGCGGCTGCGGGCGGACCGGGTCTTCGACGAACGCGGTGCTCGTACTCATTTCGGGTTACGCCCCCTTCCCGTCGTGGATCACGGCTTCCAAATCCGGGTTCGGATTGCGGATGGCGGCGAGGTAGCTCGTCCGCGGCATAGTGTTTTGCTCGACCAACAGGCCGTAGGTGTGCGGTTCGGCCTTCCACTTCATGATCTCGGCCGCCGGGTCGTTCATGTCGCCGAACTTGATTGCCCCGGTCGGGCACGCCTGTTGGCAGGCCGTCACCACCTCGCCGTCGAGGATCTTCGGGCGGCCGTTCGTGTCCTTCGGCCGGGCCGGGTTGTTCCACTCCCGCTCGGCTTCGATCTCGGCGATACGAATCCGCTGGGTGCAGTAAGTACACTTTTCCATCACCCCACGGGTCCGGACGGTCACCTCGGGGTTGTTCAGCAGCTTGAGGCTGTCGGTGCTGTAGTCGGCGTACTGCAGGAAGTTGAACCGCCGCACTTTGTACGGGCAGTTGTTCGAGCAGTACCGGGTGCCAACGCACCGGTTGTACACCATGTCGTTCAACCCGTCGGCGCTGTGGACGGTAGCCGCCACCGGGCAGACCACCTCGCACGGCGCCTTCTCGCAGTGCATGCAAGGCACTGGCTGGGTGTGGATCTTGATGTCCTCGGCACGCCGGATCTGTTTCTTGCGTTCCTCCTCCGGCACCTCGAACGCCCCGTACTCGTCGGACATCAACTTGCCCGGCGTCGGGATGGTGTAGTAGCGGTCGATGCGGATCCAGTGCATGGCCCGCCCGCGGTGAACCTGTTCCTTGCCCACCACCGGAATGTTGTTCTCGGCCTGGCAGGCCAGGGTGCAGGCCCCGCACCCGATGCACTGGCCGAGGTCGATCGACATCGCCCATCGGCGGTAGGTCTTGTTCGCATCTTCGGCCTTCGCCCCAGGCAAGTGCGGTGTGACCTTGATCGGGTTCGGGTCGTAGAGGCTCAGCGGGATCACGCGTTTGTCGTGAACGTGCTCGTGCTCGTGATCGCCGTGTCCGTGGTCGTGGGCGTGTGGGTGTTTCAGCCCGAGCCGGGTCAGGTTCTCCGGGGTGCCGGGGAGGTTCGCCAGCAGGGCGTGCGTCTCGGCGGCGGCCACCGGGGGCACCTTGGCGAACTGGTCGTCGTTGACGAACTGATCCTTGCTCGCGTACCGGTACGGCCGGCGAGACTCCATCGCGGCGTGGGCACCAGCGATGGCCAGGAAGTGCCGCCCGTTCGTCCTCACCACGTCCACCTTGGCCGTGGTCAACCCGTCGGTGCCGCGGAGTTCGTAGGCATTGAACCCGACCCGATCGTTCTCCGGGGAAGCGACACGCCCACTGCGTGTGCGACCGTAACCGAGGTGCAGGGTCACGACATCGTCGGCGTGGGCCGGCAGCACGTGAACTGCCGCTTTCAGTTTGCGACCATTCACCGTCAACTCGACGATATCGGTCTCGGTCGCACCTCGTTCGCCGGAGCGGTAGGTGTTGAACGTGAAGCCGTGCTGCACTTTCAGCTTGTCGGCGGTTCGGGGCGACACCATCGCGGCGTTGTCCCAGCACAGGTTCGTGATCGGCTTGGGCAGTTCTTGCAGCCAGCCGTTGTTTGCCTGCTGGCCGTCGAACACAGCCGGATCGGGGCGGAACTGGATTTCCAGATCCTTGATCGGCTTGACGCTGAACGCCGCGTCGTCGAGCAATTTGGCGTCGAACTTGACGTCGGCGACCACCGGCTTGAACGCGGTGCCGTCGAAGACGCCCTTCTTCAGCCCGGTTTCCCAGGTCTTCTCATCGAGCTTTTCATGGGTCTTGCGGACCTGGCCGAGGCTGTCGGCCGGGGTCTCTTCGAGAACCGCCGCGAGGAGTTCGATGAGCGTCTTGCCGCCGTACAGTGGCGCGATGAGCGGCTGGATGACCGACACGCTGCCGTCGTGCCCGCGGACGTCGCCCCAGCTCTCCAGATAGTGCGCCGCGTTCAGGTGCCAGTTACACTTGGCGGCCGTCTCGTCGTGATACAACCCGTGATGAAGTAGCACGGGTGAGGCGGTCTTGCGAACGGCCTCCAGTGCCTCGCCGAACTTCAGGTCGGCCGGAGCATCGTAAAGCGGGTTCACGCCGGACATCAGCAGGCAATCGACTTTGCCGGCCTTCATGTCGTCGGTCAACTGCTTGAAGGCGGCGAGATGATCGTCGGCCGGCCAACCTGCGAGGGTGTTGCGGGTGCCTGGTGCGGTTGGGTCTTTCACCGCTTCGAGTGGATCGGTGAACTTCACCGTCTTGCCGATGGCGTCGATCGCCTTGTTGATGGCGAGAGCGAGCAGTTGGGTGGCGGGCGAGGTCTGCTCGCCGGCGATTACCACCGCCTTGCCCTTGTTTTTGAGCAGGTCGGCGGCGAGCGGCTTGAGCCACTTCTTGGCCAGGTCGGGCAGGTCGCCGGGGGCGGTCACGCCCTCCACCTTCAACTCGGCGGCGAGGGCACGGGCGAAGCTTTCCAGTTCGCTCGGCTTGAGGGGTAGGCGGTGATCGGCGGCCACGCCCGCAGCACTCGGCATCGCCTCGACCACGTACACCCGGTTGAGATTGCCGACGGCCGCGTTCAGAACCTCCTCTTCCTTCGGGTGCTTGCCGCTCTTGTGTTCGAGATCGTGGTGGGTACCGACCGTGCTGACCGTACGACGTCCGCCGAATTCGAGGGCGTTTCGCACCGCCCCTGCTCCCTGCGTGAGGAAGTCGGCGTCGAGCGAGAGCACCACATCGGCCGCTTTCAGGTCGTACACCGGGTTGAGCGGTTTGCCGAACGCGGCCTTCGTCGCTTTCCGAAGGTTGTCGCGGGATACCGGCTCGTACTGCACCCACACCGCTTTCGGGTAGCGGGCCAGGAACCGCTCCATCAGGGCCTGAACGGTGGGCGAGGTGGTGGGAGCGGTGAGGAACCGCACGCCTTCGCCGCGATCAGCCGTCGGCTTGGTGTCGAACTTGGCCAGGGCAGCCCGGACGGCGGCGACGGTATCGTCGAAGGTGGCCGGGAGGCGAGCGTCGCCGCGGGTTGGCTTCGCCGAACGATCAGGATCGTACAGGTCGAGCAGCGAGGCGAGGGCCGACAGGTTGATCTTGCCGAGGCTCGACGGATGATCCGGGTTGCCTTCGGCCTTGAGCGGGCGGCCTTCGGACTGCTTGACGATCAACCCGAGGCCGACCCCGCCGTGCTGGGGCATGGCGGTGGCGAAGAACAGCGGCACGCCCGGCCGGATGTGCTCCGGTTGCTTGACGTAGGGCACCACTTTCCGCTGGGAAGCGGGCTTGAACGACGGGTTGCACCCGGTGGCCAGGGCGATGCCGGCGGCCGAGAGGCTGAGGAACGCCCGGCGAGACACCGGGTCGAGCCACTCGGCGGCGTCTTCGGGGAACTCGTCCCGCATCAGGTCGCGGAACTGCGGGCTGTTCATCCACGCCTCGACGCCCGGCAGCGGGTCGTTCGGCTTGGCGTTGGTGGGGTCAGCGGGCATTCCTGGTCCTCTCCACTCTGGCGAGCGGGGGGCGTCAGCCCCCTGGTTGTTCGGTTCGGCGGTGGTGAGAGCAAACCGCGCCGGCGCGGTTTGCTCACCGGGGCGACGACTTAGCGATGGCAGATGCTACAGTTCGTGAGCACTTGTGGCTCGCGGATCATGTGGGCCTTCTTGAGGGCCAGGCCCAACTCCGACTGGTTGCGGTATTCCTTCATCTTCGGGTGGCCATGTTCGTCGGTCACCACCTTGCCCTCGGCGTCGTATTCCGGCCCCTTGTACCCGGCAGCGGTGAAGCGCATGTTCTGCACCTCATCGAGCGGGCGAAGGTGCTTCTCGGGGGCACGGTGGCAGTCGAGGCACCACTCCATGTAGAGCGTCTTCGACTGGTACACCAGATTCATCTCGTCGATCTGCCCGTGGCACGACACGCACCCCACGCCTTTGTTCACGTGGATGGAGTGGTTGAAGTAGGTGTAGTGCGGGACGTTGTGGATCTTCGTCCAGGCGATCGGGATACCGCGGCTGTAGCTGTCGCGAGCCGGGGCGAGAATGTCGGCTGCCTGCCAGATCTGCTGATGGCAGTTCATGCAGGTTTTGGTGGGCGGGAAGCCGGCGTTGGCCGAGTCGTACACCGCCGTGTGGCAGTACTTGCAATCGATGCCAAGCTGACCAACGTGGTGTTTGTGGCTGAACGCGATCGGTTGCTCGGTCACCTCGCGGGCGCCGGTCACATAGTCCGACCGCACCAGGGCCGCGAGCGTCACCCCACCGCCGGCAGCCAGCAGTGGAATGGCCAGCAGGCTGACGCGGGCCACCACGTTCATGCTCTTCGGGAACACTTGGGCCATAGCAGCCTCGTTCGGCGAGCGGAGGGCATCAGCCCCCAGGTGAATCAACTCATTGGAAAGTGGTCGCTGGGGGCCAACGCCCTCCAGTCGCCACATCGAGATCACTTAGAACGGCCACCACACCGCCAGGATCGGCGGCGGAGACTCTTCAAACGCCAGTTGCACAAATCGGTACGACCCCACAGCGGCACCGGCTCCACTCACACCAAAGAGCAGGCCGAGCCAGGCCAGGTGTTCGCCATCTTTACCCGCGCGCCAGCCCATCGCGATGCTGATGAGGGCGAACAGGGTGGCGACGCTCGCCACGCACAGCCCAAACGGGTACCACCAGAATGTCAGTGTGCCCCAGATCCCCAGGACGAACGACGAGGTGGCAAAGCCCCGCTTGGTCGTACTCTTGAGCGGAGTGAGTTTCGGCGGGGTGGCCGGAGTGGCCGGTGCGTCAGCCATGAGTCAGCGCCTGCCGTCGGGAAGGGTGAAGCCACCCAGCAACCATCTCGGGTGGCCTATCGGTGCATCCGTTGTAGTGGTGATCGCGCGATCGGGTAGCGGGCTCTGCAAAAACCGAACCATACCCACCGCACTTCCTTTCATAGCGGAAACCGCCTGAAATCGAAGGGGAACAACGCCCACGGCAGGGAAAACTGTGGCACTATTTCGGTACACATTCCCGATTCCTTCCCGAACCTGAGAATGCCGTCTCGGGTGAGTCTCACGGATGAGATTTTCGGACGTCTTCCGCCTCCCGGCTGTCACTTCCGCCCAATGCAGTACAGGTGCGTATAAGTGCGGATGAGCAGCACGTCCCCGACCGCCGCCGGCGACGCCTGACATCCGGCGTCGAGCTTGTTGGTGGCGATGCGGTTGAACCCTTTCGGGTCGGCGGCGATCACCTCCACCTTCCCTTCCATCTTCCCGCCGTCCCGCTTCCCCTCCGTGCAGCAGATCAGGTTGCCCTCCACCAGAATCGGCGAGGCCGAGCACTTGTCGGCGAGCCGTTCCTTCCACTTTTCCTTGCCCGTCTTCGCGTCGACGCAGTACAAAGTGCCGTCGTCGTTCACGGCATACAGGTGATCGCCGACCACCACCGGCGAGGGGCGGGTGGGGCCATCTTTCATCTTCCACGCCACGTTCTTGTCGGTCACGTCGCCGCGACCTGGCCGCACCGCCACGAGCGTCTTCGTGTGCCCGGCGGTCAGGTACACCAACCCGTGTGCGAACACCGGGCGGCTGGCCTCGTTCATCCCCCCGTGGTACACCGTCCACAGTTCGTCCCCCGTCTTCGGGTCGTAGGCAATGGTCGCCTCGGCGGCCGACGACACCACCTGCGGTTGGCCGTCCACCTCGATCACCTGCGGAGTGCTGAACGCCTTCTTCAGGTCGCCGTTATCGGTCTTCCACTTGATCGCCCGATCCTTCTTCCACCGCACTTCGCCGGTCTTCTTGTCCAGGCAGGCGAAGTACTGTTTGTCGTACCCGTCGAACGTGAGGAACAGCGAATCTCCCCACACCACCGGGCTGCTGGCCGGGCCGCGGAAGTGATCCACGAGCAGGTCGGTCTTCTCCCAGATCTTCTTGCCGGTCTTCAGGTCGAGGCATGCGGTGCCGTAGGCGCCGAAGTGAAAATACCCGCGGCCATCTTCGAGGAACGGGGTCGGCGAGGCGAACGAGTTGTATTGCTTGATGGCCGGCGGCTTGGCCACGGTGAACAGTTTCAGGTCGTGCTCCACCTTGCCCGTCTTCAGGTTCACGCAGACCGCGAATAACTCCTCACCCGTCTCCTTCGCCGTCGTCACCCACACCTGATCGCCCCACACCACCGGGCTACTCCAGCCCTTGTCGTGGATGGCCGTCTTCCATCGCACGTTCTCGGCCTCGGAGAAGGTGGTGGGGATGCCCTTGGCGGTGGACACACCATCGCCGGTCGGCCCGCGGAAGGCGGGCCAGGTCGGGTCGGCGGCAGCCAGCGGAGCGGCAATCAGCAGGAGTGGGAGCACGGATCGCATGGGAGAAGATCCCGGCAAGGTGGGACAGGCAGTGTAGCGAAACCGGCCCGACGATCAGATTTTCCCGGCCCACGTCTTGACATGGTCTACTCCGTGCTTACCATTCGCAGTGCTGTTATAAATCGTGATACCAAACTCATCCCCAGGAGCCTGGAGTATGCGATCGTCAGTCCGCCGCTCTGGTTTCACTCTGATCGAACTGCTGGTGGTGATCGCCATCATCGCCATCCTCATTGGCCTGCTCCTCCCCGCCGTGCAGAAGGTGCGCGAAGCCGCCGCCCGGATGAGCAGCCAGAACAACCTGAAGCAACTCGGCCTTGCCCTGCACAACTATGAAAGCGCCCTCGGCCGCCTGCCCGGCATGGCCGCCGCCAGCGGGGCGAACGGCAACTCCTTCGGCTGGTCGGTCCACGCCCAACTGCTGCCGTACATCGAGCAAGAGAACCTCGGCCGCGGCCTCGACTTCAACCAACCGCTGTTCGTCGGCACCTTCCCCACCCCGAGCTTCCAGTTGAACCCTCTGGTTCAGCCAATCGCCGCCACCCCGGTGAAGACGTTCCTCTGCCCGGCGGATGGGCAAAGCCCGCTCATCACCACGAACAGTGGCGGTGCTACCCATGCCGCCACGAACTACGTCGTCTGCCTCGGGTCGGGCCTCGGCGGGCCGGGGGCCACTTCGCCCAACGGCATCGACACCCGCTTCCCGTCCGACGGCATGTTCCACTACGGCCCCGGCTACCGCCTGACCGACATCACCGACGGCACCAGCAATACTCTGTTCATGAGCCAGTGCCTGATCGGGCTGAACATGACGCTGACGAAGTCGGCGGCGGAGTTGACCCCGAACGAACGGGGACGCGTGACCGGAAACGTGCCCGGTCGCGGACTGTACACCGGCAGCACCGGAGCCAACCCTGGCTTCGGGCCGAGCACCCCCATCGTGGCCTCCGACGTTAGCCTCGTCACCAGCTGGCGGGGCACCCGCGGCGGGTCGTGGGTCTGGGGCAACGCCACCGCCAACGGATTCACCACCGCTCTCCCGCCGAACTCCCCCACCCCGGACCTGACCGCGCACGGCATGGGCTGGCTCAGCGCCCGCAGCAACTTCGCCGGAGGTGTGTGCGTGTGCCTCGGCGACGGCTCGGTGCGGTTCATCCGCAACGCCATCAACCTGAACACGTGGCGGGGCATGGCCACCCGGGCCGGCGGCGAGGTGCTCAACGACTTCTAGACCGAACCCGTTCACCTGAATCTCCATGTCGTCGCCGCGAGCATGCAAGCGGGCCACCTCGGCCTGCTCGCATGCTCGCGGCGACGACACGCACTCCGTACTCCCACCCTCCGTCCAAGAGATCGTTTCCCATGCTCCCCTTGCTCCTCGCTTCCGCCCTGGCAGCCAACCCCGGCACCGACTCCTGGGCCGGTTTTCGCAACGACGGCTCCGGCCGCACCGCTGCTACCAACCTGCCGGTGAAGTGGTCGCCCACCGAGTTGGTTGCGTGGCGGGTAGAAACCCCCGGCTACGGCCAGTCGTCGCCGGTTGTGTGGAAGGGAAACGTCTACCTCACCAGCGTCGAGGGCGAGCAGAAGGAGAAGCTCCACGTTTGCTGCTTCGCCGCTGCCGACGGGAAGAAACTCTGGGCGAAGACGTTCGACGCCACCCAGAAGGGGAAGAACAACCCGATGATGAGCCGGGCCGCCGGCACCCCAGTGGCCGACGCGGCGGGCGTCTATGCCTTGTTCGAGAGCGGCGACCTGATCGCGCTCGACCACGCCGGGCAGGTCCGCTGGCAGAGGCATTTCGCCAAGGAGTTCGGCGAGTTGAAGAACAACCACGGCCTTGGCAGCAGCCCCGCGCAAACCGAATCGGCGGTAGTGGTCCTGCTCGACCACCAGGGGCCGAGCAAGTTGTTGGCAGTGGACAAGAGCACGGGCAAAGACGCCTGGGCGGTCGATCGCACCGCCCGATCGAGCTGGACAAGCCCGGTCGTGGTGAGCGGCACGGTGGTCGTCAGTAGTGGCGGCACCGTGACGGGGTACGCGGCGGCCGACGGCAAGCAGTTGTGGGAACTGGCCGGGCTGATCGGCAACAGCATTCCATCGGCGGCGGTGACGGCCGACGGGGTGGTCGTGGCGGCCGGCGAGAACCGCCAGAAACCCGACGCCGACGGCACCAGCAAGTCGAACTGCAAGATCACCCTCGGCGGGAAGGACGGCTATTCGGTGGCGTGGCGGGCGAAGAAGTTGGCCGCCGGCACCGCCAGCCCGGTCGTCCACGCTGGGCACGTTTACTTCACCGACAAGAGCGGTTTCGTGATCTGCCTCGACGAAAAGACCGGCGAGGAGAAATACCGCGAGCGGCTCGATAATCAGCAATGGGCCACGCCGATCGCCGCCGGCGAACACGTCTTCTTCTTCGGGAAGGACGGCATCACGACCGTGCTGAAGGCCGGCGACACGTTCGAGAAGGTGGCGAGCAACAAGGTGTGGAGCGACGCCGACGCGGCCAAGCGGAAGGAGGAGGCGAAGAAGAAGGCCGAGGCGACGTTGCCGAAGCCGCCGGAGGGGGGCCGCGGGCCGGGCGGCGGGCCGCCGTTGCCGAAGGAGGAACTGGAAGCGACGCGGTACTCGGCCGTGGGCGATGTGGTCTACGGGGCGGCGGCGGTGGACGGGGCGTTCTTCGTGCGAACGGGCACGGAGTTGATCTGCATCCGGGCGAAGTGAGGTGGTCCGCCTCTCGGCCGGCGCGAGAGGGGCCTGGCGGAGAGCAAACTGTTGCCCCGCCTCCCCTTACTGGAGAGGGTCGGACGGAGCGACACTCCAGACGGGGAGGGGGGGTATGTGTGTGGCAGGTGGCAGTGTGGCAGAGGGGGGGTACATTGCGGAGCCGTACCGGCGGTGCAACGCCTCCCCCGATCACCAAGATTTATTCGACGTCCGAACGTCTGGGACAAGGCCGAACCTCCTGCGGAGCAAGTGGTTCGGGTGAGGGGCTTGGTGCTCCCCGGATGCGATCAGGTCACTCACCCTTCTCGCGTTGGGAGAAAAGAACCCATCACTTGTTCACCGGCGGGGCCGGCGGGGTGCCGAACAGATCGCGGTTCACCTCCGCCTGGAGTTTCTCCGCACGGGCGGCATCTGTCAGGTAGAACACGTTGTCGATCACCACCGGCTTGAGGCCGTGCATGTCGCCGACAATCTTCAGCGCGGTGAGCAGCCGAACGTCGTTGAAGTTGGCCGTGACGGTCGTCTTGTCCACGTCGGGGAGGGCTTTCGCGTTCAGCACGATGTTCGCCCCGGTCCGCTCTTGCAGATCTTCGACCACCTCGGCCAGCGGCTTGTTCTTGTAGCGGACCGTGACAGGCTCGCCGTACATGTCTTCGAGCAACTGGCCCGGCGTCACCAACTGCTGGCCCGGCTCCCCGTTTTGGCCGGAGTTGGGGATGGTGGCCGGCTTGTACTCCGGCACGATGAGAATGGAGTTCCCCTTGATGCGGTACGACAGCAGGTGCATCTGCCCCTCACTGCTGCCGCCTCGCACCTGGGCAAGCAACTCCCGCAACGCGTCCTCGATCGGCACCCGCTTCAACCCGGTCGCCCGGATGGGTCTGCTGTAAATGCCCTGCTGGAGATCCTCGTACTCCGCATCCCCTTCCCCCCACCCCCGCCGGCGGAAACTCGCGGTGTCGAGCCGGATGTTCAGCCCGTGTTCCGCCTCCAGCCTGTCGAACACATCCCCCAACTTCAGCCCGTCCCCGGAGATCGACACCTCGGCCTTCAGTACCTTCTGCACGTCGTCGGCGGTCTTCAGACTCACCGCCTTTGCCTCCGGCTTCTCGTCCTCGGCTGGCAGTTTCTTCTCGTCGGCAGCTTTCTTCGCCTCCGCCGGCTTCTTCTCCTGGGCAGCGACATACATGCCCACGCCCCCGCCGCCGACCACGGTCGTGCTGAACGCCAGCACCACCAGCCATTTCAGGTTGTTCGCCATCGGTCGTACCCCGTTCGCGGTGTGAAGAAGGTGTTCGGCCCCGACCGTCGGTACGCCGGCGGCGTAGTCGAGGGCCACGGTGATCACGCTGGTTGCCAGGACGGCGGCACGGGTCGATGCAGCGGCCGTTTCGGAAGTCAGCAGATTTTCGACCGCCAACAATGCTGCCGCCGCGATGCCCCGGCGGATCAGCCGTTCCCGCAGTTTCTGCTTTGCCGTGCTGAGCCGCGAATCAACGGTCCCTTTCGGGATGCCGAGCAACCCGGCCGCCTCCGTGTTCGTTCGCCCTTCCACGAGGCACAGCACGGCCACCGACCGGAACCGCGCCGGCAGAGCAAGCAACTCCTCGTCGATCACTGCTCTCATGTCGTTTTCAATGGGCGGCGGCATCATTACGGCGGGGTCGGTGGTGAGCGGTTCTGGCTTGCAGCGATGCACCCGACCGGCGAGTTTGCGGGCGGAGAGCCATGCCACCCGGTAGAGCCACCCGCCGAGGGCGTTCGGATCGGCGATTTTCCCGGCGTCGCGGGCCAGGGCCATGAACGCGACCTGGTGGGCGTCTTCGGCGTCCGGCATATTGCCAAGTACCCGCCGGCAAACTGCGAGCACCATCGCCCCATGCCGCCGGGCAATCTCCGCAAACGCTTCCGCCTCGTGGGTTTGCACGAACCGGCGGAGCAGGTCGGCATCAGACCCGGCGTCAGCCGGCGGGCGGAGTCGGCCAAACAGACCACCGAGGCTAAGGGTTGTCATGAGCCGGTTCCGAGCAGGTTCACGGGAATAGTTCCGGGTCGGAGGCGGATACTTCGGATTTTTTCGCCGGTTGCGGGCACTATTCAGTGGGATGCTGGGTACTACAGAGGGGGGTGAGGCGTCGGTATTCTGAACCGGCAACGCCTGTCGCCGGGTGATACGCCCCCTCGTGGGGGGCCTGCCCACGAACCCGACAACGCCCATCGGCTCGCGGCGTTGGTCCGGGTGGGTGACGGAACACCACAACCAAGAAGGGCTATGCTCAACCGTCCGCCATGCCAGTGCGGGTTCGTCTCCGTCAGCCCCGAGGCCGATAGCTCGGCGGTCTGCGGCGGGTGCGGGCGTCCGTTGGGTGCGATGAGCGACGACGGCGGGGCGAACACCCACCCCTTTCTCATCGACCGTTCAGCCGAATCCATCGAGTCCGCCGAGCCGGTTGATCCGGCAGGCCCCACCACTCCTGCGCCAGCCGAGCACGTCGTCAAGCTCCGGCGGCGAACGCCTCCCCCACCGCCCGACGTACCCGGCTACGAGATCCTTGGCGAACTCGGCCGCGGGGGTATGGGGGTGGTGTACAAGGCCCGCGAGGTGTCGCTCAACCGCATCGTCGCCCTGAAGATGATCCTCACCGGTGTCCATGCGTCGGATACCGAGCGGGCAAGGTTCCGGCGCGAAGCGGAGGCAGTGGCCGCCCTGCGGCACCCTGGTATTGTGCAGATTTTCCACGTCGGCGAGCACGCCGGCCAGCCGTACTTGGTGCTGGAGTACATCGATGGGGGAAACCTGGCCGAGCGCATCGGCGGGGGTGACCTGCTACCAGTGCGGGAAGCGGCGGCGGTCGTCGAACAACTTGCTCGGGCCATGCAATTCGCCCACGAGCAAGGAGTGATTCACCGCGACCTGAAGCCGGCGAACATCCTCCTGACACGGAAGGAAGGAAGCGGGTCGGGGTCGTCGGTGAATGGATCGAAGGGCGGGGCGGCATCGTGCGAGTTCAAGATTTCCGACTTCGGGCTGGCCAAGAAACTCGACGAAACAGTGGCTGCCGTCGGTGGTACCCGCACCGGGGCGGTCATGGGCACGCCGAGCTACATCTCGCCCGAACAGGCCGGCGGCAAAGCGAACCAGGTGACTCCACGATCCGACGTGTACTCGCTCGGGGCCATCCTGTACGAGATTCTCACCGACCGCCCGCCATTCAAGGCCGACACCCCGCTCGAAACAGTGTTGCAGGTGATCCACGACGACCCCGTTCCGCCGGGCCAACTCCGCCCCAAACTGCCGAAAGACCTGGAAACGATCTGCCTGAAGTGCCTGGCGAAAGACCCTGCCAAACGGTACTCCACCGCCGCCGCCCTGGCCGACGACCTCGGCCGGTTCCTCCGCGGCGAGCCGATCCACGCCCGCCCGGTGTCGGCCGTCGCCCGCGGGTGGAAGTGGGTGCGCCGCCATCCCGCCATCACCGCCTTCGCCACCACTGCCGCCGTTGCCGTACTCGCCGTGCTCACCGTGCTGGCCGTCTCCAACGCTCGACTGGCCGACGCCAACCGCCAGAAGGCCGAGGAGGCAAGCGTTGCCCGTGAGCAGGAAGCCATTGCCACCATTGCCAAGCGAGACGCAGAGACCCTGGCGGGCGAGCGGCAGCGAGCGCTCGACCAACTGGCCGCCGAGGCCGAGCGAAACCGACGAAGCGTGTATGCCCTTCAACTCGCCCAGGTGGCCAACACCGTCAGCCGCGACCCGGCCACCGCTGCCCGCCTGCTCGACGACCCAGTGAAATGCCCGCCCGACCTCCGCGAGTTCACCTGGCGATACCTTCGACGCTTGTGCAGCCGGGCCGAAACGGTGTACACCGCCCACCGTCGGCCGGTGCTGGCCGTCGCCGTCTCTCCGGATGGCGCACTGATCGCCACCGGCGACGCAGCCGGCCAAATCCTGCTCTGGCATCCCCAGACCCGTATCGCTTACGCCGTACTCGTCGGGCCGGCGCGGGCGGTCAACGGGTTGGCCTTCGCTCCGGATGGCACCGCCGTGGCCGCGGCCTGTGGCGATGGCAGTGTGCGAGTGTGGCGGCTCGATCCCGAGTTACTCGATGCCGTCCGCCAGTCGGCCCGCTTGCTGCCCGATGCTCAGGCCGAGTTGAACCGCCTGCTACCGGCCGCAGCCCGCAGCATCGCGCCGGCCGTCGCCCCGACGGTAACGCTGCGTGCGTTCGGTCGTGAGGGGCGATGCGTGGCATTCAGCAGCGACGGCCGACTGCTGGCCGCCGGTGGGGCCGACCACGAACGGGCGGCTGGCCAGCCTGATGGTGCGGCCAAGGTCTGGCGGATGGCCGACCTGTGGCCCAATCCAGCCGACGCGGCGCTCAGCGGGTTCGCCGGACTGGCGGCCGAGCAGATCACCCGCAACCGGAACGGCATCCGGGCGTTGAAGGAGGTGAAAGATCACCTCCAGCCGGTGTGCAGCGTTGCCTTCTCGCCGGATGGTCGCACTCTCGCCACCGGTAGTGAAGACCGCGGCGTGATCCTGTCTCAACTCAACTCCGACAAGCGGGAGGAACTGCGGCTGCACGGCGGGCCGGTGTCGGCCCTGGCTTTCACCCGCGACGGAACCACCCTGGCGACGGCCGACAACGGTGAGAACCCGGTGATCGTGGTGTGGGACTTGGGAAAGAAGCGGGCAACCGAGCGGAGGAAACTGATCGGCCACACGGGGGCGGTGTGCGGGTTAGCGTTTAGTGGCGACGGACGCACGCTGGCGACAGTGGCCGCCCTGCCCGACCCAACAGTACGAGTATGGGACGTGGACACCGGCACCGAGGCCGCCCGCCTGTACGGGCACCGCGGCACCGTTCACGCCGTCGGCTGGCTACCCGACCGCCGCACCCTGGTGACCGCCTCCGACGACACCACCGTGCGCGTGTGGGGCACCACTGCCCGCACCAACGACACCGCCGTCCCGTTCGGCGACGAATCCGCGAAGGTGCTCGCCGCCGCTCTGACCCCCGCCGGCACCACCCTGGCCACCATCGACGCCCGCAGCGACGTGCGTCTCTGGGCAGTAGACAAACTGTTCGCCGGCCGCGATGCCGAACTGCCCGTGTTCCTCACCAGCGGCAAGCCGGCCGACAACCGCGAGTGGCGAGTGAATGGGCTGGCACTGTCGGCCGATGGCTCAGCGGTGGCGGTCGCCGCGGCAGACGGCGTGCGGGTGTGGGACCTCTCCGCCGGCCGGCGTGTGTTCGGGGCGGCGGTGCTCACCGTGTCACCGAAGGGGTTCGCCCCCGGCCTGGAGGTGCGGGCGGTGCAGTTCACCCCGGATGGCTCGCAGTTGGTCGGGCTGACCGCCACCGGGGTGCGGGTGTGGGATGCAACGACTGGCGAGGACGAAACACCGGAGGCGTGGAAAGCGATCCGCCCGCCCGAGGCGGGTGGGGCGGTCGCCGTCGGCCCGGATGGGAAGACGGTGGCGGTGTCGGCGCTCGGGCCGAACCACGAGCCGGGATTGGTGCTGGCCGACGCCGACGGGGTGGGGTTTGCCCGCACCCCCGCCCAGGTGACCACCCTCGACTTCTCTCCGGACGGCGAACAACTGGCGGTCGGCGTCTGGCGGCATCCCGGCCGGGTGCTGCACCTCACCCGCGACGCCGGGGGGTGGGAGGCTACGGCCCTGTGCGAGACGGCCGAACCGTTCTCCGCCCTGCGGTTCTGCCGCGAGGGAAAAACATTGCTCGGCGTGCGGGCGAACCGTGAACTGGTGCTGGTGGATGCCGCGACCGGGGTGGAGCGGGCGGTACTCTCCGGCCACGCCGACCGGATTGTGGGAGCCGGGTTCAGCCCGCGAGACCAGGCACTGGTGACGGTCGGCCGCGACGGAGCGGTGAAGCGGTGGAACGCCGACCCGAATTCGCGGGTGATGCTGTGGGAAACCCGCCCGCCGCGGACGGCACCAACCCCGGCCGCCCCGCCCGCCGTTGTGCGGTAGGTTGGGTCGGTCGCAGGCTGCACAGGATCACTCACTTCGCTTGACGGCTCGCACCTACATCAGCCGCCGTGCTTGCTTCGCGGCCGCTTCGTTCAGGAAGGCGAACAGCGGCCCGGCCATCTGGTCGAAGTACTCCCAGGTGTGCCCACCGGCGGCGGTCGTCAGGTCGGCCGTGTGCGGAATCCCCACCGCGGTCAGTTTCTCGTGCAGGCGGTCGTTCCCGCGATACCATTCCTGATCCGCCGGGTCGCAGCCGAACCAGACGTGCGGCGGGTACTTGTTCGGGTTCACCTGCAACACGGCCGTGTCCTGTCGGCACGCCTCGCGAGTGCGGTACAGATCATCGATGGGCGTGCCTCGCCCCCACCACTCGTGGTAGTCGAACGCCCCGGCCACGCTACCGACCACCGGAAACAGATCGGGGTACTTCAACCCAAGCCGCACCGCCCCCTGCCCGCCCATGCTGATGCCGGCTGCCGCGACGACCCCCGGCCAGCGTTCTCGCATCCACGGCAGCACATTGACGAGCAGATGCCGCTCGGGGGTGAATTGTTCATCGAACTCTGGGCAGATGCGGTCGGCCCACCAACCGCGAGCGCCGAATGGCTCGCAGCAGGCTACACCGTGCCGGGCGAGTTGCTCGGTGTAGGCGGTGTTTGTCGAGATGCTCTCCATCCCGACCGGATGAAGAAACAGGAGCGAGAACCGCCGCGGGCCGGGCGGGTCGAACAGGTGCGCCGGCTTGCCGGCGATGGTGACCGCGGACCAGTTCGGGAGCATGGGTGAGGTCCTGGCGAGCAGACCGGGT
Organism: Fimbriiglobus sp.; assembly: GCA_025459365.1. GTDB lineage: Bacteria > Planctomycetota > Planctomycetia > Gemmatales > Gemmataceae > JALHQU01. The sequence continues at coordinate 41,844 of JALOQR010000001.1, forward strand.
GAGCGGGCTGGTGAGTATCCTTGTCTTTGGCCGGTAGGGTGTTGGGGTAACCCTTCAGGGCAGGCTGTGCTGGACACGCCCTGAAGGGCGTACCCCAACGCGGTGTTGGAGTCCGCCCTTCAGGGCGTGCCTTGTGGACCACGCTCAAGACCGAACTCCAACACCACGTTGGGATAACCCTTCAGGGCGTGCCTTGTGGACCACGCCAAAGGCCGGACCCCAACGCGGTGTTGGAGTCCGCCCTTCAGGGCGTGCCTTGTGGACCACGCTCAAGGCCGGACCCCAACACCGCAACCACCCCAAAACCACCCGTAACGGCTCTACCGCCCACCGCTCGGCTTGAGAGCGTCCAAATCCAGCCGGTAGAGGATCTGGTTGTACTCATACCGCGGAGTCTGGTCGGGGTTGCCGCTGAAGGTGTTGGTGTACGTCCCCTCGAAGAAGATCACCCGCCCGCCGTCGCGGTCGAAACGCGGGTGGTGGACCGGGTTGTAGAAGTCTTTGCGGTCATGCGTGACCACCTTCGTCGCCGTCCCCCACGGGCCGGTCGGGGCGTCCGCCTCGGCGTACCACACTTCGCCCAGGAACGACTCCTTCCCGCCGATCTGGTTGGCGATCATGACCCACTTCTTGCGGTACGCGTTCCAGTTGACGCTCCCACGGTGCATAACCAGTGCTTCGCCCTTCGCGTCCTTCAACTGCACGCGGGCTTTGTCGGCCGCGAGCGACTTGGCCTGAATCAGTTTGGCTTCGTCTTCGGGAATTAATGGCCGGGCGTTCTTCCGCCACTCGTACCGTGCCCGGCCATTCTCATCGCGGTCGATCTCGGGCTTCGCCACCGTGCTGCCGGGCTTCAGACAGGTGAACGCCTCGTACTGCGTCAGATCCGTGAACGCCGCCTCGGTAGCTGGCACCCGCACCAGCGGGAATGGGTTGCCGAAATACAGGTAGCCTTCGTGCGTGAACGTGTGCCCGGTCGGCAGGATCGGTGTGTCAAGCGGCACCCCGGCATGGTGAACGAACTCCCTCTTGGCGTCGTCGAACACCACCAGCCCGCGAGCATGAACAGCTATCTTCGTATCGACCTTGGCGTATTCGCCCCAGAGCCGTTCCTTGCCATCCTTGCTGGGCAACGCCACGAGGCATTCCACCCACGTCGGCCCTTTTCCCGGCATGTTCGCAGCACCCTTCACGAAACCCTTGCCATCGTCGAGGTAATCGAAGCGGAACGGCTTCGCCGGATCGAGGTCGGCGGCGGTGGTGGCGGCCGTCATGTGGAAGTTGCCGAGCGGGTACTTCGCCGCGGTGGTGTCGCCCCACATCCAGAACAGTTTGCCACGGTAGGGGGTCATGAACACACTGTCGCACCCGAGCAGTTGGGCGTTCGTCCCCGGCTTATCGAACGGCACCTCGCGGCCGGCCTTCACGCTCTCGGCATACACTCCGTCGCCGGTCAGCCGGTGCAACCGCTCGGCGATATTCCGGCGGGTCACCTTCACCTTCGCCGTCTCGCCGGGTTTGGGGGTGAGCCGCACCCCACGGAAGCCGAACCCGTCCTTCGGCACCTCGTACCCATGCGACGACACGCCGAAGTACACCTCCACCCCCATCAGGCTCGGCTCATCGAACGCCACAACCCCTGCGTTGTCCGTCACGTACCGCAGGTGGTTGGTGGTGCGGAACTCAACCAGCGGGACGGGCCGACCACTGTCGGCGTCGGTCACTTCAATGGCGAAGGGTTTCACCGGGGCAGCGAGCAGCAACGAGAGTAGCAGTGGTGTCACGAGAGGATACCGGCGGGGCGGGGAGGGTGGGCACCGCAGGCTCGATTGTACGCCGAGTTGCTCGCCAACAGTGTTGCGGGCCAGTACTCAAAAGGAACGCTCTGCCACACTGCCACCTGCCACGCACATACCCCCCCGACCACCAGCACCCGAGAAGTGGCGAAAACCAGCCATTTTCTTCACTCAGCCGCTCTGCCACTCTGCCACCGACCCCGGACAGCGGGCGGTGTGCAATAAGTGTGCCAACGGCTGGCAAACGACGGCGGCCCGCCGGAGGAACCGGCGAGCCGCGGGTGTTGCATTCGAGGGGCATCGGTCAGCGGGGCAGGCCCGCCGGCATCCGTGGGGCGTCGGGCACCCCGGCCGCAGACGGTGGCACCACCGTCGGGTAGCCGCTCGGCGGCGGCGGCGGCGACGGCGGGGTCGCCCATCCACCCACCGGCGAAGTCGGGTCGAAGTTGGTCGGCGGCAGTGCCGGCGTGTAGGGTCCACCCACCCCACTCGGCGTCGTGGGTAGCGATGGGATCGGCCCGCCCACCACAGGAGCCACGGGGGGGATGCCAGTCGGCACGGCCGTCGTCGGCAGCGTCGGCGGGACCACGGCGGGTGTGGTCGTCGGGAAGGTCGCCGTTGTCGCGGGCGGTGGGGCCATTGCCCCGTGTTGAATGCGGCCCTGGGGTTGGGTCTGTAGTTGGGTCTGGGGTTGGGTCTGGGACCGTTCCGACGCCGGCACGAACCTCTGCGACGCCGGCACGAACTTCTGCGATGCCGGCACATACCCCGTCGATTGCACCTGCTGACCCTGCGGCGGGTACTGCCACTGGTTCGCCGACCCTGCCGGGGTGGTCGCCTGCACCGGCTGGATCGAGCCGTCCGGCTTCTTCCCCCACCCCGGCGGCACACTCTCACCGGGCGGTAGAGTGAACGCGGTGGTGGTGATGGTCTGCCCGTTCGGCCCACGGCTCACCGCCTGCGGGCGGTCGGGGCTGAAGGTCATGGGCGGGGGCAGGTCGGGCAGGCCAATCGGCGGCGTGGGGGGAGCGATGGGTGGCGGGGCCGGGGGTAGCACCGGAGCGACCGGCCCGCCGGGCACAACCGGGGCCGTAGCGGCAGCCGGCATGGTGGCCGGAGCCAGAACAGGTGTCGGCTTGGGGCCGGTGGCCAAGGCTGCCCCCGGCACCGCCTGCGGGGTGGTGATGGGGGCACCTAGCCCACCCTTGGCGAGGTCGCGGGCAACGTTCGGCATCCCCTTCATCTCGATTGGGGCCGTCGGCTTGCCCACAGACTTATCGAGCCACACACTCGGCTGGCTGCCGGGTGGGGTGAAGTCGAGCAGCACCGTCTGCGACGGGCCGTACAGGATCGGTTCCTTGCTCGCATCGGCATACGGCTTGAGCTGAGTGTTGATGCGGACCTGGGTGACGTCCTTCCAGTGCGTCGGGTACGGCAGGAAGAGGGCGTAGCAGTTGCCGAACCGCTCATCGCTTGTCCGCATCTTCTTCAAGGTGGTCGCGTCGAAGTGGAACACCTCGGTGACCATCGGCGGCTGGCCCGGCAACCGTGGGGTCATGTCTTCCATCGACACGTACAGATCGCCGGCAGCATCGGTGAAACTGCCGTCGCTGGCCAGGACGAACATCTGCCCGAGGATGCCTGCCCCGAGGACGTTATCCCGGCTCGGATCGGGCAAGTACTGCACCTGCGGAGTGAACGCCGGTGTGATCTGGGCGGCTGGCTTACGTGGGAACAGGCGAAGGGGCAGGTGATCCCGCCAGCGAGCGGTGTGTGTGCCAGCACAACCGATGCCGACGGCCGTCATCAGACACGCGGCAATCAGGCCGCCCCACCGGACCCGCCCCGCCCCCCCCAGGGCACGAGCGACCCGCGACCGAATCCATTCCATTGCACGGCCCTCCTGGCCTGTCAGCTGATTGAGCGAGGTTCAACCGACGGGAGGGCGGGTTCCCCCGAACCCGCGTCTCCCAAAACCTTTGGAGCCGACCCCGCCAGGGGGTCGGGTGTGGCATTTGTCCGGCGACTCGCGTCGCCGGATCTCACGGTCACTTCACCCACGGTTGCTGCGGAGCGGCCGGCGGCGGCTGTTGCGGCTGTTGCGGTGGCAACACCGGCTGTTGCTGCTGGAAGGCGGCCGGGTTGACTGGCGCCGTCGGCTGGGCCGGGGTGGTCGCCGGCACGCCCGGCACGTTCGCCGGCGGTTGGTACTGCTGCGGAGCCGGTGCCGGAGCCGGAGTCGCCGATGCCGACCCGTTGCCGAATGCCGGCGGCGGGGCGTACAGGTCCGGTGCCGGGCCGACCACGCCGCCAGGTCCGGCGGGCCAACCGGTCGTCGGTGGGTAGAGCGGCTGAACCGGGTTGCTCGGCGGGAGCACGGTGGTGGCTGGGTTGCTGAACGGAGCGGCGAACCCACTGCGACTGATCGGCAGGTAGTTCGGAGCCGGGCCGACGATGTTGTCGACGTTGCAGTACGGGTCGCCGAGTTTGCCGCGGAGGACGTCCGGGTTCACCCCGCTCACGTTGGCCGCTTCCTTGATGGCCCAGCTCATCTTGCGGGCTTCGTCGGCGAAGATCCGCCGCATGTCGGCCGGCGTCCGCATGACCCGCGGGGTCATGATGAAGATGACCTCCCGCCGCTGTTGCTGCTGGGTGCGGTAGCGGAACGCCGCCCCTACCCACGGCAGGTCGCCAAGTACGGGGATCTTGTTCTCGGCCTTCTGATCGCTCCTGCGAATGAGTCCGCCGAGCACCACCGTTTCGCCGTCGGCCGCCAGCACCGTCGTCTCCACCGTCTGGGTGTTGATGGCCGAGGCGAACACCCCAGGGGCAACGGCGACGTTGGTCGGAGCGGCGTCGGACACCTGCGGCTCGACCCGCATGAGCACCGAGTTATCCGGCCCAATCCGCGGGGTCACCCGTAGCACGATGCCGATGTCGGCGTACTCGATGCTCTGCTGCACTACACCGAGGGTGGCGTTGGTGCCGGTGATGAGTGGGAAGCGCTGACCGACCTGGAAGAACCCGGTCTGGTTGTCGGTGAGCATCAAGCTGGGGCGGGAGAGCACATCCACCCGGCCCTGGGCCTTGAGCGCCCGAATGAGCAGGCTGAACGAGTCGGACGCGGCCGACAGCACCAGCCCGCCCACCCCCGCACCGAGCGTGCTGGCCCGCCCCACCCCGAGGTTGCCCAGCCCCTGGAACCCGACGAGCCCGGGGGTGACGTTCGTCCCCAGCGGTGGCGTGGCGGTGGTGTTGAAGTTGTATCCCGGCGTGCCCGACGTGGTGCCAGTCGCCCCGCCGCGGCGGAACAGCACGTCCGACTGCAAGCCGACCTCCACCCCGAACTCCTGCCCGTTCGTCAGGTTCACCTCGGCGATGAGCACGTCCACATACACCTGCGGTGGGGCGGCATCGACCGCCTGCAGCAGCCGCAGAATTTCCGGCATCATCTGCGGGGTGGCCGAGATGAGCAACTGGTTGGTGATCGGTTCCGGGGTGATCTGCACCTGCCGCAGGGCGAGAGGTACGGCCGCGCCCGGCTGGGAGGCCGTGAGCACCCCCGTCACCTGAGTGTTGATGAACGTCTGGAGGGCGTTGGCCACGTCGGCGGCCGCCGCGTTACGGAGTTTCACCACTTCGGTGGCGTACTGCTGGGTATTCGCCTCTTCCAACTTGGTGACGATCGCCCGCACCAGGTCGAGGTCGTTCTGACTACCCGCGACGATGACCGAGTTCGTCCGCTGGTCGGCGGTCACTCGCAGGTTGATGAGCTGCGCCCCGTCGGACGGGTTGCCGCTGAGCGTGAGCAGTGGGCGGGCGGCGGTGGTCGCCGTGCCCGTGCCTAGCCCACCGAGGCCGCCCAGCCCGCCGAGGCCACCCCCACCGAGGCCGCCGACCCCGGCGTTCGAGGCGAACAGTTGCAGCACCAGGTTCTGCACCAGCACCGCGTCGGCCTTCCGAAGCTGGAACACCTGCACATAGCTCTTGGCCGCCGCCACGCCGTCCAACTCGTTGACGAGCGCCTCCACTAGCCCCATCGTCCGTTCGGGTGCGGTGATGATGAGGGCGTTGATCCGCGGGTCGGACGTGATGTGGACGTCTTCCAGCAGGCCAGACTCGAACACACCCTTGGCGGTGTTGAACTTCAACGCGGTCGTCTTGGTGGTGACGCCGGCCGTGCGAGTGAGGGTGTTCAGCCCCCCCGCCCCGCCGAGGCCGCCGGCCCCACCGAAACCACCGGCCCCACCGAAACCGCCGGCTCCACCGAACTGTCCGCCACCGCCGGTGCCGAACTGTCCGCCGCCGAGTTGCCCACCGAGGCCACCCGCGCCGATGCTCCCACTCTGAGTGTTGCTCAGGCCCTGCACGAAGATGTTCGATGTGATCGTCTGGTTGATCACCTGCGCCAGGTCGTCGGAGAAGGCGTTGCGGAGCTTGAACACCTTCACCGTGTTCACCGGCCCTTGCCCGCCCACGTCGGCGTCGAGCAGTTTGATCAGCCGGGCGATATCGGCCTGGTCGGCCGGGCTGGCCTGCACCAGCACGGCGTTGTTCGACGAGTCGGCCGTCACCCGGATCTTATCCGAGGTGTCGCCGGGGAAACGGTCGCGGAACAGGTTCAGGATCTGCTGCTGCACGATGCTGGCCGAGGCGTACTTCAGCACGTACTGAACGGGCTGGAGAGCTTCCGCCGTACCCAGATCGAACCGCGTGATCTGTTCCTTGACGAAGGCGAGGCTCGACTGTGGCACCGCCAGCAGGATCGAGTTGAGCCGCGGCAGGGGGTACAGGATGATGTTTCCGATCGTCCCGCCCTGGCCCGCGAACCCGCCGCCACCACCGAACCCACCACCACCGAACCCACCGCCACCAAACCCACCCGGCCGTTGTTGGGCCTGCGGGAAGGTGAACGATCCCGGACCCACCTGCAACCGCGAGTAGAGCAGTTGCAGTTCCGCCACCACCACGCCCGCGTCCGCCTTGGTCAGCGGTACGATCTCCACCGCCACCTGGATGTCCTTACCGAGGGTGCGTGAGATGATGTTGATGAGGGTCTTGAGCGCTTCCAGATCCTCTTTCGTCTTCACCCGCAGAGTGAGGGTGCCAAGGGCATCGTTGGCGATGACCGTGGCGTCGTCCGGCGGTTTCTGGAACTGCAGGACCGACGTACCGGGCTGCCCTGGGGCCGGCGGGGTTCCCGTTCCGGGCTGAGCCGGTGTGGTCGGCGGCTGCACGGCCTGGACCTGCACGACCGTCGGCGGCAGTGCGGCCGGCGGGGTGTTGAAGTCCATCCGCGAGAAGGTCACCGTGGTCGGCGGGGTGAATGCCCGTTGCGGGACATTGCTGACCCGCGGGCCAGTGGTGCTGATCGGGTAATCATACCCCGGCAGGAGATCGACCTCGGGGTCGAACAGCAGGGGGGCCGAAGGGGCATCCATGCCCAGGTAGTCAAAAGGGCGCTGCCCTCCTCCGCCGTCTGGGTATATGGCGCTGATGCTCTGGTCGCTCCGCTGGTTACGGCCACCGCCGCGGGTGCCACCGCCGCCCATGCCGCCACCGCGGGTGCCGCCACCACCCATGCCGCCGCCGCGGGTGCCACCACCACCCATGCCGCCACCGCCGAACCCACGGCCGCCGCCTGGAGCGATCCCGCCGCCGCCCATGCCGCCGCCGCCGAACCCGCCCATGCCACCGCCGCCGAGCCCACCGGGGAAGCCGGTGCCCCCGCCCAAACCACCGCGGGTGCCGCCGAATCCACCCTGCCCGCCCATGCCGCCGAACCCACCCATGCCACCCTGGCCGAACCCACCGCCGAGGGTGGTGGTGGTCGGTGCCTTGCCCTGGATGGCCTCGATGAGTTGCTGCACCTGGCTCGGGGCGATGCCCGTCACCTGGATCACTTCCGTGATCATTTCGCTGGCTTTGGTGTCCTTATCCAGGTCTTCGCACAGTTGCCGGATGTCCTGGTACAGCGCCTCGTTGCAGTCGACGATCACCTGGTTGGTGGGGATGTCGTAATCGACGTTCAACGCCGACGGGGTGCTGGCCTGGGGTTGCTGCGGCACGAACGGGTTGAACGGCTGAGCGCCGCCGCCGCCCCCGCGACGGCCACCGGTCATGTAGTTGGCGTACACGTTCCGGATGGTCACCACCATGTCCGACGCTTTCGCGTGCTGGAGGGGAATTCGCCACCGCTGCGACACCCCGCCTTCGGCCTCCCCGCTGTCGATGGCCTTCTTCAGCAGGTCCTTGATGGTCAGCACGTCGATCTCGCTGGCCTTCACGATGATCAGCGAGTTGCTGCTCTTTTCGGCGACCACCTTCACCCGCCCGGCTTTCGGGTCGGTCGGTGCCGCCGAGCTGTTCAGCCCGAGGAGCGATAGCGGGTTGAGCATCGCCCCGAGGCCGCCCCCACGGCCACCGCCACCGCCGCCACCGCCTTGCTGCGGCTGGGCCGGGGCGTTGAACACGTCGTTAATCACCTTGGCCGCTTCTTCCGCCGAGATGTTCTTCAGCCGGATCACCTCGAACCGCTCGGTCGCCTTGTCTCCGCGGGTGTACAGCGACATCAGTTCGTAGGCGAGCTGTACGTCCTTCGGGTTGTCGCCGGTGATGACTAGCTTGTTCCCGATGACCGTGATGGTCACGTCGGCCGGCTTGGCCGGATCGACGAGTTGCGCCCGGACCTGTCGGATGTTCCCCGGCATTTCAGCGCTCATCCGGCTACCAGACGGCGGCGGGCCGCCGGGAGTGCCCCTCGGCTCTTCCTTCTTCGGCTTGGGCGGCGGGGCGTTCGGGTTCACCACGTCGAACTTCTTGCCCATCTTCGCGGCCATCTCGGCGATGGCCTCCGCCAGCGCTGCCGAGTTCCCCTGGTTGATGGTCAGGGTGCGGAGTTTCTCGGTGCCCAGGGCGGTGCCGGGGGTCGCCCCGTCGAGCGCCTTCACCAGTTCGACCGCCGCCGCCACCTGTTCGGTCGTACCGCGGACCACCAGCCCCGGTTCGCCGTCCACCTTCGGGTCGGCCGTCAAGCCAGCGCCGATGTTCTTCACGATCGTGGCAGCCAGGGCGGTGAGTGCATCCCCGCTCACGTTCGTGGCGAGGACCCGCGTTTCCAGGGTGCTCTTCGTCTCCGGCGTCTTCAGGAACTTGCTGATCTCGACGTGGTCCGCGGTGTAGGCGTACACCATGACCTGATCCGTACCCTTGGCCATGGCCGACACGTTCGACCCGAGGTACTCCGGCTTGGCCAGCAGTTGCTTCGCCAATGCTTCGGCGGTGCCGCTCACCACCGGGTACGAGTTCCACATCAGTTCGCCAGGGGCGGGGCGGGGCCTGTCGCCTTTGTCGATGTCCTTGAGCAGGTCTTTGCTGGCGAGGATCTTGTCGGCCGGGCCGGTGATGAACAGCGAGTTCTGCCCGTCGTCGACGGCGATGTTGACGGCCCGGAACCGTTTGGTGTCGGCGGGTCGTGGGGCACGGGGATCTTGCGGGGGCTGTTGCCCCCACCCGCCGCCACCCCAACCGCCCCCCCAACCGCCGGGCGGGGCCGTTGCGGCGCTGCCGGTGTTGACGTCGGTGTTTCCGTCCTTGAGCAGGCTACGCAACTGGCTGGCCACGTCGCTGGCCCGCTTGAACTGGCACTTGTAGGAGAGCTGGTCGTTCTTGTTCTTGACGATCTGGTCGATCACGTGCAGCACCGACCGCACGTTGTCGGCCTTGTCGATGAGCAGCAGTTGATCGGTGCCGAAGGTGTTCACCTGACCGAACGGCGACAGGCTTTTCTTCACCTGCGGGAGCACTTCTTCCGCGTTCAGCGTCACGAGCGGAACGTACACCTGCACCACTTCCGTCTTGCCACGGGAGGGGAGGTCTTCGAGCCGCACGTTCGGCACGTGGATGCGGGGAATCGGCTCGCTCGCCGGTACGGTGGCGAACGATTCCGTCTTCCGGAGGATGACGTAGTTATCCTTTTCCAGCACTTCGTTCAGCAGGTCGATGAGCTGGCCGAGGGTGTACTTCTTGTTCGGCCGCAGCGTGATGGTGCCGGTGGGGGTGTCCTTGCTCAGGTAGAGCAGGCCACTCTCTTTCTCCAGCCACTCGAACACCTGCTTCCATTCCGTCTTGTCGAACTTGGCTTCGTACAGCTTCTCGCCCGGCTTGGGAGCATCCGTCTTGGGGCCGTCGGCCTTGACCACCGGCGGGGTGGTCGGCGGCGGAACGGCGGGCGTTTGTGCGGTGACCGACCCACCGAGGCCAGCGGCCAGCACCGCCGGCAGCCACCGACGGAGAGTCCGCCACGACTTGTGCGTGCGAACAGAATCCGTGTGTTGCGGAGCCATATGTTCCCCCCAGAGCGGACCGCGGTCGTAGTGAAGGACGCCCCCGGATCGGTTCCCCGATCCACGTCCAACGACCGACGGTTCGTGATGATCCCCGTAGTCGCGGCGTCAATACCAACAGCGTACACCCCACGCAACCGTTCTTGGGGGCCACTTCGCCGGTTTTAATGTCGCCCTCATCCGCCGGGCTTGCCTGGATTGCCGGTACTCACATCACAGGCGTGAAGCACCACGCCTGTGATGTGAGTGTGTTTTGCGTTCCTCGGTGAAGGTCGTTCCCCTACCGCTTCGCCGTGCGGCGGATCAGTTCGAGCAGGGCGTCGAGGTGGTTTAGGTCGCCCTTCTCCAGAATCCGGGCCACGCGGCCGTTGAGTCGGTCGAAGTCGGCGGAGGTGAGTTCCTTCGCCGTCAGCACCACCACCGGCACACGGTGGCCGGGGTACCGCCGGTTCAGCTCGTCCAGGAAGCCGAACCCATCGAGCACCGGCATCATCAGGTCGAGCAGCACCAGGCCCGGCTTGTGTTCGTCGAAGGCCGCCAGCCCCTGTTCGCCGTTCGTCGCTTCGCGGATCGCCCATCCTTCTTTTTCCAGGTGCCGGCGGATGATCTCGCGGTTCTGCGGATCGTCGTCGATCACCAGCACGCCATCGGAGCGGCCAACGAGATACCGCCGCAGGATGGCCCCGAGTCGCTGCCAGTCGATCGGCTTGGTGAGGTACTCGGTGGCCCCGAGGGCGAACCCACGGCCGCGGTCGTCGACGATGGTGAGCATCACCACGGGGATGTCGGCGGTGGCCGGGTCGCCTTTGAGTTGACCGAGGACGGTCCAGCCGTCGGCACCGGGCATGGTCACATCGAGGGTGATGAGGCACGGCCGTTCATCGCGGGCCAGTTTCAGCCCGTCGTCGCCGGTGCCGGCGAGCAGCACGCGGAAGCCTTCCTTACCGAGGAAGCGCTGCATCAGTTCGCGCACCATCGGGTCGTCGTCCACCACGAGCACGGTGCGGCCATCGGCGGGCTGAGGAGGCGGGGTGTCGGCGGCGGGCAGGGCAGCCGGTGGGGGAGACGGCGGGCGAGTCTGGGCGACGGCCTCCACCACCGCCGGCAGGGTCACGACGAACTCGGTGCCGACCCCCTCCTGACTGGTGACGCGGATCGGCTGGCCGCCCATGAGGTCGTTGAAGCTCTGGGTAATGGCCAGACCGAGGCCCGTACCGCCAGCCCCGCGAGTGGTGCCGCTATCGGCCTGGTAGAACCGCTGGAACAGCCGGCCGACTTGCTCGGGAGTCATGCCGCGGCCAGTGTCCGACACGGTGAACCGGACCCAGTCGCGGCCCGACTCGGTGAACCGCCGCACCCGCAGATCGACCCGCCCGGCCTGGGTGAACTTGAAGGCGTTGGAGAGCAGGTTCAGGAGCATCTGCCGCACGCGGCGGCCGTCGGCGGTCATCTGACCCAGATCGGGCGGTGCATCAACGACGAACTCGTTGGCGTTCTTCGCCGCCAGCGGGCCGACGAGCGTTTTCACGTCGCCCACCAGTTCGACGAGCGGGATCGTCCCGATCGAAAGCTCCATCTTCCCGGCCGAGATTTTGGCCATGTCGAGGATGTCGTTGATCAGGTCGAGCAGGTGCTTGGCAGCGGACAGAATCTTGTTCAGGTCGGGTTCAATCGCCTCGGCTCCGAGGTCGGCCGCCTCTTCCTTCAGGGCTTCGGTGAACCCGATGATGATGTGCAGCGGTTGCCGGAGTTCGTGGCTCATGGTGGCGACGAACGTATCCTTTGCCCGCACCGCCGCTTCGGCCTGCCGCAGGGCCACCTCCAGCTTGGCGTTCGCCTCTTCCAACTCGGCCGTCCGCTGCTTCACCCGCGTGTCGAGGTCTTCGTTCAACTTGCGGATGCGGTCTTCGGCTTCTCGCCGCTGAGTGATGTCGCGCAGGACGCACACCATCACGACCCGGTCACGCAGGGGCACCGGCTTCAGGTTCATTTCCAGCCAGAAGTCGGAACCATCGGGCCGCATGCCCTGCACGGCTTCCAGAGTGCGGCTACCCGATGCCGCGCCGGCCACGGTGTCGCTCTCCTGGGCCGCTGGCAGATCGTTCGGATTTCGCAACAGGCTGGTGACGGCCCGCCCGATCAGCCCTTCCGGAGTGGTGCCGAACATCCGCCCGGCGGCCTTGTTCGCCTCTTCGATCACTCCGCCGGAACTGGTGACGAGTACCCCCTCGCCGGCCGCTCGCAGGATGGTCTCGTAACGGGCGGCGCGATCGCGCAACTGGCGGTCGCGGTCTTGCACGTGGCCGACGAGCGACTGCAGGGTGCGGGCGAGTTCGCCGACTTCGTAGGGGCCGCCGAGGGGGAGTGGCTTCGGGTTCGGGTCGTCGGTGTCGAGCCGCGACGCCGCCCGTGCCAGCCGGTTGACCGAGTACGTCAGCGTCATCACCAGAGCGATGCCCAACACTCCCGACACCAACAACCCCGGCACCACCCACCGCAGAAACACATCGTGGAAGCGTTCGTCGATGTCCTGGCGGAGTTCTTCGGTCGAAGCCGCCACCGCCAGCCAGCCTGGATCATCGACGTCGTTCAAATCCACCCGCAGTGGGGTGAGTTGCCCCTGGTACGTCTGGCACTCCAGTGGGGTCGACCAGCGTACCGCCGCCCGCGGGTCGCCCGTCTCCGCCCGCCACCACGCCCCCACCACTTCGCACGCCGCCTTCAAGCCATCGGGCGTCGGGTGCGACACCTCGACATACCCAAACGCCGGGCTGGCCTCGCCCACCCGGAGCTTCGGGTCGGCGGCCATTGCCTCCCACATCCGCTGATTCAGCCGGAGTGCTGCTGCCGCCGCCTTCTCCTCCCCCAGTGCTTCGCGTAGTGTCCGGCTGAAGTAACCCTTTCGATACAGGCAGGCCAACTCCGCCGCCGGCACCGCCGTCAGGCGGGCACCGCCGGATTGCACCGCCTGCGCCATCCGCCGCCACTTCGCTTCGGGTTCCAGGGTGGTGTCGAACCATCCACGCCCCTCAAAGGAGGGGTATTTCCACTGCACCACCTCGGGCAGTGTGCGGGCTGGGTCGGCGGCTTTGGTCGGGTGGACCAGCACCCGACCGGCCGGATCGGTGACGATGTAGTAGTGCCGTGGCGAGATCCGCTGGCGGTTATTCACGTACCGGGTGAAGTCGAGGACCACCGCGACAATGTGATCCCCCCGCCGCTCGGAGGTCGCCAGGATCGCCCGGCCCGGCTCATTCCCGGCCGGTGGCTGAAAGTGCAACCCAGAGCGATTGAACTCCCGACCGAGCCGACGGCCCACGTCGGTCAGGCTGGCGACCAGCGCCGCACGCCGGCCCGGATCGGACGGCAACGGCGCCGACGACGCCTCGACCACCGCCTCGACCCCGTTGAAGCGAAAGGCGTACACACCGACCGCCGTCCCGTGCAGGTACTTCCGCCGCGCTTCGAGGGGAGTATCGGGGTCGTCCCACACGCGATCGGCGGGCAGGTTCAGCCCGTCGGCGACCCCCGTGACAACCTGAGCGAGAGACCGCACGGCCGGCTGATCGTTCACCCGTTTCCGCACATCGCGGGCGAAGTACGCCATATCTTCGCGGAACTCATTCACCCGCAGGTTGGCCTCGTCGCTCAGGTCGATCGTCTCGTGATCGACGAGCACTTCGCGGCCGGAGTCGAGCAACCGCTGCGAGGTGAACAAGAGCGGGCCGAGAACGACGAACATGCCGAGCAAGGCGAACTGCACCCACAGCCGCCAGCGATGTGGGCGAAGTAGGCGATCGCGGAAAGTGGCGTTCGGCGGCAGAGGGGGAAGCACGGCGACGGCCCAGTGCGGACGCGGGATACCGTCAGGATAGGCCCGCCCACCGCCGTCGGTCTCAACATTATCAAGATGATCACCCTGCGCCCCATACCCCCCCGGCGGGATGGTCCCCGCCGCCGCGCCCCGCCGCCCGTGCGAACGTCCCATGCCGGCCAACGACTTGCGGCGAATCCCCGGAATCCGTGTCCAGTTCCGGCCGCGGACGGCAATTGGAAGGTACGCCCACTCCGGCCGCAGGCCGACGCGCGCACGTCCCCGTGAGCGCACGCCCAGTCTCCGGTTAAAATCGTGCGCACGGCAAACAATTCGCTTGACACGATCGAATCCCGTCGGTCTAATGTTCGACGGTAGCACGACCGTCGGCCACCGGATCCACTTCCCCCCACGGGCACGGAACCACGACCATGAGCCTCAAAATTCGCCCCCCCATCGGACATTCGGCCGTTTGAGCCTGGAGCAGTTGGAGGCCCGCGAGGTGCCGGCCTTCTTCGCCGTCGGGTTGCTCAGCCCGGCCACCGGGGATGCGGGCGACAGTGCCGCCACCTTCACTGGCGGCATCGCCCTCAACCCGGCCCTCCCGACGCACAACGACCGGGTGATCGTCGACGCCCCGAGCGCGACCGCCGCCATTCATGCCGCCCTGGTGAACACCGTCACCGCCACCGTCGGCGGGCAGTCGGTCGGGTACACCCCCGACGACGCCACCGTCGGCACCTCCCCCACCACCCACCGGCCGTTCATCATCACCCCCGGCACCGCCGCCGGGCAGTTCGTGCTGCGGCTGGAAGACCTGGCCGGCATGCCCGGCCAGACGCCCGACTGGGACTACAACGACCGCACCTGGGGGGTCGCCGTCGACCCGCTCTTCGACCCGCTGGTCGTCGCCCCGCCGAACCCGCCGGCCACCGGGGCCGATCCGGTCGACCCCGGCGCGGTGACGGTCGTCCCCGTCGACCCGGCCGCCCCGCCGGTGCCGCCGGTGCCCGCCACCCCGTCGCAGCCGGGGCCGTACCTGCCCCCGCCGACCGACCCGCCGCCGCCCACCGGCACCGTCCACGGGTGGGCGTGGAACGACGCGAACGCCGACGGGGTGATGCAGTCGACCGAGGGGAAACTGAACGCGGTGGGGGTGTGGCTGTACGCGGCGGCGGGCGGGAGTTACGTCGCCCAGACGTGGACGAACGACGCCGGCGAGTACCAGTTCACCGGCGTCGGGTTGGGCGACTACCGGGTGACGTTCAAGGCCCCGGCGCCGGCCGCGTTCACCCTCTACCGCCAAGGAACCAACCCGCAACTCGACAGCGACGTGGTGACGGCCACGACGAGCGGGTACGGGAACACCCCGGCGGTGAGCGTCACCGCCGCCAACCTGACACTGTGGGACATCTCCGCCGGCTTCATCCTTGGAGCCGACCCGAAGCCGACGACGATCAAACTCTCCGTCGCCGGGCTGGACGACAAGGACAAGGGGAAAGCCCCCGGGAAGAAGGCCCACATCAACGACAACTTCGACGAGGGGCAGAAGACGATGCAGGCTTTGGTGAGCGACAACCTGCCCGACCCCGGCACCGGCGAACACCAGATCAAGGCCGGCGACCCCGACCTCGTGCCGGCCACCCTGAACATGACGTCGGGGGTGACGGACTGGTGGATGCTCGACTGGACCATCGGCCCCAACGTGAAGGTGTGGTACAAGGGGTGGGTCGGCCCCAACGCCGGCAAGTGGGTGGAGGCCAACGACATGGAGTTCGGGAAGATCGCCGTGCCCGCGACGATCGACCTCATGGTCGAAGGGATGGACGTCGGGGCCGGGACGGTGAAGGTGGAGTTGGTGGTCAAGAAAGGCAATCCCGGGGTGGCCGACGAGGCCGCGTTCACCGTCTACACCGGCCTCCGACTGACCGGCACCAAGGCCGCCGACGCCGTGGGGCAGTTGGAAAACGCCACCGGCTGGACGCTCAACAAGAACGCCGCCGGCGACATCTGGCGGACCGGCGGGGCGCTGAACCCGGAGCAGTGGCGGAAGGACGCCCAAGCCGCCACGAAGCCGATCTTCGAAAATGAGAAGGTGACCTCCATCGCGGCCGAGAACAAGAAGGAGATTCAGATCGGTAATTGGGACCTGAAGGCACTTGACCCCAACGACATCTCGGTGTTCTACACCGCCGACGAGCGATGGGGGGCGGGTGCGATCACCCACGAGATTGTCGAGCAGTACCACGGCCAAGTGCTGGGTAAGAATTACAACCAGGCACACGCGGCTGCGATCGTCGTGGAGTCCAAGATCGTCGCCGGCGGCGGCACTCGGACGGACACTCCCAAGCGGATTCCTGGCACAAACAAGATCGAGCTGACGCTAGAATTTCAAAACGGCATCATCGCCACCCTGGTGCTCGACCTTGATCGCGCCGTCAACCCGACGAACGTAAACTTCCGTCGCCCCTGACCCCCCGCACGCGGCGAACGTCGCCCGGAGATCAACCATGCTCAGCTTCAGTTTCGTCCTCGCGCTGGCCCACCCCGCCCTGGCACTCGCGGAGGGGCCGATCGTGCGGGAGTTGGTGAAGACCTACCTCGCGGCCGAGAAGTATCCGGCCGTGTCCAAAACCGTCAAGGCGTGGGAGCGCCTGCCGAAGGGCGATCAGTTGCGGCTCGCCGAACTGCTGGTGCCGTCTCTCACCGACTGCGGGCGGGTATCGCTCAAGGACCCCGAGGACATGATTATCCTGTACCGGCTGGAGACGGGGGATCTACAGTATCAAGGACACGGGTTTGCGGTGAAACAGGACCTGTTCACCGTCGGTGGCCGGGCAGCGTGGGCGATCGAGAAGCTGCTCGGTGACGAGATGCCCGAGCTGAACGGCGGGTTGACGGGCGACGAGTGGGCCAGGCGGGCGGCCGACATCGCCAAGCGGGTGAAGGAGGCCGTCGAGCTGTTCGTTCCCGCGCCCGACGCCCCGGCGGTGAAAGCCAAGCCGCCGGAGAAGGCGGCGGACAAGAAGTAATCCCACCGACGAGGCGGGGGCGAACCGTAGCTGGTGGTGCGATGGTTGCCGCGACCACCGAACACACGTTTGACGCACAACCGCCGAGGATGAGGTCGAACCTCCTACGGAGCAAGTAGTTCCGGTGAACGGCTCGGTTTTCCCCGGATGCTACCAGGTTACTCGCATCCCTGTCGATGCGTCGTGTGTGCGACTCCACTCCTCCCAATGACGCCTCACAGAGAATGGGCCACGTCCGCTTGTTGACCTGCCGATTCGGTAACAACGATCCCAGAGGAGGGTTCTTCGGAACGGTCCTCACTCATTTCACGGCTGGCGTGTGATGCCGGTTCGGGTAAATTGGGTCTGTCTCGTCACCCGGAGGCCGTGCGGCATGACCCGGATCGCGTTCGCTACCCTGTTCGTCGTCGTTGCGTTCGCCATCGCCCAGCCGCCCGCCCGCCCGCCCGCCCCCAAGCCGTGGGCGAACAAACTCTTCCTCCCGGACATTCTCAAAGACCCTGGCCGCGAGGCCCCGGCTTATGTGGCGCACGACTTCGGCAGCGTGCCGGCGGGTACCGTCTCGACTCACACGTTCACCTTCACCAACATCTACGATGTGCCGCTTCAGGTGGTGGATGTGCGGCTGGAGTGCGGTTGTTTGAAGGCATTCCCGCCGAACCGGGTGCTCAAGCCGAACGAGTCGGCCGAGTTCACCGTCGCCATGAACGCCGCTCAGTTTAAGGGGGCGGTGACGAAAAAGATGCTGGTGACGGTCGGCCCGAGCTTTGTATCGACCGCCGAGTTGCGGTTTTCGGCGATCAGCCGCGAGGATGTGTCGTTGTCTGCACCGGGGCTGATCGACTTTGGCTTCGTGCCGCAGGGGCGAGCCGCCGAGAAGTCCGTCACCCTGCGTTACACCGGAAAGGTGAAAGACTGGAAGGTGGAGCCGGCCAACGCTCCAGGTGGGGCATTCACCCTGAATGTGAAGGAGACGAGCCGCGGGGAAGTGCTGGGCACGACGTACACCGTAACCGTCGGATTGAAGGACACCGCCCCGCCCGGCACCCTGAGCGATGCCGTGGTGCTGAAAACCAACGACCCGGATACTCCCTCCGTGTCGGTGGCCATCACGGGGCGGGTGCAACCGCCGGTGCGGGTGGCCGGGGAAGGAGTCGTGGTGTTTCAAGATGTGGCCCCCGGCCGGGCGCAGGTGGGCAAGGTGCTGGTGTTGGCCGACGCCAAGTGCAAACTGACGGCCGCGGCCGACCAGGGAGATGGTGTGACGCTGGAGTTGTTCCCGGTGGCTGCCGATCGCCACTTCGTGACCGTTCGGTACGAGCCGAAGCCGGGGGCTGGCCCGCTGCGGAAGGAAGTGCGGTTGCAGACCGACCTGCCCGGCCAACCCGAGGTGAACTTCATCGTCGAGGTGCGGTAAGCAGGTGAGCGAGCGGCGCGGTGCGGATGGCCGGTGAAGCCTCACCGGTGGAATCCTCACCGCGCCGCTCGCCGTTCCGGAGTTTCACTCATGCCCGTGTCGGTGACTTGCCCATACTGCCGATCGGTGTTCACCCTCGCTGAGGTGCCTGCCGCCCGTCGTGCCCCTTGCCCGCACTGCGGCGAGAGCGCACCTGTAACCGACGCCGCCCCACCCACCGACGCCCCCGCCCCAACTGCCGATGCCCCTCCGCCCCCACCGCCGTTCGGGCTGGTCTTCCTGTCTCTTGGCCTTACTGCTGTCATCGTCGCGGGGTTCGCCCTCTGGTTCTATTTCCGCTCGGCTCCGCCGGTGGTCCCGCCGGCCCCACCGTTGCCACCGGTCACACTCCCTCCGCGGGCGGTCGGCGGGCTGAAGTACATCCCGAAGGATTCTCAGGTAGTGGCAGTGATGCAACCGGCGGCACTGGAGGAGTACACCCGCAGCAAGGGCCGCACCGCCGACGCCCTACTCACCGACTTCGGCCTCCCGGCCGACTTATTCGCCCAGTTCCGCGAAGCAGGCCTGCCGCCCTCGGCCATCCAGGCCATCACTCTCGGGGTGAACATCGACGACCTCAAACTGGTGCTGGTGCTCGGGCTGCGTGAGAGGCCGACGGACGAAGCGAGGTTTCGCGACAAGCTCAAGGCCCAGGGCCGCGACCCGGTGAGCGTCGAACTCGGCGGGGTGCCGTTTGTCATGGCCGAGCCGAACGAAAAAACACTTGTGTTCGCCCTGAACGCCAAGCACCTGGCGCCCACACCCAGCGCCGGGTACGACGACCTCCGCCCGGCGGTGCGAGAGTCGATCGACAAGCTCAGTCCGTCGGCCCTGGGGTGGGTAGCGACCGATGTCAAGGACTGGGCGAAGCTGCCGCAACTGAAACTCCTCGGCGATCGGGTGCCGCCGGAGTGGGTGAAGCGGCTGGACGGGGTGAAAGCAGCCGCGGTGGGGCTGTCGCTCGAACCCGAATTGTGTCTGGGGGTGTCGGTGCGGATGAACGACTCCACGGTGGCCCGCGAAACAGCCGACGCGATGCGGGGGCGTCTGGGTGAGGTGAATGGGACGGTGGTGCCGAACGGTGAGTGGGCCGATGGCAACGTGCTGCTGGAACCGCCGGCCGAGAAACTGCCCAAGCTGAAGGCGGCCTTGAAGCAGTGAGCCCCTGAAACCGCGACCGGCCGTGAGCGGGTGGGTTGTGGCCCACTCGCTCACGACCAGTCGCGGTTCCAACGGTTGTGGCCGGCGTCTTACCCCAGCAGTGCCGTCACCGGTTCGCCCTTCACCAGTTCGCGAGGCTGGTTCAGGTGGTTGTACACGATGGTGTCGGGCTTGATGCCGACCGCGTGGTACAGGGTGGCGAGCAACTCGGTCGGGTGGACTGCCCCTTCCAGCGGGGCCGACCCCGTTTTGTCGCTCTTGCCGTGGACGTACCCCTTCTTCACCCCGCCGCCGGCGATCACCGCCGAGTAGCAGTAGGGCCAGTGGTCGCGGCCGTCGTCCGAGTTTTGGTTGCCACTGGTGCTGACCCCCCGCCGCGGGCTGCGGCCGAATTCGCCCACGGCGATCACGAGCGTGTCGTCGAGCATGCCGCGGTCGCTCAGGTCCGAAATCAGCGCCGAGAGACCCTTGTCGAGCATCGGGGCCGCCTGGTCCTTCATCCGCTTGCTCAGCCCGGTGTGAACGTCCCACGAGTGGTTGTCGGAGTTCGCTACCTTCGGCCAGTTCACTTCCACAAACCGGGTGCCGGCCTCGACCAAGCGGCGGGCGAGCAGGCAGCACTGGCCGAACGTGTTCTTGCCGTACTTTTCCCGCAGTTTGTCGTCTTCCTTTTTCAGGTCGAATGCCTCCTTCGCTCGCCCGCTCAGCACCAACCCGAGGGCCTTGCCGTAGTAGGAGTCGAGGTCGTATTTGCTCACCGCCGCGTCGATGTCGGTCATCCCTTTGGCCACGGTTTCGCGGAGGGTCGCGCGGCGTTCCATGCGGGAGGCACTCAATTCGTCGCGCAGCAGGAGGTCATCCACCTTGATGCGGTCCATCTTCGCCATGTCCATGTCGTCGCCGGTCGGGTAGAGGAGGTATGGGTCGTAGGCCTTACCCAGGAACCCGGCGGTGCCCCCCTTGCCGACCACGTTGCTCTCCTGCAGCGGGCGGGGCATCATGACGAACGGCAGCATCGGCACTTCGGGCGGCTTGAACTTCACCACGTTCGAGCCGACGGTGGGGAAGTCTTTGGCGTTCGGCGGTTCGAGTTGGCCCGACGCCGACACCTTGTCGGTCGTGTACCCAGTGTGCATCTGGTAGATGGCGGCGGTATGGTTGAACAGGCCGTTCGGGGTGTAGCTCATCGTGCGGATGAGGGTGGCCTTATCCATCACGTTGGCCAGGTTCGGCAGCAACTCGGTGAACTGCAGACCGGGCACCTTGGTCGGGATCGGCTTGAAGATGCTCTTGTTCGCCGCCGGCACGTCGTCCTTCGGGTCGAACAGGTCGAGGTGGCTCGGCCCGCCTTGCAGGTACAGCAGGATCACGCTCTTTGCCTTGCCGAACCCCTTCCCCTCGGAGGTGGTACCTTCCTTCGGGCTGTTCGCCCGGGCGGCACTTTGCAAGGCGAACAGTTGAGCCAGGCTGAGGCCGAACACGGCCGATCCGCCAATCCGCATCAGATCGCGGCGGGTGACGCCGTCGCAGGTGTCCTTCGACTCGAAACCGGGGATGGCGAGCATATCAGACCGCTCCGGAGATGGACGTGGGGAAGGCAGGCGGGGGCCAACACAAGCAGTCATAGGAACTTAACCGGGCGG
The DNA here is from genome assembly GCA_025459365.1 of Fimbriiglobus sp. Taxonomy (GTDB): domain Bacteria; phylum Planctomycetota; class Planctomycetia; order Gemmatales; family Gemmataceae; genus JALHQU01. The sequence continues at coordinate 63,091 of JALOQR010000001.1, forward strand.
AGGAGGCGGTGCAACCGATTTCCAGAACCCACGGGAGCATTGTGTTCGGCCTGGCGTGAGCGTATCCACGATCCGTCACCAGTGGCCGCAAATGCGGGGTGGGGAAAAGCTGTCGGCAAGTGGCTTTCAAAGAATCTTGAAACATTCCGCTCGCTTTTTCCGGACGGGCTGTTATCATCCTTTCACGGCTGGGGCCAGAGACCCCGACCGCGACGAACGAAAGCGTCCCCTCTCACCGACTGTTCCCGCCTCGCCGCCTCCGAGTTCACCTCCGAGACCGTATCGCGACCGTGGAAACGTCTGACCGAGGAGCCGAAGCCGAAGCCCGTGGGTAGTGGACCTGCGGCGCGGTTCGTTCGTCCGCCCCCCGGCACCGGCCGGGGGCGGCACTCGCACGCGGTCAGACCGTGACCGCCAGGTGATTCGTGAGCACGAAACTGTATGTGGGCAACCTGTCGTTCGGTACGACCGACCAGGACCTGATGGAGCTGTTCGGCCAGTACGGCCAGGTGGTGAGCGCCCAAGTGGTGACCGACCGGGACACCGGCCGGAGCCGCGGGTTTGCGTTCGTCGAGATGGCCAGCGGCGCCCAGGAGGCGATCCAGGCCACCCACCAGATGGACTTCCAGGGCCGCACCCTGACCGTGAACGAAGCCCGCCCGCGTGAAGAACGCCCGCGTGGCGGCGGCGGCGGTGGCTACGGCGGCGGCGGTGGCGGCGGTCGTCGCGGTGGCGGCGGCGGTGGCTACGGCGGCGGTGGTGGCTACGGCGGCGGTGGTGGCGGATACGGCGGCGGCGGCGGTGGCCGTCGCGGCGGGTACTAACTCGAAACGTAGGGGCACCCCTTGTGGGTGCCCTTCGCCGTTCAGGGGCACCCCTTGTGGGTGCCCCTACTTTTTTGGCCGTGGCCACGGTAGCCTGGTCCCATCCCGACCGAGGCCCGCCGCATGCGCCCGCTCGCACTTCTGCTCCTCGCCCCGCTTGTTGCCATCGCCCAACCCCCCGACTTCCCCGCCCCGAAGACCTTCCCGCCCGACGACGCCACGCTGAAGAAGATCCAGGACAAGACGGCCGAGTTGAAGACGGCGATCGCGAAGGACAAGATCACCAACCCGGACGTGCTGGTGTACCTGAAGGCGGCCGAGTGGATCGTGAAGCATGGCGAGTGGTACACCGACAAATCCGCGGCGCAAACGGTGGCGGTACTCGACGCTGGGCTGGAACGGGCGAAAGTGGGGTCGAAGAAGCAGCAACCGTGGTTGGAGGTACGGGGTAAGCCGGTGGTCTGCGGGTACAAATCCGAAGTGGACTGGTCGATCCAGCCGTACTCCGTTCGCTACCCGGACGATTACGACCCGAAGAAGAAGTACCGGCTGGATGTCATCCTGCACGGCCGTGACGCCACCCTCACCGAGGTGAAGTTCATTCACGCGAAGGAAACGGCCAAGAAGGGCAAACCGCTCGACCACTTCGAGGTGGAGGTGTACGGCCGAGGGAATAACGCCTACCGCTGGGCCGGCGAGCAAGACGTGCTGGAGGTGATCGGCCAGGCGACAAGATTCTGGCCGGTGGACCCCCGCCGGGTGGTCCTCCGTGGGTTCAGCATGGGCGGTGCGGGGACGTGGCATATCGGGTTGCGGCGCCCGTTCGAGTTCGCCGTCCTCGGGCCGGGGGCAGGGTTCACCACCACCCGCGAGTACATCGGCGAGAAGAAGTTCGGCCCGCAACCGGACTACATCGAGAAGTGCCTTCGCATCTACGACGCGGTGGACTACGCCGAGAACGTGTTCAACATCCCCGTCGTGGCGTACAGCGGGGAGAAGGACAAGCAGAAGCTGGCGGCGGA
>JALOQR010000252.1 GCA_025459365.1 Fimbriiglobus sp.
CTTCTTCTCGCCACTCTTTTCCTGGGCGATGCTGGCCAGTGGCAAGAGGAGGGCGAGTAGGGTGGCGAATAGGCGGGGCATGGCGGCACCTCGGGGGGACCATGCGATTGTTGCGGGCGGCGGGCGGGCGGGGAAGGGGGGAAATGATGGCAGCGAGTTCCCGGAGGGGACAGTTCCCCCAGGGTGTCGCTCTCTCCGCTCGCTCAACCCTGGGCTGGGTGAACGACCCCGTTGGGGTCGAGGGACGTTACTTCTTCTTCGTGGCGGTCGGCTTCGGGGCGAGCATCGTTTCCACCTGATCCGGGTGCTTCTCCAGGTGCTTTGCCACGCCGCTGAAGAAATAGAGCAACTGGCCAGCGCCCTCCTCGGCCATCTTCGGGGCGGATGGGCCGGCGATCCGCAGCGCCGCGTTGGCGAGCCGGCTGTCGCACTGGAGGTACACATTCACCACCGGCTTGAACGTGCAGTATCCGTCCTTGTTCGGAGCCGACCGCGGGGCCTGTAACACCGCCACCGCCTTCACCGGGATCATCGGTAGTAGTGCGGCCGGCTTCACCTTGCCGGTCGCATACCAGATCCGCCCGTTCGGGATGTCGCCGACCGTTTGCCAGTGTAGCTCGCTACCGGTTTCATCGGCCCAGGTGAACTGCCCCTTGCCCCGGTCGACGATATCCACGCACGGCACCTTCATCCGCTGCCAGCCGAGCGAGGTGCGGTCCGGGTGATCGAGGAGCCAGTCGTACACCGCCGGATGGGCGACGAACTCCTCTTCGGTCGATTTGGCCGAGAGGGTGGCGGCCCGCACAACGCCGCCGACGGTGTCGCGGTGGGCTTCAGCGACGAAGTCCATGAGCGACGGTTGTTTGGTGGCCGTGGCGGTCGGGTTTTTCTGGGTGACCGACGGCGCCGGGGCGTAGAGTGGGCGGGGGTCGGCGGCAGACGCCACCCCAGATGCTACCAGGGCGGTTAAGGCGAGCGTGCGGGCGGAGGGCATGCGGGCACCTCGGTCGGCAAGGCTGTGCGGATTACCCCGACTATCGAGATCGGCCGGACTGTGCCGCTTGCGTGAGTGAATCCGGGTTCCCTAGCTTGCCGGGGCAGGAACGTTCGCCCGCCCCTTCGTATTGCCGCACATCGGGCATAGACTACCCATACCCCGCCGCCCCCGGCGGATCACACACAGCCCCCTCACCACAAGGATTCCCCGTGATCTGGGCATTCAACCTGGCATTGTTCGCACAGGCGAAAACTCCCCCCGCAGGGCCGAACAACCCTCCGGCGGATGGCGGTGGACCCGACGTCCTCGGGTTGGTGTTGATCATCGCCGCCGGGGTTGCCGCCCTGGTGTTCCTGATCGTGCTCTTCGTGTTTTTCAGCTTTGTGCGGTTGTGGATTCAAAGCCTGCTCACCGGGGCGAACATCTCCATCTGGAGCATGTTCGGCATGAAGTTGCGGCAGGTGCCCTATGCGATGATTGTGAACCAGAAGATCGCTCTGGTGCAGGCCGGCGTGCCGATCAACACCGAAGATCTGGAAGCCCACTTCCTGGCCGGCGGACGGGTGCTACAGACCGTGAAGGCAGTCATCGCTGCCCATAAGGCCGGGCTGGATTTGAGCTGGAAAACCGCCGCCGCTATCGACCTCGCCGGCCGCGATGTGCTCGACGCCGTGCGGACGAGTGTGAACCCGAAGGTGATCGACTGCCCCGACCCGGCGAAGGGCAAAAAGTACCTCGATGCTGTGTGCAAAAACGGTATTCAGTTGCTCGCGACGGCCCGTGTGACCGTGCGAACCAAGCTCGAACGGCTGGTCGGCGGGGCAACCGAAGAAACCATCATCGCCCGCGTCGGCGAGGGGATTGTGAAGGCGATCGGCTCGGCCCACGATCACCGCGAAGTACTTGCCAACCCCGGCATGATTTCTCAGACCGTGCTCCACTCCGGCCTCGACGCCCAGACCGCGTTCGAGATCGTGTCGATCGACATCGCCAATCTCGAACCGGGCGAGAACATCGGGGCGAAGTTGGCCGCTGACCAGGCCCAGACCGACCTGAAAGTGGCCCAGGCCGAAGCCGAAAAACGCCGGGCCGCCGCGGTGGCGCTCGAGCAGGAAATGCAGGCCGCGATTCAGGAAAACCGGGCGAAGGTGGTGCTGGCCGAGGCGGAAGTGCCGCTGGCCATTGCCAGTGCGTTCAAGGAAGGGCGGATCGGCGTGATGGATTATTACAACATGAAGAATATTCAGGCTGATACGAACATGCGGCAGGGCATCGCCGGTCAGACCGGCCCAACCGACGGCACTGGACGATAGTGTTGGAGCCGACCCCGTGAGGGGTCGGGTTCATGGCCTACCCGACCCCTCGCAGGGTCGGCTCCCCCTTGTGTGAGGCTGTCATGGGCGGGTTGCTCTTCACCTTCGGCATCATCGTGGTGATGTCGGTGCTTGGCTACCTGACGCAGGCGCTCAAGCGGGCGGCCGACCGCCGACAACAGGAGCAGGACCGCGAGCGGGAGCGGGAGCGCCGGGCCCGCGCCGCCCGCGAGAACCCTGACCCCGTCGCACCGACCAACCGCAACGACCTCGACCGCTACATTCGGGCCGTCGAAGCCCAGCGACAGAAGCCGGTACCCACCGCCCGCCCAGTCAGCACTGCCCGCCCCAACCCGGTGCCGACGGTTCAGCCTGCCCGCAAGAAGTCGCGGGCCGACGACCCCCCGTCCGGCTTCCCAACCGCCAAGCGGAGCAAAGCCGAACCCGCCCCGGTAGTGCCCGACGAACTGCCGGTCGCCACGGTGGTGACCCCACGCGGGTCGGTGCCGACCGCCGCCCCGGTGCAGCGGCCGGAGAAGGCGGCCACACTCACCCCTTCTCGTTCAACCAAATCGGAAACCCCCGTCGGCCGGCGTCTGGCTGCGCTGTTCGCCAGCGGCGATGCGGTCGCTCTGGCCGTCGTGCTACACGAGGTGCTCGGCCCGCCGAAGTGCAAGCAGAAGCCGATCGTAACCGCCCCACAAAACCCACCAGTGTCAGACTCAGCCACTTGACCCCGACTCGCGTGGCTTTTGCGGACTTGGCTGGGCGACACCCCCGAAGTAGGCCCGGTCGCGTTGCTCGTAGCCGGTGTATCCGAGGTGGTCGTAAAGTTCCGCCCGCGTCATCATCGTCGGCACCCGGTTCCGCTGGTGCCCGTTGGCAATGACCTCCATCAGTGTCTCCTCCGCCGCCCGCATCGCACTGCGGAATGCCGTCAGAGGGTAGAGCACCATCGCGTAGCCCATGTCGGCCAGTGCCGTCGCGTCGAGCAGCGGACCCTTGCCGAACTCGGTCATGTTGGCCAACAGCGGGGCCGTCACCTGATCCGCGAATGCCGCGAACTCCTCCGCCGATTCCATCGCCTCCGGGAAAATGGCGTCCGCCCCCGCTTCCAGGTAGAGCTTCGCTCGTCGCACGGCGTCCTCGAAACTCGTCACCCCGCGGGCGTCTGTCCGGGCAATGATGACGAAGTCAGGATCTCGCCGGGCCGCCACCGCCGCCCGGATTTTCGCTTGCATTTCCTCTGTGGAAACCAGGCTCTTCCCGGACAAGTGTCCGCACCGTTTCGGCATCTGCTGGTCTTCCAGATGAATCCCGGCCACCCCCGCTGCCTCAAGCAGTTTCACGGTACGCTCAACGTTCAAGGCTTCACCAAATCCTGTATCGGCATCCGAAATGAGCGGCAAAGTGGTGGCCTGGGTGATCCGATGAGCCTCACCAGCGAACTCGGCCAGAGTCAGAAGGCCAATGTCGGGCACTCCCAAACCGGCCGAAAGTGCCCCACCCGACAGATAAACCGCCTGGAAACCAAGGCGTTCGGCAATCCGGCCCAGGAGCGGGCTAAAGACACCCGGCACGAGCAGCGGGCGGTTCGCCCAGGCAATGCGGAGCCGGCGACCCGGCGAAAATGTAGAAGTCATGGTCGGGTCCGGGAGGCAACAGACGTTGATCGGCGCGATTATCTCGGAAAACCGGCACCGACGGAAGTGCTCCAGTGGCAAAGGCTCCGGAAAAGAAAGCCGGGTCATTGCCGCGGAAAAAGATGCGATCGGCTTGACGGGTCGGCCGATGCCTTTACAATCCCCTAGCCGTTCACCAACCCTGGTCGTGATGCCTATGGCACGCCGCATCCCCGAAGCGATTCTGATTTGCCCGTCTGACGGGTAGCTCTCACCGGGAATTCGGTTGCCGGAAGAGAGCCAAACCGAATCGGTTTGGCTCTTGTGTTTGGTGAGCCACAGAACAAAGTGCTGGGACGAAGCAGGGGTGTATAGCTCAGTTGGCTAGAGCGCAGCTCTGATAAAGCTGAGGTCCCAGGTTCGAATCCTGGTACACCCACACAGACCGTACGAGACGAACTGAACAAAGCAAGCCGGCCCGTGTCGGGATTAGAACGACAGGGGGACGTAGCTCAGCTGGGAGAGCACCTGCTTTGCAAGCAGGGGGTCAGGGGTTCAAATCCCCTCGTCTCCACAGATGGTATGGCTGGTTCGGTTCCTAATGAAACAGCGAGTTGGTTTCGGTGTCTGTTGACGGCTTCGCCAAGGCCTACCAAAGGCGTTGAATGAAGCAAGAAGGCCGCGAGAAAGACGAGAAAAGAAAAAATCGCGAGCCGGGTTGACAGCAAGAGATCAACGGCTAATATACACCTCGCTGAGTGACTGAAAGCCAAGTGCGACAAGCACTTGCGACAGAAAGTCATAGCGAGATGTTGCGAGGCTCGCCCGGTGATACTGGGCATGTTTCGCCCCCTGACACAAGTCAGGGACAGTGTTGGCTCTTTGACAATTTGGTGGGTACGAAGTCGCATCAGATGTCGGCTTCGGGTTCACGAGCTATGCCAGTCATCCGAAAGGTTGGCTGGAGTGGTCAGTGAAGCTGAAGTCGTCGATTTGAGGGACTCTCAAGCATGAGCCTTAGAAGAGAGAACATTGTTTACTCGTAGCTGGTAAACGGTTTGTTCTCCTCGGGTCGTGTCGGACTGGTGCATCTAACCTGAAAGGGCTGGGTTCATCTAATCGGTACGGGTCAGAGGGAGCGAACAATGTGGCCAAGCTACTAAGGGCGTGTGGGGGATGCCTAGGCACTAGAAGGCTGTAGGGCGTGGAAGACTGCGAAAAGTCCGGGGGAGCTGTCAAACGAGTTCTGATCCCGGAATTCCCGAGCCAACCCAGGGAACTGAAACATCTCATTACCTGGAGGAAAAGAAAACAACAGTGATTCCGTCAGTAGCGGCGAGCGAACGCGGAGTAGCCCAAACCAGGAGGCCTAGCCTCTTGGGGTTGTAGGACCGCGGTAGTACTAACTCTCATAGCGGAACGGACTGGAATGCCGGCCATAGCGGGTGAAAGCCCCTTACGCGGCATGGGAGTTGGGCGAGCGGGATTCCTGAGTAGGACTCAACACGTGGAAGTGAGTCCGAATCGGGCGGGACCATCCGCCAAGGCTAAATACTCTCTAGTGACCGATAGCGCACAAGTAGCGCGAGCGAAAGGTGGGAAGAACCCCGATAAGGGGAGGATACTGAACCTGAAACCACATGCCTACAAGCGGTCGGAGGACTATGCCCAGCAATGGGAATGTCTGACGGCGTGCCTTTTGCATAATGATCCGACGACTTATCGTCACCAGCAAGGTTAAGCCGCTCTGCGGCGAAGCCGAAGGGAAACCGAGTCTGAATAGGGCGAGAAGTTGGTGGCGGTAGACGCGAAACCACGTGACCTACGCCTGGCCAGGATGAAGGTGGGGTAACACCCACTGGAAGACCGAACTCACTAGTGTTGAAAAACTAGGGGATGAGCTGGGTGGGGGAGTGAAAGTCTAATCAAACGTGGAGATAGCTCGTTCTCTCCGAAATAACTTTAGGGTTAACGTCTGTCTAGTTGGTGCCGGGGGTAGAGCGACTGAATTCGAATGGGGGCCTACCCGGCTACCCATCGAAACCAAACTCCGAATACCGGTATACAAGGACAGGCAGCTAGACTGTGGGGGATAAGCTTCATAGTCGAGAGGGGAACAACCCAGATCACCCGCTAAGGTCCCCGAGTCGTGCTCAGTGCGAAAGGAAGTTGGACCCCTGAGACAGCCAGGATGTTGGCTTAGAAGCAGCCACCATTTAAACAACGCGTAATAGCGGACTGGTCGAGGGGTCCTGCGCCGATAATGAACGGGACTAAGCACGACACCGAAGCGGTGGGAGCAGAAATGCTCGGTAGGAGAGCGTTGCGGTTGCGGTGAAGAGGAACGGACAACGATCCTTGGAGCGACCGCAAGTGACTATGTCGGAATGAGTAGACGATAAAACGGGTGAGAATCCCGTTCGCCGTAAGCCTAAGGTTTCCTGGGGAAGGTAAATCCGCCCAGGGTTAGCCGGTGCCTAACACGAGGTCGAAAGGCGTAGTGGATGGGGAGCAGGTTAATATTCCTGCGCTCCCGGTACAGCATGGGACGCTAGTTGCAAGGTGGGCAGGCTTATCAGATTGCCTCAGGGCGTTTATGATCCCGATACCACTGAGCAGATAGCCAAGAAAACCGTACCGGAAACCGTACTAAAACTGACA
>JALOQR010000253.1 GCA_025459365.1 Fimbriiglobus sp.
CCTTTGTGGGTGCCCGTGAGGTAGGGCACTCACAAAGGGTGACGCCTTTCAGGCCGTTCACCCCAGCACGAAGTCGAGGACGGCGTCGAGGTTGATCTGATCGGGCGGATAGTCTTTACGAGTGGCGATGAGTGGGTACACCTCCGGGAAGGCATACTTCCCCGCTGGCCAATCTGCTGGCCAGTCGTCGGGCACCGCGCTCACCCCGAACCGCTGCTCGCCGCCCCGCGGCATCCGCCGACCATCCACTCCACGATACGGCACGCCCACCATCAGCCGCTCGCCCGGTTCGCCCGGCATCTGCCGCGTGCTTACCACCGCCGACACGTTGAAGTAGCGGTACTCCAGCCCGTCTCGGTGGTCAGCTAGTTTGCCTACCATCCGCTTGAGCAGGTGCAGGGTGCGGTCGCGGTCGGTCGGGTGGACGAGGTCGAGCTTGGGGGCGACGAACGCCACCCGGGTGATCCACCCCGGCCGCCACTGCCGCGGCAGGAACACGTTGGACAGGTGCCGGCCGACCGTCCCCAGTACCGTCTCGCCGGGATCGAGCACGTCGAATAGATCCTTTAGGATTTGCCGGTTGTCGTCGTACATCCCGACCCCGCCCGCCAGCAGCATCATCACGTCCACCAGCACAACCAGCGACGTACACGACTTGAGCGCCGCCAGGAACGGCTGCACCACCTCCCCCTTGTACCGCTCGAAGTGGGTGGCGAACCGGCCGGCCACCTCGGGGCACTTGGCCCGCACGTCGGCCGGCAGCGGTGCAAATTCGGCCCCCGGCAGGCCGGACTGCCGGGCCGCGGCCAGTTCCGCCGCCCCCGCCCGCTTCGCCGGCTGCCCGTGCGTGTCGAGCAGGAACGTGGACGGGCTGACGAACGGCTTGAGCGACAGGATCAGGTTGGCCAGGCTCAGCCGGTAAGCCCCGACCAGCCTGGCGTCGTCTGGGGCGTCGGCGGTGAGGGCTTGCAGGTAAGGTTCGCAGGCGGTGCGGGTGGGGGTGTCGGCGGCCACCCGCCCGAGCAGGTGGTCGGACCACTCGGCGTAGGAGCGGCCGAGCATGGCAGCGTCGGCGAACCGCTCGCCCGGCAGGTCGTATAGCTTGAGCACGCAGTCGGACACGGCCCAGTCGGTCCGGGCGAACCGGCAGGCATACATAGCCCGGTCGCACGTCTTCGCCGGCCAGATGCCCGAATGGACCAGGGCATCGCGATAGCGGGCGTAATCGAACCCTGCCCAGTGGGGGTCGGGCGGGAGGGGGGTGAACTTGCGGACGGCGGTGCCCGGCTTCCCCAGTCGGAAACGGTCGGGATCGTGGTGGTCGAGGTGGTTGACGAGTGAAGTGAGCAGGACGGTCTTGCCGGCGCTGTAGAGGCCAACAACACCGACCCGGCACTCAGTGGTCTTCAGGTGAAGTGCGGGCATGCAGAGTGGGTGGGCGAGCCGTGTGGCGTGAACCGTCGGGTGATCGCAAGACGACCCGACGGCTCACGCCACACGCCGTCGCGGAGGGGTTACGACGGCACGGTGCGGATCATGTCCTCGACCGCGGCCATGTTGAAGTTCAGCCCAAGGACGTTCTGGATGCGAACTTCGCGGCGGTCGCCGGTGGCGAACTTGATGATCAGGTCGGACGAACCAAAGCCGAGGAGCAGGTGGCGGAACGGGTCGTCTCGCTGCTTGGTGAGCTGCACGCCGACGGTCGAGTACGCTTCGACCGAGTCGCCGATGTGCTCACAGACCCGGATCTGGCCGGGGCTGAAGATCACGAACTGGCGGCGGTCGAAGATGAAGAAGGCAACGGCCCACAGGACGAAGACCACCCCACCGATGAACAGGTATGCCCCCATGTTGATGAACACCAGGAAGCGAGAAAACAGATTGAAGATCTTGTCCCATGCCCCCGGCACCAAGCTGATGATGACGATCACCAGGGCGACCATCAGGGCCACCACGAACGACCATAATCCCCGTAGCGGCACATTGGTGGTGAAGATGACCAGCAGCAGGGTCAGGACAAACATGACCCCGAGCAGTGGGTGCCGGCTCACCTTGGTCGGCCACGGTTCGTTCCCCGCCTCGGACTGTAGGGCGGCGTTCCGCACCGGCTGTTCCTGGTAGTCACGCCCTTTCCACGTCTCGCCTGGGTACGTCACCTTGAATTCGGTCGGGGCGGTGGCGTCCTTCTGCACCTCTACCTTCCCCCCTCCCGGCAGCACGGCCAGGCGGTTATCCTCCAGGAACGTCCAGGCGGCGTTGAAGAAGCAGATCACCCACACCGGCCACCAGTAGAAAAGCATCGATCGGCTGATGAGTTTGATCTCCCCAGGTCGCTTGGCAGCGGCGTCTGGTGAGATGGCCGAGCGTGGGGTGGAAGGGGCGCCGGGCGGGAGCGGTTCGGTAGTAGCCATGATGGGTCGGGTCCGTGGTGAGACGGCGGTTGGTCGGGTATTCGCTGGCACCGGGGTAGGCATTTCGCCCCACCCGACACCGACAGGTGTGCAGATACCGATTACGGATCGACCGACGGGAAGGCGAGGTAAGATGGCAGCATCCACCTCGGTCGATTACCTTGGCTGCTCGCCCGCCGGCACCGTTTCCAGCCTGGCTGCCTCATCCACCTCTTGCTTCGTCGGTGGGGTTGGCAGTTCGTCTTTCATGGTCAGGTAGACGATGTAGCACACCCCGCCGAGCGTCCATTCAATGACCCGCAGGGCGAGCCGCCCGGTCAGTCCGACCACCTTCCCACCACCCGGCCGGATGAGTTCGTACAGCCCGCCGAAGGAGAGCTCAGCCACACCGAGGCCACCGGGCAACGGCACCACCGCCTGCACGATGTACCCAATCGGGGCGATGATGATGTGTTCGGCGAACGTGCCGAGGTTGTTCAGGTCGCCTGGTGGGAAGATCTGCACGGCGAAGTGGAACAGGAGCATCATGAGCAGGTGGCCGACAGCCGACAGCCCGACTCCGGCCAGCACCGCCAGCGGGCGACGGCGGAACCGCAGGCCTGTCTCGAACAACTCGGCGAGCGTCGGCCCAACCTTCCGCACGCCCTTCAGCTTAGCGTCGATCTTCTCTGCCCGTGCCGGAGACACCCACCCGAGGGCGAGGTAGCCGAAGGCCACCATCAGTGCCGCAGCCACGCTGCCGACGATGATCCACTGGAGTTTGTTGTTGTCGGAGATTCGCCCGCCGCTACCGGACATCATTTCGCTCACCCACACCCCGCCGCCGACGAACCCGCCGAACACCAGCAACCCGAACAGCCCGAGCGCCCGGTCGGCCACCACCGTGCTCACCGCCGCTGCTCGCCGGTTTGGCTGGCCCTTGGCGATGAAGAACGCCTTGATCAGGTCGCCGCCGATGGCCCCCGGCAGGAACGTGTTGTAGAAGGTCCCGACCATTCCCAACCGCACGGCGTTCCGCAGGGTGAACGGCAGGTCCAGCGCCCGCACCAGCACGAACCACCGCACGTACTGTGACCCGACCACCCCGGCGCACAGCAACCCGCACGCCGCGTACAGCCCCCAGTTCGGCTGTCGTTGGAGAAGGGATTGCAGGCCGGGTACGGCGTAGGTGCCGCCGTCCGGGGCCACTTCTGTCTTGTCGTTCCAGTTCGACCAGATGACAAACGCCAGGAGGGCGACGCCGACGACGTACTTGATGACCCCGGTCCACGATCGCTTCTTCGGCTCGGCGGGTGCGGTCACGCGGGAATCCCTCGGTCGGCGAAAGGCCGTATTGTGGGCAAGCCTAGCACCCGCGGGAAGGGCAAGTGGGCGGAGCGAGAGGAGTACCTACTCCACGCACCCGGTGAGAATGCCCCAACCCCTCCCGAAGAGCCGAGCCTTGGTGGGGTCGGGTGGCTCGGAGAACCTGGCGACTGGCGTTGCCGGTTCCACGCACGGGGTCGAGTGGATCGGTGGAGCCGACTTCGCGAGGGGGGCAGGGTGCTCACCTGGCGATTGGCGACCACTGCTGCCACCAGCACCGAGTTGGTAGGGAAGGACATGGGCACTCCGACGGCCGGCGGCCGGACTCACTCCCCCCACGTCACCTTGCAGTTGGGTAGTGCCTTCTTCACCTCTTGCAACTCCAGGATCCTCACCTTGCTGAGGTTGAGTTCCAGTCTCTTCAGCTTTTTCAACTTGGCGAGATCGGGCACACACGCTTTGGTCACCGCTGTCAGCCCGAGGTCGAGTTCCTCCAGGTCGGGCAGCGCGGCCAACTCCTTGATGCCCGCATCCGTCACCTTGGTGTTGAACAGCCTGAGTGTCCGCAATTTCGTCATGCTGGCGACGTGCTTCAGCCCGGCGTCGGTCACCGGGTTGTTGTTCACGTTCAGGCTGGTGACCGACTTCAGCTGCGCCAACTCCTTCATGCCGTCGTCGCCCACTTTGTTGTTGCTCACGACCAGCGACCAAAGGTGTTTCAGCCCGGCCAGCTCCTTCATGCCGGCGTCGGTGACGGCCGTGTGCCGCAACGACAGCACCTCCAGCTTCTCGAACGCGGCCAGGTGCTTGAGGCCGGCGTCGGTGACGGGCGTGCTCATGAGGCTGAGCACGCGGAGGTCTTTCAGGGGGGCCAACTCTTTCAGCCCGGCGTCGGTCACCTTACTGCGGTCGAGGGCGAGCTGTTGCAGGCCGGTGGCGGCGGCGAGGTCCTTCATCCCGGCGTCGCCGACAGGAGCTTCCCGGAAGCTGATCGCCCGCAGGGTAGGGAACCGGACGACCGCCTTCACCTGGTCGTCGCCGAGCGACACGCTCAGGCCGAACGGCTCGGCCGGCGCGGGGAGTTGGGCGAGGGCGGCCAACTTCTCGGGGTACACGAGGAACGCCGGCAGGAGGTCGCCCCGGTTGGCGTCGCCCTCCAGGAACCTCGGGCCGTACTCGTCGTCAGCGTACATCCGCCCGACGCCCGCGCCGGCCTGCTTCTCCCAGGCTTGCACCGTCTCGGCGGCCAGCGGCTGGAACTTCGGGGCGGGTTTGGGGTCGTCAGCCGCCACCCGTCCGGCGGCGACCAGTGCCATGGCGAGAACCAGCGTCGTCGCGCGGGGGTACATCGGGGGTCTCTTCGGGCGGAGTGGGGTAGATATAGTAGCTGTTAGCCAGATAAATTGGCCAACGAACGACAATCGCCGCGAGCCGTCCGGATGGGAGATCCGCTCGAACGGCCCACGGCGATCGGGATGCGTCACTCGACCTCGTAGTCACCGGGCTTGTTCAACGCCGCGTCGACCAGCTCCTTTTGCTCGTACAGGTGCATCTTCTCGGACCCCACCGCCGGGCTGGCGCTGGCGTCCCGCCCGCAGTAGCTTGCCGGGAAGCCGAGTTTGCGGAGCCGCGGCTCCACGAAGAACCACCCGCCGTTGTTCTGGCTCTCTTCCTGCACCCACACCCGTACTGCCGATTGCGGGTACCGCTCCAGCACCGCCTTCAGTTGCTCCGCTGGCCACGGATACATCTGCTCGATCCGCACGATGGCGACGTCCGTGCGGCTCTGCTTGTCTCGTTCGGCCTTCAAGTCGAAGTACACCTTGCCGGTACACAGCAGTACCCGCGTCACCCGGCTCGGATCGGTAATCATGGGGTCGTCGAGCACCTCGTGAAACCGGCCCGAGATCAACTCCTCCACCGGGCTTGTGCTGGTGCGGAGGAAGCTTTTCGGCGTCATGATCACCAGCGGCTTGCGGAACTTCCGCTTGAGTTGCCGCCGCAAGGCGTGGAAGTACTGGGCCGGGGTGGTGAACGTACACACCTGGATGTTGTCTTCAGCGGCCAATTGCAGGAACCGCTCCGGACGGGCCGAACTGTGCTCTGGCCCCTGTCCCTCGTACCCGTGCGGAAGGAGCATCACCAGCCCGCTGCTGCGGTTCCACTTGGCCTCGCCGCTGGCGATGAACTGATCGATGATCACTTGCGCTCCGTTCACGAAGTCGCCGAACTGGGCCTCCCACAGGATGAGCTGGTACGGGGCGTCGAGGCTGTACCCGTACTCGAAGCCGAGGACGGCTGCCTCGCTGAGGAAGCTGTCGAACACGTCGAATGGGGCCTGGGTGGGCGACAGGTTGGCGAGCGGGTAGAACTCGTTGCCCGTCTCGGCGTCGACGTACACGGCATGGCGGAAACTGAACGTCGCCCGCCGGCTGTCCTGCCCGCTCAGTCGCACCGGGTGCCCTTCGAGGACGAGTGAGCCGAAGGCCAGCGCCTCGGCCGTACCCCAGTCGATGTCGCCGCGAGCCTTGATCAGATCTCGCCGGCGGTACGGGCTGTCGTTGCTCGGGTACTTGCCATCTTCCCGCTGGTCCCGCAGGTTCTTGTGCATCACAAACCCGTCCGGGATGGCCACCAGTGCGTCGGCGATCCTGTCCAGCACCTCCCCCTTTACTGTGGTGTCGACCGGGTCGTGGGTGTACTTGCTCTTCAGCCCGACCCACCGGCTGGTGTACCCCGGCATGAGCGGCTGCAGCGGGGTCTTCTCAGTCAACGTCTTCTCGCCCATCGCCTTCGCTTCGGCCAGCGCCTTTTCCAGCACCCCATTCTTGTACACCGCGTCGATCTGCTCTACCTCCTCGCGG
>JALOQR010000254.1 GCA_025459365.1 Fimbriiglobus sp.
CCCACGGCGACGCCAAACCCGTGGGTCGGCGCGAGCGGGGCGCTCGCTGGACCCACCCTACCCAGCCGGCGGGGTTGGGCCATCGACCCACGGCAACGCCAATCCCGTGGGTCGGCGCGAGCGGGGCGCTCGCTGGACCCACCCTACCCAGCCGGCGGGGTTGGGCCATCGGCCCGTGGTCACAGACCCCGGCTACAGGAATTCCTTCGCCCGGTCGGGATCGGCCGCTGCTCGCTCCACGGCGTCGCACAATTCGGGCAGAAACGGCACCCCTTCGCCCGGCTGCGGCACCACCGGGAACAGCCGCCGCACCACCTCCGCGATCAGCACCGGTAGTCCTTCGCCCGTCTTTGCCGACACCCGCATCCCGCCCGCCGCCACCTCCCCCGGCTGGTCGCACTTGTTCGCCACCACCACGAGCCGGCCGCCGAAGTCGTGCGGCGGAGGGACTGGGTTCGCGTCGGTCTGGTCCATGACCCACAGCACCAGATCGGCCGTTGCCAGTTCGCGTTCGGCTAACTCGATGCCAGCCGCTTCAAGGTGCTCGCCTGCGTCCCGCAGCCCGGCCGTATCCGACACTCGCACCGGCCAGCCGTCGAAGGCCAGTTCCACGCCGACCACATCCCGCGTGGTGCCAGCTGTGGGCGACACGATGCTCCGCTGAAAGCCGGCGAGGGCGTTCAGCAGCGAGCTTTTGCCGACGTTCGGCGGGCCGGCGATGACCACCCGCGGCGGGGTGCTGAGCCGACGCCCGAACGGGGCAAGCAACGCGAGCCGGTGCAGTTGCGAAAGGGACTTCGGTAGGTCCGCCAGAACCGCTTCGACGGCCCGGGCGAACGCGCCGTGCAGTTGGTCGAGGAACACCGAGGCGACGCGGAGTGTGGCAGCGTGGGTGAGGGAGGAGACAGCGCGGGGGTCCTGGGCGAACCCCGACCGCAAAGGAGCAGATTCCGGCTCATCCGCTCCCTCGCGGTCGCGGCTCATTTCGAGTTGCTCCACCACCCACCGTACCACCCGCTGGCCGCCGTGGCTGTGGACCTCCACCACCACCTCTGGCTCGGTCTGTGGCACGCCCACCACGACCTCATCACCGCCGTCGCCGAGGGTGCCGAAATACACGCGGTGCAGTGGCGGTTGCTCGGGAAGTGTGCCTTTCGCCGGGCGGAAGATCGCCCGCACCGCCTCCCACGCCCGCGAGCCGGTGACGGCAACGGTGGCGATGGCCCCAGTGCCGGGCGGAGTCAGGATGGTCACGGACATCGTGAGTATCGAGTACCGTGTTCGGAGGTTCCAGTTGATCGCGACCAGACTGGAAGATGAGGCCTTTCCACTGGTCGCGTCTCAACTCGGAACAGTTACTCATCGGCTGCCGGCCCGCCACCCAGATCGGTGAAGCCCTCGCGATTGACGACCACCACCTGGCTGTACTTCACCATCCCCCAATCGGGGATACGGACCTGTGGGCAGATAGTGATGACCATCCCGGGGAAAAGTGGGGTCGAATTGTCGGGACGGACGATCGGCCCCTCGCGGGGGGTGAGGCCCACCCCGTGGCCGACCTCGGCCGCGGCGTACTTGTCGAACCCGGCGGCAGCGAGTTGAGTGTGGGCGGCTTTGGCCACATCCGCGACCGTGCTCTCGGGTTGAATGGCCGCAAGCGCCGCCTGGATGGCCTGACGGACGGCGACCGAAACTTTGTCGTAGGCGACGGCCGTCCGCTCGTTCTTGGTTTTCCGCAAAGGCGGAGCACCGAATGGCGAGCGGAGAGTGCGGGCGAGGGTGCCACAGTACCCGCCCACCTCAGCCCCCCAGTGAATGAATAGCTTGCTCACCTCGGACACCGGACGGTCGTGGGTGGGGCGAAGAACCACAGCGGAAGCCGACTCGCCGAGGGCGACGACGGACGGAAAAGCCGGGGTGTGCGCTCCCGCCCGCAAGAGGAGTTGATCCATCTGCCGGCAGAGTTCAAGCTCGGTGTCGACCTCCCGCAGGATGGCCCGGAACATGAGCATGGCTCGGCCGCCAATCGCGACCGCCCGTCGGATGGCGTCGACCTCCGATGGGTCTTTGGTCTGGCGCAGCAGTTCCACCCGGCCGGTGAGAGGTTTGAGTGGAGTTTTGCCGACGGCCGCGACCAGGGTCTGCAGGGCGGTCACAGTCAGGTGGTCGCCTTCGATGGCGACGGCCCGCCCACCGGTCGCCTTCACCGCCTCGGCGATGGCAGGGAGAGTGTCGTCGTCCGCCCGCGGAATCGGGGTAACGTCCTGCGGCAGCAGTTTCTTCGCCGGTATCGCCTCAGCCGGGAAGACAACGAACGCGCCCTTGTTCGAGACGACGACAGCATCGGCGGTGTCGAACCCACTCAGATAGCGGACGTTTGCCGGGTGGGTGACCAGATACGCGTCCACATCGTCGGTCTTGCTACCGCGGAGAAGCTGAGCACGGCGGTTCTGATGAAAGTCCATGCTGATCTCCGGTGGTGTCTGTTTTTTCGGTGCGGGTCGGGGGAGGAAACAAACATCTCCCGTTTACGAGTATTACTTTATGCCGGATGTGGGTATGATGTACGAAAGTATCTTGGCCGGTTTTTTCTCTCTAGCACCGCCCGGTGAGCCGGGATTATACTGTCGGCGGCGATTCGCCCGGAGGGGTGAATGAACGAATTCGAGCGACTGCTGGACGGATGTCGGCGGCGAGAGCCGGGAGCTTTCAACAATTTGGTCACGCGGTATCTGCCTCACGTCCGGGCGGCAGTTCGTAGACGGCTCTCCCCCCGCCTCCGCTCACGGTTCGACTCACACGACTTCGCTCAGAACGTCTGGGCGTCGTTCTTCCAGGTGACGATCGATCGGCTCGACCTGCCCACCGAAGACGCTCTGGTGGCGTACCTGTCGCGGATGGCCGAACTGAAGGTGGCCGAGGAGGGCCGGCACCAGCACACCCGCAAGGCCGACGTCCGACGCGACGTATCCCTGGCCGATCTGCCTGACCCGCCCGCACGCGGGGCCACCCCGAGTGCTGAAGCCATCGCGGCGGATGGGTGGGAAGTGCTCATCGCCAATCTGAGTCAGCAGGAGCAGGAGATGGTGCGGATGCTCCGCGACGGACACACCCATCAGGCGGTGGCCGACCAGTTCGGGCTCACGACCAAGACCATCCAGCGATTGGCCGTGCGACTCCGCGGGCAGGCCGGGGGGCCGTCATGATCGCCCCGCCCCCGGCCGACCTGACTCAGTTGGCCAACGAAATCCAGGAGAAGTGGGCCGCGGGCGACCCTCCGGATGCCCTCGCAGCTCTTGCCGCTCACCCTGAGCTACGTGCGTGCAAACCGCTGGTGGTGGAACTGGCCTACGAGGAATTCTGCCTGCGGGCGGAGGCGGGTGCCCCCCTCCACGCCACGGAATTCGCCGCTCGATTCCCGTTCGCCGAGTCGGTCGCTCGCCTCTTGTGCGTCCACAGTATGCTCGGCCGGCAGGGGTCGTTCGGCCAGGCCAGGCGGCCGACCTTCGAACTGTATCCCGGCGACGAGGTCGATGGGCGGATCGTGTTGCGGAGGCTCGGGCGGGGCGGCTTTTCGGATGTCTACCTGATGCGGAACCCCGCTCTGGGTGGGCGGGTGGAAGTGCTGAAAGTCTCCACCCGTGGGGCGCAGGAGGCCCATACACTCGGCCCGCTCGCCCACCCGCACCTGATGCCCGTCCACCAGGCACTCACCGTGCGTGGGCATCCGGCCGTGTTGTTCCCGTACTGCGGGCAAGCCACAGGTGAAACGCTCTCCGAGCGAGCCGAGGTGGAGCAACCATCTCCGGGGTGGCTACTGCGAGTGGCCGGCGAATGCCCGACCGGCGACCCACCAGTGACCGACCCTCCGCCGTTTCCGATCCGCCCGTGGATGCCCCACCCGCAGGCGGTGCTACACATCGCCGCCGCCACCGCCGATGCCCTCTGCTACCTGCACGCCCACGGCGTCGCTCACCGCGACCTCAAGCCGGCCAACCTGCTCCTCGGGCCTACCGGCTTTCCCTACTTGCTCGACTTCAACCTGGCCGACGACCGGACCTGCGGAAGGGCAGGGGGTACAGCGGCCTACGCTCCGCCCGAGGTGCTTGCCAACCTCGCCGACCCGACCTCTCCGCCGACCGATGGCCGCGCGGCCGACGTGTTCTCCTTCGCCGTCACCATCTTCGAACTTCACTTCGCACGCCACCCCTACCTGACCCGCGAAGTTCTCTCCCACATTACCCCCACGAGCCTCTCGCAAGCAGCGTCGGCCGCCGCACGCACCGTCGCCGCCGCACGCCCGACCATGCCCTCCGCGGCCCGACGGTTGCTCCTTGCCGCCCTCGCCGCCGACCCCGCCGCACGCCCAACGGCCGAAGCCCTGGCCCACGCCCTCACGGCCGCCATCAACCGACGACACTGGGCACGCTGGGCGACCGTCGGTACGGCGGCGGTCGCAGTGGCACTCGGCGGGTGGGTGACTGTCGGGAATCAGTCACTCGCCGAACCACTTGCTCAAGGGCAGTGGCTGGTGCAGAAGGGGCAACCCGAAACTGCCATCGTCGCCTTTGAACAGGCCGCCAGCCAAGACTCCACCGGGCAGGCCGCCGAGTGGCTGGGCTACTGCCACCTTCAGGTCGGGAACCCCTCCATCGCCAACACCCACCTGGTGCGCGCCGAGCAGTTAGGGCGGAAAACGGTCTCTGTGTATGCGAATCGCGCCGCCGCCCGCCTGACCGTCATGTCGGCGGCCGAAGCCGCGGCCGACGCCAGCGCCGCCCTCGCCATTGACCCCCACTGCCAACAAGCCCGCCTCACCCACGCGCTCGCCACGTTCCGGATGCGGGGGATGAGTGGGGTGGTAGACCGAGCAGCGGTGGCACATCTTGAGCAACTGGTTCAGGAAGAGGCGAAGCACTGCGGGTTGTGGCTCACCCTGGCCGAAGCACGCGTTCGCGTGCAAGACCCCACCCCCGCCGACTTCGACCGGGCAATTGAAGCCGTGGGCCTCGCGTTGCAGCACGGCCAACCACGAAACAGCATCGCCCGCAATCGTGTCTTCCTCGACGCCTTGAAAGACGACCCACGCTTCCTTGCTGCCCTCGAAACCCCTCGCCTCCAGCGGGCCAACTCTCACCCTGGGGCCGTCTGCCCCAAGTAAGCCGCTGAAAAATCAGCCACATCGCCCCATCCGTTGGAAATGTCCCAGCTTCCCACTTGACCACGTCAGAGCTTGCCGTTACTTTCCCCACACACCCAACGGAGTGACACCCAGAACCGGCCGGCGCGTCGATGCCCCTACCCCCGACGCCGCCCCGCCACCCCCGCTCCGCCTGCATTCGGTGGGCCAACGCCCCCGGACCATTCCCCCGGACGTCTTCAGTCCGCCGATCCCAGCCCACGGACGGGTTCCCTCTCGACTGCGTTCCCGACTCGCTGACCCCACACGATTCACCCCCGAGCACGCCGTGAGTACCCACGCGCGACCGCTTCCCCCATTCCCCGGCTTACCCGCCGGGTCGCACGGCCGCGTGCTGTTCCCGCCGGCCAAGGTGAACCTGTACCTGTGGGTCGGCGGCAAGCGGCCAGACGGGTATCACGAGGTCGAAACCCTGCTGACGCCGGTGAATCTGTATGACACGCTGGAAGTCCAGCCCCGCGGTGACGGTGAGTGGACGCTGGAGTGCCACCCAGGCACGATCCCGAACGGGCCGGGGAACCTGGTGTGGAAGGCGGCCGAAGCGGTGCGACGGGCGTTCGGGGTGACCGCAGGTGCGGCGATGCGGCTGACCAAACGCATCCCGCACGAGGCCGGTCTGGGCGGCGGGTCGAGCGACGCGGCCGCCGCCATCGCCGGGCTAAACGCCGTGTGGGGGTTGAACCGAAGCGCCCACGAGTTGCTGCCGGTGGCCGCCGAGGTGGGGTCCGACGTGCCAGGATTGTTGATGGCGAACACGGGGCAGGTCGCGGCGCTGTGTCACGGCCGCGGTGAGGTCGTGCAGCCGGTGCCCGCTGGCCCGCCGATCCACCTGGTGATCGTCAAGCCGCCCGTGGGTTGCCCAACAGGAGAGGTCTACAAGCGGTTTCGGCCGAGCGGCGAAAGGTCGAACCCGACCGCGTTGCTGGAGGCGTTCGCGGCCGGAGATGCCGAGAAACTCGCCGCCGCGATGTTCAACGCTCTCCAGCCGGCTGCATTCGACTTGCAACCGCTGGTCCGCAAGGTATACGACCGCCTCACGAACTGCGGGCCGCTCGGGGTATTGCTGAGCGGGAGCGGGGCGAGCGTGTTCGCCGTCGGCCAGTCGGCCGCCGACGCCGCTGCCATCGCCGCCCGGTTCGCCCGATACGCCGAAACGGACCCCGAACTCGCCGCCTGCCGGGTGTTCGCTGTCCACACCCTGGGTGCCATGACCTGACCTGTCGCTTCACCCCCCGCACGCAAAGGAGTGCGCTGTGACCATCACCGAAGTCCGCATCAAGCTGTGCGAACAGAACTCCGAGCGTCTGTTGGCGTTCTGTTCGGTGACCTTCGACCACGCCTTCGTGGTGCGGGACCTGAAGATCATCGAGGGC
>JALOQR010000255.1 GCA_025459365.1 Fimbriiglobus sp.
TCCCTCAGGGATTCACCCGTGCGATCCGTTCTCGCTCTACTGGCGGCCCTGACCGTCACCACTGTCTCGCACGCCCACTTCGTGTTCGTGTATCCGACCGAGGACAAGGGGGAGGTGCGACTGGTGTTCGGCCACGGCGCTGCCCCGGACCCCAAGACGCCCGCCAGCCGGTGCGAGAAGACCACCCTCACCGCCCGTTCGGCCGAGGGTCAAGAGTCCAAACTGACCACCGAGAAAGGCGACGGCAACTTCTTCAAAGCGAAACTTGCCACCCCGCCATCGGTAGTATTCGGGGCGACCGAGACGGCCGTGTCGCAGCGTGAGGGGGCCGATCCCACCTGTACCACCTACTTCCCGAAGGTTGTGTTCGGCGACCCGTTTGCCAAGTCGGCCGAGGTGGGCAAAGCGGTGCCAGTCGAACTGGTAGCGGTGAAGGATGGAGAGAAGCTCCGCTTCAAACTGCTGGCAGACGGCAAGCCGGCCCAGGGCATCGAGGTCACTGTCGGCGTGCCAGGCAAAGAGGGCGAGGGAGAGGTGGTGAAGACCGACAAGGACGGACTCACTCCGGCGTTTGCCGAACACGGCCGGTACGCCGTCGCTGCCCGCGTGGTGGACGACAAACCGGGCGAACTCGACGGGAAGAATTCAAGGCGGTGCGG
The DNA here is from genome assembly GCA_025459365.1 of Fimbriiglobus sp. Lineage (GTDB taxonomy): Bacteria > Planctomycetota > Planctomycetia > Gemmatales > Gemmataceae > JALHQU01. Next base: position 660 of record JALOQR010000255.1, read on the forward strand.
CGGATTGCTACGCTGGTATGCGACGTGGCCCAACCGGCCAAGTGAGCCCCCCTACGGAGTCGGCCATGCGTCGCCCTGCATTCACGCTGATCGAGTTGCTGGTGGTCATCGCCATCATCGCGATTCTCATCGGATTGCTTTTGCCCGCCGTACAGAAGGTCCGCGAGGCCGCCGCCCGAATGAGTTGCGGCAACAACTTGAAGCAGATCGGGCTGGCGGTTCATGGGTATCACGACGCCCACAACGGCCTGCCCCCGCAGGCAACCTACACCATCGGCAGTAGCTTCTCCGGCTACTCGGTTCACGCCCGGATCCTGCCCTACATCGAGCAGGACAACCTCGGCCGGCTCGTCAGCTTCGCCCTCGGGTACGCCGCTCAGCCGGATGTCTGCCGCACTCCGATCAAGCTGTACCGTTGCCCCAGCGACCCCAAAGGCGGCACTCGATTGGATGGCGGTGTAGAATTCGCCCCGACCAACTATGGGTTCAATATCGGCACTTGGCTCGGGCTGGATCAGACGACCGCCCGCGGCGGTGACGGCGCGTTCGGCTACAACCTGACCCAACCACTCGGCGCGATCACCGACGGGCTGAGTAACACCCTGGCGGCGGCCGATGTGAAGAGTTTCACCCCTGCACTTCTTGACGGCGGCAACCCGGCCGCGATGAACGTACCCCCGCCCGCCACCCCGGCCGAAGTGGTCGCCTATGGTGGCACCTTCGACCCCGACTACTGCCACACCCAGTGGGTGACCGGCCGCACACTCCAATCCGGCCTCACCACGACCTTCCCGCCGAACACCGTCGTTCCGTTCGTGAGCGGTGGGCGGACGTTCGACGTGAACTGGACGTCGGCCCGCGTCGGCCCTGGCACCCCTCCGCACACGTATCGGGTCGTGCTCAGCCGGAGCTACCACTCGGGCGGGGTGAACGGTCTGCTCATGGACGGGTCGGTGCGGTTCGTGCGGAGCAGTATCAGTCAGGCGACGTGGCGGGCGGTCGGCACCCGCACCGGTGGTGAGGTTCCTGGCAACGACTGGTAAGTCGGCCGCGAGCCGGGGCGATCCCCCGGCTTTTTTCTCGATCGTCGGTGTTACGCACGAAGAAAAACTCACACAGGAGGGTTGCGAATGCGATGGGTCCATCGAACGGGGTTCACGCTGATCGAGTTGCTGGTGGTCATCGCCATCATCGCGATCCTCATCGGATTGCTTCTGCCGGCCGTGCAGAAGGTCCGTGCCGCGGCCGCCCGCATGTCGTGCAGCAATAACCTGAAGCAGATCGGCCTCGCACTGCACAACCACGAGTCGGCCATGCAGTGCTTCCCCACGGGGTACTGGCGAAAGACATGGCCCGTCGATCCCACCAATCCGAAGGGGCATTTCCGCTGGTCGGCCCTCGCCCAACTGACGCCCTACTTGGAGCAGACGAACGTTTACAACGCGCTCGACCTGTCGTACCCACTGTACGGCGGGGGCACCCTGCAACCCCAGACGATCCCCTTCCCGGTGAACCAGCCGGCGGTGGCGGCGGTGGTGAAGAGTTTCCTCTGCCCGAGCGACGAGTTCCGAATCGTGGTCGACGGCCGGGGGCCGAGCAACTATATGGCGAGCAGTGGCGGGAACGCGAACGGCAACGCCCTGACCGGCGATGGGCTGTTCATCGGCGTTGATCTCGACCTCGTCCGCAACGCCGGGGTGCGAATGACCGATGTGACCGACGGTTTAAGCAACACAGTGGCGTTCTCGGAAACCACCCTCGGGGCGGGCGGCCCCCGGCCAACGAACTCGACCGACAACACGCGGTTCTACAAGCAGGTAACGAGCCTGACACAAGCGAACTGCGACGCCAGCACGACCCTGGTGACCGATCGCGGGGCGCTGTGGGCCGACGGGGCCTATAACAGCACGCTGTTCAACACCGTTCGCCCCCCGAATAGCCCACTCATGGACTGCGTGCAGCACTCGAACCCGGCGTGGAAGTCCGCCCGTAGCCGGCACGAGCAAGGAGTGAACGTGCTGCTCGGCGACGGCGGTGTGCGGTTCATGCGAGACTCGATCCAGCCGCAGACCTGGACGGCGATGGGCACCCGCAACGGCGGCGAGGTGGTGAGCGTGGAGTGAGGCGGCGTCGTACGGTGGGCAGAGCCCGACCGATTCCGCCGGCCATGTTTAGCTTGCGAGATTCCTTCGTGCCCACGTCCATTAACAGGTGAGAGACTGGCTGACGACCCGACCGCCCACGCGATTCGGGTCGCCACCACATTCGTCACATTTCGCCACTGCACTCCCGGACCGGCGTTCACTGGCGTATAATCCTCTACACCGCTTCTCGCCGCCGTGCCGCATGAAGTTGCTCCGGTCGCTCGATCCGCTGCTCCGGCTCCCCGTGCAGTCCTGGGTGCAGGTCGGGTTCACCGCGGCTGTTCTTGCCTCTCTTGTCAGCCTGGAATTCATCGGCCGACGTGCCATCTCCGACGTGCAGGACAGCCTGTATGCCCTCGTTCTGCTCGGCCTCGCCGGGAGTGTGGCCGTGTGGCACCGCCGCCGTCCACTGGCGTGGGTGAGTTGGCTCCTCGCCCGCGGCGGACGCCTGCTCAAGCGGCTCAAGCACCTCCGTTCGGCCCACGGCATCGACTTCCGGGGCACTCCGCCGTTCGCACCCCGCCTGCCATGGGGCGTGTGGGCAACCGGTGGGGTATTCTTGCTCCTCACTGTCAGCGGGGCAATCGGGTGGGAATTCGCCCCCGGCGGGTGGCGGGTGCTTGGGCATTCTGTTTCCTATGTTCTCTACCTCACCCTCGTGTTGCTCGTCTGGCTCGTCCTCCTGGCCCTTCTCATGGCCGGGTTGTTCCTGCCGGTGTTCGTGCTCGACCGCCGGTTGATCGATACCTTCCCCGACAACGACCGCCGACTGGTGGTGTTCGGCACCTCGCTGGCCTACCTGTTCAGCATCACCGCTGCTGCTGCCTTCGTCCCGGCGGCGGCTCCCCTGGCACTTTCCCTGGTGGGAGTGGCGGTGGCCGCTTGGTGGGGGGCACGGGCCGGGCTGAGCGACATTGCCATTTTGTGGCGAAACAGCCGCACACGGGCAGTCTATTCCGTTCCCATTCATCGGGTTGTGGCCGTTCTTACGGTATTGCTCACGCTCGGGCTGGTGGCTTTGGCGGTGAATGCCCGCGGGGGGCGGTTGTTCGGGCATGTGGAGCCGAGCGACCCCATGCCGCTCACCGCTTCCCTTGCTGGGCTGGCCGTGTGGACCCTTCCTGGCTTGCTCGTTTTGCTACTCTTACGGGTCCGAGACCGCCAACATTCTGACCCAGCGAACCGTACACCTATGACGGTTTACGTGCGGAACAAACTCTCCCCCGAGGCCGGTGTGCGGGTGAAGGCGACCCTCACCAGGTGGGGGTGGGGTGCCCGTGACGGTCTGGACACCGCGGGACCCGACGACGTTCACATTCAACTGGTCCACCCGGAATTGTCGGAGGCGACCGAGTTCAACCCAATCTGGCCGCTCAAAATGACACCGAGCGACCTGGACAACCCCCAAGTAAAGGAGCGACTGGAACGGCGAGACGAGATTCGCCTCCGCCGGCGGGTGTTCCGCGGGTTGACCTCGTTGCTGAAAAAAGGATACGAAGGCCGCCAAGGGAAGGGAGGCGGGTTCTGGCTGGCGCCGCAGTGGTGGTTCATCGATGGCCTGGGGCGGGAGGAGGGTGGGCGGGCGAAACGCACCGACGACGGCGACGGAGAAATCCTTCGCCGGGTCGGTCCACCGTTTAGCAAGGTGCTCGGCGAACGGCCGCGGCAGTACCTACACAAGGTGCTGCGGGCGGTGCAGGTCGATGTTATCTACATCGAGGATGGAGTTCCGCTGAAGGCAGTGGTGAAGGTGCTGCGGCAGATATTCGAGGTTTACGACATTCACGCCGGTCGGCGGGTCGTGGACGACCACACCTTTCGGGGTATCCCGAAAGTGCGGGTTATGGTGCATGAGTTCAGCCCAGAGCGGCCACCAGCAGCGGTGAAGTACAAGCAACCGAAGTTTGACGACCTGAGTCGTGGCCGGGTGCTGCACCTATTCAAGGATAAAGGCGAGTCGGAGGAGGTGACGGACGTGCCGCGGGACATCGACTACGTGCCATCGCCCGTGTTGGTGGGGTAAGCAATCGCCAAGGGAAGAAGCCAGGCTCAGGACCTGCACATCGGGACCGATCTTGGCTTCTTCAACGCTCATCGCTGCGAATTCGTTGGACGCCCATCACCCGAAGTACTCGACCGCGTTGCGGAAGAGCTGCATCCCGTCGCCTTCTTGCTTCAGCCCTTCTCGCGTCCAGCGTGGGTGCTGCGTGGGCAGGATATGCCGCTCGGGGTGTGGCATGAGGCCCAACACCCGGCCGGTGGCGTCGCAGATTCCGGCAATGTCATCTTGCGAGCCGTTCGGCGTGTGCGGATAGCCGGCGCCCGTGTTGCCGTTGGGGTCGGTGTATCGCAGCACGACCTGCCCCGCCTGCCCTAGCCCTTTCAGAATCCACTCCTTCCGCGCTACGAAGTTCCCCTCACCGTGGGCCATCGGCACAAACATCCGCTGGACGTCTTTTAGGAACGGCGACTTGTTCGAAGTCACCTTGAGGTGAACCCAGCGGTCAACGTACCGGCCAGAGTCGTTGTGCGTGAGCGTGGCGAGCGGGCCGTCTTCATCGGGCGGCACGAGTAAGCCGGCCTTGAGTAATGTCTGGAAGCCGTTGCAGATGCCGAGGATCAGTTTCTCGTCGTCGCGGAACTCACGGATGGCGTCGGAAAGGAAGTGCTCGAGTTGGCTGGCCATGATCTTCCCGGAACCGACATCATCGCCGTAGCTGAACCCGCCGGGGCAGACAAGGATTTGAAAGTCGCGGAGCCTGGCGGGATTCTCGCGGAGTGTCTGGATGTGAACTCGCTCGGCGACGGCCCCAGCGGCCGTGAAGGCGTACTCCACCTCCCGATCGCAGTTGGTACCCGGCCCGCGAAGGATCAGAGCATACGGAGTCGCCATAGTAAAAAATCCGTGGGTACGTTGGTTTTTCCTTGACCGCGGGCATCCGGGATGCTCATAGTTTTGTACCGTCGCCCGGCCCCCCAAGCCAGACACGGCGGCGCGAAACGACACGGACGATCGCCGGTTCACATCTCACCACGGGGGGCGTAGGTACCCCTTCCCAAAAAAATCCCGCGGTCGTGTTGACAGACCCCCCGAGCCGGCTATCATTCCCCGTGTCGCCACTGGAAACGGTGACGACGAGAAGCGAAACGAGTGATCGCAAGTCGAACACGAGTTGAGCTTTGGGTCTTTGACAAGTGAGCAGCGTAAGAGCCTGACCGAGAGTGGATGTCGCCGTTCTGGTGATACTCACTCTGGACTGATCGGCTCGACGCACCGAGGTGGCTGCCGCGCAAGTGGGAGTCATCGAGGAGTGCCGAATCGGTCGGTAAAGTCTTTTGAGTGATGATTATCACCGAACAGCGAGTCAAACTGCTCGAAGTTAACCCCTTCTACGGGAGGGGCACAATAAACTTTTGAAGGGTTTGATCCTGGCTCAGAACGAACGTTGGCGGCCTGGATTAGGCATGCAAGTTGAGCGTACCCAGCAATGGGGAGCAGCGTAAGGGGCAGTAAGGTATGGGTATCTACCCAGGGATCGGGCATAGCCTGTAGAGATACAGGGTAATTCCCGATGATGTCGCAAGACCAAAGCTCCGGCGTCCCTGGAGGAGCCCATATGGTATTAGCTAGTTGGTGGGGTAACGGCCCACCAAGGCGAAGATGCCTAGCGGGTGTGAGAGCACGACCCGCGCCACTGGCACTGAGACACTGGCCAGACACCTACGGGTGGCTGCAGTCGAGGATCTTCGGCAATGGGCGCAAGATGAAGGCCTTCGGGTTGTAAAGCCCTGTCGAGGGGGAGAAAAGCCGCAAGGCGTGATCTATCCCTGGAGGAAGCACGGGCTAAGTTCGTGCCAGCAGCCGCGGTAAGACGAACCGTGCGAACGTTGTTCGGAATCACTGGGCTTAAAGGGCGCGTAGGCGGGCT
>JALOQR010000256.1 GCA_025459365.1 Fimbriiglobus sp.
AGCGTTGGAGCGACGCAGGCAGACTTCGATTAGTGTCGGTCCTGCCAGCCTCGCTGGGTGAACGAATTATCTGACCTGGACCCCCCAAACTCAACTACGGGCCACTGCAATACAGTCTGTCCGACTGTGGGTAAGTCCCGCCCTCGGTGGCTTGGAGTGGGAGTCGTCCACCCACGGCCAGCGCCGATTTCCCGTGATCTGCCGTTGGGGAAGCATTTTGGCGTGCCAATCGAACTCCCGTATTCTTCATTTTGATCGTCCGGATTCTTTCGCCCTGTCGTCAGCGTCTGGTTCTGCCCTCCCGCCGAACCACCCGCGGCTGTTCCGCAGCGAAATTCATTTGCCCCGCATCCTCTGTTCGCAGAGGATACCCCGACCCTCGCCCCGCGAGGCGTCCTGGAGTGCCCCCGATGGCCAAGGCGAACGACTACACCGATATTCTCGTCCGCAAGAAGATCCTGACCGCCGAGCAACTCGGCGAGGCCCGCGACCTGGCCATGCGGACCGGGGTGAAACTACAAGACGCGCTCGTCAAGAGTAACTACGCCAGCCCGCCCGAGGTGATGGAAGCCCTGGCCGAGTTTCACGGCATGGGCTTCGTGGACCTCACCAACCTCGAGATTCCCAAGGCCGTCATCGAACTCATGCCCGAGTCGGTCGCCCGTGAGCACGTCGTCCTGCCCTACGAAGTCGAGGGGCAGGTGCTCAAGGTGATCACCGCCGACCCGACCAACTACGAAACTCTCCAGAAGCTCCAGTTCATTTTGAACAAGGATATCCAGCCGGTGCTGGCCGTGCCGGAGCAGATCCAGGAAGGGATTAACAAGAACTACGGTCAGAGCGAAACGGAATCGATGGACTCGATGATCAACGAGTTCACCGGCACACAAATCGACAGCACACAGATCGATGCGACTGGTAACCTCGCCGACGCCGGAGACTCCGACGCCCCAGTAGTGAAGTTGGTCAACCTCATCATTCAGGAGGCAGTCGGGCTGCGGGCATCCGACATTCACATCGAACCATTCGTCGATCGGGTACGAATTCGCTACCGCATTGACGGCATCCTGGTCGAACGAGACGCGATCCCGCGACGATTGGCCATCCCGGTCACGGCCCGCATCAAGGTGATGGGGAGCATTGACATCTCGGAAAAGCGACGACCGCAAGACGGTCGGATCAAGTTGCAACTTCAGGGGAAGCACTACGACATGCGGGTGAGTATGCTTCCGACGGTCCACGGTCAAAGCACCGTGATGCGGATCCTCGACCGGGGGAATATCTCGGTCGGCATCCGCGACCTCGGCTTCAACGAAGAAGACTACCTGAGGTTCCAATCTCTCATCAAGCGGCCCAACGGCATCTTCCTGGTGACCGGCCCGACTGGTTCGGGCAAAACAACGACTTTGTACGCTGCTTTGAACGAGATGAACCGGCCCGACCGCAAAATCATCACCGCCGAAGACCCGGTCGAGTACTACCTGCCAGGGATCAATCAGGTGGAGGTGAAGCACCAGATCGGGCTGGACTTCGCCCGCATCATTCGTTCGATGCTCCGACAAGCGCCGAACATTATCCTCGTGGGCGAGATCCGCGACAAGGAAACCGCCGAGATCGCGGTGCAGGCTTCGCTGACAGGACACTTGGTGTTCAGTACACTACACACGAACGATGCGCCCAGTGCCGTGACTCGCATGATCGACATCGGGGTCGCGCCGTTCCTCATCGCCAGTTCGGTCATTGCCATCATGGGCCAGCGGCTCGTGCGGCTGAACTGCGTGAAGTGCAAGGAGCCATACCAGTTCGATGCCTCCCAACTGCGGGCGTGCGGCATCACTCAGGAGCAGGCGGCCAAGGCCACCTTCATGAAGGGACGGGGGTGTTCACACTGTCGGCAATCGGGTTACCGTGGGCGGCAGGCCGTCTTCGAACTGATGCGAATGACCTCACAACTACGGGAACTGACGTTCGCCCAGGCCCCCGCCCAGGAGTTGCGGCGGAAAGCCCGCGCCGGTGGGATGAAGACTCTTCGGGAAGACGCCGTGCTGAAAGTGCTGAAGGGGGTCACTACCCCCGACGAGGTGTTGGTGAACTGCCACGGGGTCGAAGATAAGGCCACGGCGGGCGTGTGAGACGCCAGGTGTCCGGTTCGCCAACTAGGTTATTCCGCGACGGGACGATTTTCTTGCGGTAATTTTTGGTAACAAGTGGCGGCCGGCCCACAATGGGAACGGCCGCCCGCGGCGGTCGCCCGCCAGCCCCAGGCCCCCGGAGGTGCCGCGTGTCCAACGTGGCCATGGAGAAGTTGCTCTCCACCGTTATCCAGGTGAAGGCGAGCGACTTGCACATCAGCGTCGGCCAGCCGCCCGTGGTGCGGGCCGGCGGGCGGATGCGAAAGCTCGACGCCAAGGTGCTCACCCCGGACGACACCTCGGCGCTCATGAAGTCGATCACCCCCGACCGCTGCCAGCAGGAGTTGCAGCAAAAGGGCGGGGCCGACTTCGCCATCGAATACGTTGACGGCTACCGTTTTCGGGTGGCCATCTTCAAGCAACGGGGCACCATCGGCATGGTGCTCCGGCGAATCCCGTTCCAGTTTCTCACGTTCGAGCAGTTGCGGATGCCCGAGGCGATCCGCTCGCTCATCGTCCGTCCACGGGGGTTGCTCCTCGTCACCGGGCCAACCGGTTCGGGCAAGACGACCTCCCTCTCGTCGATGATTAACTTCATCAACGACAACTACGACCGCCACATCATCACTCTGGAAGACCCGATCGAGTACTACCACAAGCACAAGAAGTGTACGGTCAACCAGCGCGAAATCGGGGTCGATGTCCACGACTTCAAGGAGGGCATCCGGCGGGCGTTGCGAATGGACCCAGACGTTATCCTCGTCGGTGAAATGCGTGACCTGGAGACCATCCACGCCGCCATCGAGGCCGCCGAAACCGGTCACGTGGTGTTCGGCACCCTGCACACGTCCGGAGCGGCGTCTACCGTCAACCGGATCATCGACGTCTTCCCGAAAGACCAGCAAGACCAGGTGCGAACGCAACTCAGCACCGCGCTCATGGGCGTGCTGTCGCAAACACTGCTGCCGAAAATTCCCGATAGCGTCATCGCTGCCTACGAGATGATGGTGGTCACGCCGGCCATCGCCAACCTGATCCGCGAAAACAAGGTGTACCGGATCGACTCCGCCATCCAGACCGGTCGAAAAGAGGGGATGTTCCTCCTCGACGAGTCGTTGTTCCGCTTGTGGAAGGAAGGGCTGGTGGCCAAGGAGGAAGCGCTCCTGAAAGCAGCCAAACCGAACGAACTGGCGGCCAAGATCGCCGCCGCCGAACGCGGTTCGCTGGATGACGATGAGGATGACGACGAAGACGAGGATGACGACGAAGAGGATGACGAAGACGATGAAGATGACCGCCCGAAACGGCGGCGGTGACCTCAATGGTGCGGGCCGTGCCCCGTGAGGGGCCGGTTCGCAGTACCAACCGGCCCCTCACGGGGCACGGCTCGCCAGACACGACTCGCAGATCACCCCCATGTCCAGCGCTCCGACTCCGAACGACCCGAAGAAGCAGCCGGCCCCCGGTACGCCGGGGCCGAAGCCGGCCACCGGAGCGAACCCGGCGGCGGGCAAGCCCGGCGCACCCGCCCCCAACGGCAGCACTCCCCCCGGCGGGGCAAAACCGCCGTCCGCGGGACAGAAGCCAGCCGCCCCCACCACCCCAAAGCCAGCCGCCCCTGGTACCACGAAGCCAACCGCCCCCAGCAGTTCTCCTGCCGGGCAGAAGCCCGGTGCGCCCGGCGCCAAACCGCCCGCCGTCAGCGGAGCCGGAGCAAAGCCGACCGCGGCTAAGCCGCCGGCCCCCGCACCCAAGCCACAGCCCCAGAAACCCAAGCATCACCACGTCGATAACAACTCCCGACAGCTCGGGCAGAAGTTGGTTGACCTCGGCTACCTCGACGACGCACAGCTCGAAAGCATCTACGACGAGATGCGCACGAGCGAACTGAAAGTGGGCGAGATCGCCATCCAGCGGGGGTTGCTCAACGACGACCAACTCCTCCAGGCGACGGCGGAAGTCCATGGGATGCGTGTCTCCAACCTGGAAGACGTCAAGCCGTCACCGGAGGCGGTCAAGATCGTTCCGCAGAACATGGCCGAACTGTACAAGATGGTCCCGCTCACGTTCGAGAACGACACCCTCACCGTGGCGATGTCGGACCCGAACAACCTCATGGCCATCGACGACATCAAGAACTTCCTGAGCGTGCGGAACGTCAACCCGGTGCTCGCCCCAGCGGTCGCCGTGGAAGCCACCATGAAGAAGGCCTACGGCGGGCCCGGCGCTGAAGAGTCGCTCGGCACCCTCATCCAGCAACTGGAGAAGGACGAATCGATCGGCAAGAAGTCGATGAAGCGTGAAACGAGCATCGACCTGGACGACCTGAACGAGATGGCCAACTCCGCCCCGGTGCGAAAGCTCATCAACATGGTCATGCTCATGGCCATCCGGGACAAAGCCTCGGACATCCACTTCGAGCCGTTCGAAGAAGAGTACAAGATGCGGTACAAGTGCGACGGCGTACTGCTGGAGATGGTCCCCCCGCCGCGGCACCTGGCCAACGCCATCGCCAGCCGCATCAAGGTCATGGCCAACCTCGATATCGCCGAGCGGCGACTGCCGCAAGACGGCCGCATCGAACTCACCATCGGCGGGAACCGGGTCGACATGCGGGTGAGCGTGCTCCCCACCATGTTCGGCGAGAGCGTTGTTATCCGGGTGCTCGACAAGGGGAACGTCGGCCTCAGCCTCGACCGCATCGGGATGCCGCCGGAATTGCTCGCCGACTTCCGGAAGGTCATCAAGAAACCAAACGGCATCGTGCTCGTCACCGGCCCGACCGGCTCGGGAAAGACGACCACCCTCTACTCGGCGCTCTCCGAGTTGAACGACATCGACACCAAGCTGATTACCACCGAAGACCCAGTTGAGTACGAAATCGACGGTATCGTGCAGTGCCCGATCAACCACGAAATCGACCTGACCTTCGCCTCCGCCCTGCGGGCCATTCTGCGGCAAGACCCGGACATCTGCCTGATTGGTGAAATCCGCGACCTGGAAACAGCCCAGATCGCCATTCAGGCGAGCCTCACCGGGCACCTGGTGTTCAGCACCCTCCACACCAACGACGCCCCCAGTTCCATCACGCGTCTCCGAGACATGGGCGTCGAGCCGTTTTTGATCACGGCGTGCCTGGAAGCGATCCAGGCTCAGCGACTTGTGCGCAAGGTGTGCCAGGTCTGCCGCACCTGGTTCGAGCCGACCCGTGACCAGTTGATGGAAGTGAACCTTACCCCCGACGAGGCCAAGGGCAAGCGAATGGCCTTCGGCGAAGGCTGCGATAAGTGCAACAGCCTGGGGTTCAAGGGCCGCACCGGGCTTTACGAGCTGATGCTCGTGAACGACGACGTGCGAGACATGATCGGCCGCGGGGCGAGTACCGACCACCTGCGCGAATACTGCAAGACCCACGGCATGCGGACGCTGCGAGAAGACGGGCTACGGAAACTGTTCGAAGGCATGACCACACTGGAAGAAGTGGTCCGCGAGACGGTGATCGACGACTGACAACACGGTGTCGTCAAGTCTTCAGGTCGTCAAGTCGTCAGGTCTTGACCCCCGCCTGAAGCCTTCGGCCCGCAGACGCCGGCCGGCGGACGACGTGAAGACTTGACGACCTGAAGACCTGACGACCTGAGGACTAGCCATGCCGACGTACAAGTTCGAGGGGATGGACACCAACGGCACCGAGGTCAAGGACACCGTCGATGCGGCCAACGAAGAAGAAGCCCAGCAAAAGGTGAAGGCCCTCGGCTACTTCGTCACCAAGCTCACCGCCGTCGGCGGGGGAAAGGGTGGCAAGAAGAAAGGAAAGAAGTCGGCCAAGTCGCGGAAGAGTTTCACGATCGGTGGTGTATCCCAAAAGATGCTGACGATTTTCACCCGTCAGCTCAGCACACTGCAAGACGCCGGCCTGCCGGTGCTCCGCAGCCTGCGGATCCTTGAAAAACAGATGAAGCCGTCCGTTCTCAAGAACGGACTGATCGACGTGGTCGAAGACGTGGAATCGGGCATGACCCTCTCCGAGGCCTTCGCCCGCCAGCCGAAATGTTTCGACCGGCTCTACGTCAACATGGTCAAGGCTGGTGAGGCCGGCGGGGCACTCGAAGTCATCCTAAAACGCCTGGCCGAATTCAAGGAAAAGAGCCAGAGCCTGAAGAAGAAGATCATCGGGGCGATTGTCTACCCGGCCGTGGTCATCTGCGTGGCGGTGGGCATCCTGGTCTTCATCATGGTGTTCATCATCCCGAAGTTCAAAAAGATCTTCGACGAGTTCAACCTGCAACTCCCCTGGATGACGAAGACCCTGATTCAGGTCTCGGACTGGATGGCGAAGTACTGGTACTGGATTCCCATCTTCCCCATTGCCTTCTGGCTCCTGCTCAAGCTCTTCCGCCTGAGCAAGACCGGCAACTACGTCCTCGACTGGCTC
>JALOQR010000257.1 GCA_025459365.1 Fimbriiglobus sp.
CCTTCGCTCACTTTTTTCAGGTCTTTGATCTCTTCCACCCCGGCCGCCGACACTCGCCACGCCGTGGCACCGTCGGGGAGCCGCGGCACGACCACGCTTAGCACCGGTACGGCCATCTGGTCGGGGACGAACTGGGTATACACCCCCGTCCACATCGGCAGGATGATCGTGTCTTTCCCCGCCGTGACGATCGCCGCTTGCACGTTCGGGTCGCTCGTCGGCCGCCAGGTCGCGGCTTCTTGCGCCGCGAGCAGGAGCGGTTCGAGGAGTTCTAGCTCCATGTTCAGCAGGGCGATTTCGAGCAACCGCGGCTGACCGTGGCAGGCGTCCGACAGAAACTGATCAGACCAGTACACCAGCCCGCGGTAGCCGGACGCGACGGCCATGTACGTCAGCAGGCGGATCTGCTCCGGGTGTGGGCCGACGGGTTGGTCGAACCGCTCACAGTTCGGCTTACCGAAGACGTTGTTCTGATACCATTCGGGCAGGTGGGTCTGGATGTTCGTCCAGTTCAGCTTGCCGGGGGCGGTGAGCGCCCGCCGCTGGGTGAGCCAGTCGCGGTAGCCAGAGAGTTCGAGGCTGGTGAACAGCGGCCAGCGATGCCCGCCGATGGCATCGACATACGACGAGTACGCGGAGTACCCGTCCCACAAATCGACGGCCCGTGGGCGGCGAGGGTCGAGGCGGCGAACCGCGTCGGCCAGTTTGGCGACCCGCCGGACCTGGTTGGTCGTGCGCCCGCTGCCCAGGTCCCACATCAGCACGGCGTCCGATGTGGCGAAGCGCTGGAAGTGCCTGGCGAGCAGTTCGGCGTCCTTCTCCATCAAGGCCGGGTCGGTCTGGTTCGGCTTGGCAGGATCCCAGTCGGCCTCGGGCAGTGGTAGTTGCGGAACGAGGAAGAATTTCGCCCGCACCGCCTGTTCGTACACGTCGTCGGCCACGTCGGCCGGGAACCAGACGGTGTTGAACCGTGCCTGTTCGAGCACCCCGAGCGGCACTCCGGTGTGCCGTACTGCTCGCATGAAGAATGGCCGCCCGCCCTTGTCGTCGTGCATGTCGATGAGGATGTCGCCGCCCGAGAACGACACCGCCGGCGGTTTTCGCTTCGCATTGGCCGCGAGGCCCGCCGATCCCTTGCCGGCTCCTCCGCGGGGGTCGTCGGCCACCGGCCCGATGGCGAGGTCGTCTACCCACACCTCCGACACCCCAGCCCCGGTGAATACGTTCAGCACCAGGTGATCGATGTACGCCCCGGTGGTATCGACCTCCCGCCCAAGCCGAGCCACGAGTGCCGGTCGCTGGGCGGTCAGCCCCTTCTTCACGTCGCCGGCGGTGAGTTGCTTCCACTTCTGCACGTCGGCGTAGGTGTCGCCGGGCACCAGTACCGTCAGCGGGCTATCGGGGTTTCGGGGGTCTTTCTCTTTCGGTAGCACCACCCGTGCCTTCAACTGCACGCCGGCCCGCACCGACTTCACATACACCGATGCGGTCAGGTCGTCAGAGAGGGGGGCGATCGGCGTGCGGTAGTAGTAGTGGACGTACTCGGCCGAGGTGGCACCGGGGGCCGGGTTCGATTCAATGGCGATGCGTTCGGACGTGCCCGCATGCCGGGCGTGGCCGGTGTCGATGTCGTGCCCTTTCTCGGTGAAGGCGACGTTCGAGTCGCCCTTCATCCAGGCGGGGTCGCTGTTCCGGGCGAATGTGTCGCGGTGCGTGCGGTCCCGCGACTCGCTCCGGTCCTGCCCGCGAGACGGGACCAGGGCGACGCCCGCCGCCAAGAGCGCGACCATCGCAACCGCGACGAACCGGGTGGGCATGACAATCCCCGCGAGCCAAATTTCGGCCACGGGGTATACCGATCGTCGAGCGACGGGGGAAGGCGGGTTTTGGGGAACGGAAACAGGCGGGCCGTGCCGGGTAGAGCATTTTCAGTCGGTTCCTTGGGGGGGCGGTGTTGGGGTCCGCCCTTCAGGGCGCGCGGTGCGGACCACGCCTTGCGGTGTTGGGGTCCGCCCTTCAGGGCGCGCGGTGCGGACCACGCCCTGAAGGGCGGACCCCAACACCGCAAGGGACTCGCTGAAACTGCTCTAGGCGGCCCGCCCGGCGGTCACTTCTTCTCAGCCTCGAACAGCTTTTTCCACTGCTCCTTTTCCTTCTCTCGTTCGAGGTACGGCACTCCCTTCGCCATCCACTCGGGCATCGGCTCACCCTTCAAGTGGTGGTCGAAGAACTGCTGCATCCGCACGGCGAAGTCGCGGGCCGCCGCCCGGTTGCTCAAGTTGTGCGGCTGGTTGTTGTAGTTGAGCAAATACACCTCCTTCTGCAGCCGCCGCAGAGCAAGGTAGTACTCCACCCCCTGATACCACGGCACCGCGTCGTCGGCGTCGTTGTGGATCATCAGGAGCGGGGTATTCACCTTGTCGGCGAAGAACACCGGCGAGTTCTCGATGAACTTGAGCGGGGCGGTCCACGGCGTGCCGCCGATGCGACTCTGCGTGTGCTCGTACTGGAACTGCCGCGGTAGCCCGGTGCCCCAGCGGATGCCGTTGTACGCCGAGATCATGTTGCTCACCGGTGCTCCGGCGACGGCCGCCTTGAAGCGGTCGGTCTGCGTCACCATGTACGCGATCTGGTAACCGCCCCAGCTCTGCCCGTTGATGCCGATCGCCTGCTCGTTCACAAATCCGCGATCGACCACAGCTTGAATCGCCGGCAGTACGCACTTGATGGCCGATGGCCCCGGCTGGCCGGTCTTGTAGGCGATGTCGGGCATCAGCACCAGGTAGCCGTTGCTGGCGTAGTGCGTCGGGTTGATCACCTGCCCGCGGCTCACGGTCGGTAGGCGGAAGGTGTGCAGCCCGTCCGTCAGCCGCTCATAGATGTAGACCACCATCGGGTACTTCTTCGACGGGTCGAAGTTCTCCGGCTTCACCAGGATCGACTGCAACGCCTGCCCATCGGTGCTCTTGAAGTTCACCAACTCGGCGGTGCCCCAGTTGAACTCCCGGACCCGGGGGTTAATGTCGGTGAGGCGTTTCATCTCCTTGAATTGAGCATCGGTGGCGTAGTAGTCCGGGTAGTCGTGGAACGTCTGCACGGTGAGAATCTGCGTGTCGGCCTTCTTGGCCTTGGTGGGCGGGCCGTACTTACGGGCTCCCATGAGCAGGAGTTGCGGCTTCGCGTTTGGCGGCAGTCGGTAGAAGCCGGTATCGCGGGTGGTGAGGTTTTCGGCAGCGAGCAGCCACGGCTTGCCGGTATCCAGGCCGCGATCGACGCCCGGTGTGTCGTCGTCGTCGGGTTTCTCCACTCGCAAGAGCCGCAGCCGCACGCCGAGCGCACGCCCGGTGTCGGTGATGTTCTTCGCCTCGCTTCCGTCGGCCGCGAGCCGCCACAAATCGAAGCGGTCGTACACGAACAGGTATTTATCGTCGGTGCTCCACCCGGCCGAGCCGTAGCTGGTCGGCGTCATCGGCTGGTCGAACTCTTCGTTGAAGAACTTCTCTTTCAGCTTGGCCGTCAGGTTGACCGGCTTACCATCGGGCACAGTCGCGGCGAACCAGTCCTTGCCGTCGAACCACGCCACCGCCTTGCCGTTCGGCGACGACTGCACGCCCCCGCCGAGTTCCCGCACCAACGGCTTGCTCTCGCCCGTGCGGACGTTCACCAGGGCGTAATCGACCGGGTTGGGCGATCGCCACGTCTGCCCGCGGTACGGCTTATCGCTGCGGCCGACGCCCCAGTCGCCGTATTGCGGCACGCCCACCTCGCGGTCCTCGTCGGCGACGTGTTTGAACTCTTTCGTGTCGAGGAAGTACACGCAGCGGTAGCTCTTGTTGCGGTCGGCTCCGGCCCGCACCTTCTGCATCGGCTGAATGGCTTCGTCCTTCCAGTGCCAGAGGTTCATGTCGAAGGCGTTCGGATCGCGGGCGGCCTGCCCACCGGTGCCGAACCGGCTGCCGGGCGTCGGTTGGGCCGGTGGCGTGGTCGTCGGTGGCGTGGTCGTCGGTGGTGTGGTGGTCGGGGCGGGTGGCGGTTCCGGGGCGGCGCTCACCAGCAGTTTCTTGCCATCGGCGGTGAAACTCAGCCCGCCGCGATCGACGATCTGCCAGCCCTTCTTCAGCCCCGTGGTGGTCGGCCCGAGCACCTCCACCGCCGCCGGCAGTTTGTTGGCCGTGGCTGCGACGGCGAGCGGCGACAGGGCGGCCGCCATCGGTACCGTGGCCGAGGCCTTCGCCACCTCCGCCCCTTTCGGCCGTTCCCACACGAACACCCGCGGCTTGCGGCCGAGTGCGTCGGCGTCGAGCGGGGCGGGCGGTTGCGGGTTCATCGGATCGGGGGGCGGCGGGGCGGCCGGGGCGGTCGCCTTCTCGTCGAACCAGAAGGCGAGTTTCGTCTGGTCGCGGTCCCAGGTGAGCGAGTAGTACCGGCCGACGCCGCTCTTCACAGACGCGGCCGACGCCGCGTCGAGCAACCCGGCATAGTACACGCCGTTCCGCTCCGTCTGCTTCGACGCCACCGTGTACAACAGGTTCTTGGCATCCTTCGTGACGAGGAATGTCTGCACCTCGGCGAAGGTCGTTTCCTTGTTGTCGGCAAGGTTCACCACCCGCAGGTCGTTGCCGACAGGCGGTTGCGGCGGGGTGGCGGTGCCGGTGCCCGGCCCGCGACCACCGGGGCCGAACTGCCCCCGCTGGTCGGCATCGTCGCCGGGGGTGGGGGCAGCGGGGGTGGCCGGCGGGGGCGTGGCCGGTTTCGGCTCCAGCGTCAGCACCAGCACCCCGGCCCCCTCGCCGACGATGCTGAAACTCCGCACCTTTTCCAGGCGTTTCACAATCTGGCCGGTGGTCACGTCGATCACCGCCAGCACGCCCTTGGGCATGTCTTCGGCTTTCACCTTGTCGGCGCGGGCTTTGTCCATCTCCGCCTTTGTCGGCAGCAGCGGGACGTACACAAACCGTGAGTCCGGGGTGAAGGTCGGGCTACCGCTCGGGCCGCGGGGGGCGCTGTTGAAGGGGAGCGTCGGCGGCACGATCTGATCTTCGACCTCCTCCGACCCTCCGGCGGATGGAGCACCGGGACCGCCGGTCGGGGTGCTCCGTGAGCCGGTGGCGATTTTCACCTCCGCCCCGGTGGCGACGTTCTTCAGGATGAACAGGCCATCGGTGTTGGCGGTGCCCTGCGTCCAGGCGGCGAATTTGCCGTCCGGAGAGAGGGTGATGCCCGACGCAGTCGCCCAGATGTCCTGATCGGTGTAGGTGAGGACTTTCTTCTTCGGGGGGTCGGCAGCGAGGGTCGGCAGTGAGGCGAGCAATAACGCCGCGGTCAGAAGCAGCAGTCGGGGCACGGTGGCACTCCGAGCAAGATGGAAGGAAAGCGGTAAAGATGTGAATATGGGAAAGAGCGGAGATTGGCGAAGGGTGAAGGGGCGGAAAGGGGAGTTTGGTCCCGGCCCCTGTGAGGGGAGGGCGGTGGCCAGGTGGCCGATTGGCGTAAGTGGCTGATTTCCGCAACACTTAGGGTGACGGTGGCTGGGGGGGGTATGTGTGTGGCAGGTGGCAGTGTGGCAGAGAGGGGGGGCGGTGGTGAGATCCCGCGAGCCGATACCCCCTCTCCAGGACACGAAAAGGAGGCCGGGGGTGAGGTTAGACCCCTACCCATAAGATGACCGCACACCCCCACCCGAGAGCACCCCATGCCCGCCACGCTCGCCGGTCGGCTCGCCGAGTACGCTGCCGGCCTTACCTTCGACAAGCTCACCAAGGAAGCGATTCACGAGACGAAGCGGCGGTTCATCGATTCGTTCGCCACGGCGGTCGGGGCGATGCCCTCCGACGCGTACGCCATCGCCAGGAAGTGTGCGGCCCGCGTGAGCGGCAACCCCGGCGCGAGCATCCTCGGCGGCGGCACGAGTTCGCCCGAGTGGGCCACGTTCGTGAACGGCCTGCTCATCCGCTACCTCGACTTCAACGACACCTACCTGAGCAAGGAACCGGCACACCCGTCCGACAACCTGGCGGCGGTGCTGGCGGTCGGCGAAGCGGTGCAGGCCGGCGGCAAAGACCTCATCACCGCGGCGGTGCTCGCCTACGAGATCCAGTGCCGGTTCTGCGACGCGGCGAGCCTCCGGAAGCACGGCGTCGATCACGTCACCTACGGGGCGATTTCCTCCGCGGTGGCCTCGGCGAAGTTGATGAAACTCGATGTGACGAAGACGACGCACACGGTGGGGATTGCGGGGGTGTGCAACACCGCCCTTCGCCAGACCCGCAGTGGTGAGTTGAGCATGTGGAAGGGGTGCGCGTTCGCCAACGCCGCTCGCAACGGGGTGTTCGCCGCCACGCTGGCTGCCGATGGCCTGACCGGCCCGGCCCCCATCTTCGAGGGCGACCTCGGCTTCTTCAACCTGGTCGCCCGCGAGCGGTTCACCCCCGCCCCATTCGGTGCCGAAGCTGGCAACGCCGACGGCTTCATGATCAACAAGACCTACATCAAGTTCTGGCCGGCCGAGTACCACAGCCAGAGCGCGATTGATGCAGCGCTGCAACTGCGGAAGGAACTGAACGGCGATGTAAGCCAGGTGGAGAAGATCGACATCCACACCTTCGAGGCGAGTTACAACATCATCGGCAAGTACCCGGAGGCGTGGGCACCAAAGACACGCGAGACGGCCGACCACAGCCTGCCATACTGCACCGCCGCAGCCCTGTACGACGGCGACGTGTACCTGGAGACGTTCGACGAGCCGCACTTCACCGACCCGAAACGGGTAGCGTTCACCGGCAAAGTGAAAGTTCACTGGGACAAGACGACCGATCCACGTTACCCGGCCGGCATCCCGAACCGCATCACGCTCACGCTGAGCGACGGCCGCACGCTGGAAAAGCTCGTGGAGTTCCCCCGCGGGCACGCTGGCAACCCCATGACCGACGCCGAAGTGGAGGCGAAGTTCCGCCGGGCGGTGGAGCCGAAGTACGGGAAGTCGAAGGCCGACGCGATGCTGGCGAGGTGCTGGGAGTTCGAGAAACTGACGAGTGTGACCGACCTGATCCGGCTTTTTGATTGACCTCACCGGGCGATCAGGGCGATGCGCGTGCCTGTGCTTTCACGCATCGCCCTGCCTTCGGCCTCGTTCAGTAATCCTCGACCACCTCACCGGCGGCCCGTGTGCAGAGCGCCGCGAACGTTGACAGGCTCACCGATTCGCGCACGAATCGCACACTTCCATCGGCGAGTACCACGTTCACCCCGCCAACGTGGAAGCTGTACGGCTCGTTGTCGTTGCGCTTGTTGATCGGGAACGTACACCCGTTGGTCGGTCCGCACCCCTCCACGTTTCCGTCGGCCGTTGCTCCATCCAGGCTGAATGCTCCGTCGCTGTCGATCCAGCCTTGCCCTTGGTTGT
The DNA here is from genome assembly GCA_025459365.1 of Fimbriiglobus sp. Classification (GTDB taxonomy): domain Bacteria; phylum Planctomycetota; class Planctomycetia; order Gemmatales; family Gemmataceae; genus JALHQU01. Next base: position 7,403 of record JALOQR010000257.1, read on the forward strand.
TGGTGGCGGCGGGTTGCGGGCGGCCGACGCGGTACACCACCGGGCGTGCGGCCGCTTCAAGCACCAAAATCGTGTTCGAGGTGCCGTCGAGGGCGTCGGTCAGCTTGTGAGCAGAGTTTTCGTGCATGAGCGAGCGGCGGGCGTCGCCAATGTACAGAGTCGGGTTGATGATCGTCTGCACGCCCATGATCGCCTCGTAGTCGGTGACGGCGATGCCCTCAGGCACCGTGATAGCCGGGCGGAAGGGCGGGTTGGGGGCGAGGAATGTGGTCTTCGGGCGAGTCGGGGTACTCGGGCACTGGTAGAGTTTCACATCGAACACGGCGGCGGTGGTCAGGTTGGCTCCTTGCCACCAGTGCAGGTTGGGGTCGTACAGAGTTCGTAGGTTCTCTTGCTCGACGTATGGCAGGATGATCGCCCGCCAGCCAATGTGCCGACCCGCCGGGTTGCCCGGCCCAGCCGCCCGCCACCGGGCGCTCGGTACCACGCCGTTGGCACTTTCAAAGTTGTGGATCGCCAGGCCAATCTGCTTCAAGTTGTTCTGGCAACTCATGCGGGCGGCGGCCTCGCGCACTTTCTGCACGGCGGGTAGGAGCAACCCAATCAGAATGGCGATGATGGCGATGACAACAAGCAACTCGATGAGCGTGAACGCCGAACGACGCATGGGGAAGCACCGGAAGATGATTGGGAGAGGCGGCCTCAGTGTACCCACACCTGGCCGGTCAGTCCCGGTGTTTCCGACGCCACTCACCGGGCTTTAACGGCTCGGGCGGGGGGGCCGGTTTCGGCTTGCGGGCGAACGGGCGGAAGATGGCGTTCAACAGACCAAGAGCCGGAGAGAGGAGTAGCCCCCAGGCGTCGAGAAACACGATCAGGCAGTAGCCGATGAACAGGCCAACGAACGCCCCGGCCAGGAACGCCGCCAGCCAAGCCACCGCCCGAAACCCGAGCAGCCAGTACACGCCGTAACCGCCCCGCTGATCGCCCACAAGATCATCGATCCTTCACCGACACCGGGAGCCAGGAACCCACCGCCGACAATGCCGACGCACGCCAGCGGCATGCTGGTGAAAATGGCAATGGTGCTGACTGCCTTCCGCTCGGTCGGCAGGCCGTTCATGGCGTCGTTCAGCACTGGGATCGCTTCGATCATCGGG
>JALOQR010000258.1 GCA_025459365.1 Fimbriiglobus sp.
TCAGATCATGTCTTCATCTGCGAACCGTCCGTGACCTCTGCGGACCAGTTTACTTCTGCCCGGCCTTGTTCTGCTTGGCCGTCTTCCACCGCAGGTAGGCGAACATGAACTCATCCAACTCCGGCCCACCGTCGAGAACTTCGTTCACCGCCGGCGACTTCCGCTCGATGCCGTCTCGTTCGTCGCGTACGAGGGTGTAGGGCTGCATGACGTAGCTGCGGATCTGGTTGCCGAAGCTAATTTCCCCCTTGGCGTCGTACTTGTTCGCCAGTTCGCCGAGTCGCTTTTGCTCCTCGATCTGGTACAGGCGGGCCCGTAGCTTCTGCATGCAGATGTCTTTGTTCTTGTGCTGGCTCCGCTCGGTACGGCTCTCGGCGGCGATGCCGGTAGGGAGGTGCGTGAGCCGCACGCCTGATTGAGTCTTGTTCTGGTGCTGGCCACCGGGCCCGCCGGCCGAGAAGGTGTCGGTTCGCAGGTCGGAGTCCTTGATGACGATCTCGATGGTATCGTCGAGTTCGGGCATCACGTCCACCGCGACGAAACTCGTCTGTCGGGTGCCGCCGTCGCCGAACGGGCTGATCCGCACGAATCGGTGGGCACCGATCTCTGCCTGGAGGTAGCCGTAGGCGTACTCGCCGGAGATGCGGAACTCGCAGCTCTGCACCCCGGCCTCGACGTTTGCAACCTCGTCGATCTCCTCGACGGCGAACCCGTGCCGCTTGGCCCACATGCTGTACATTCGCCGCAGCCGTTCGGCCCAGTCGCAGGCGTCGGTGCCTCCCTGACCTGCTTGCAACCGGACCAGGGCATTCGCCCCATCATGCTTGCCGCTCATCATCGCCTGTAGTTCGAAAGCGTCGAGCTTCTTCTCGGCCACTTCCAACGCGGGGGCGATCTCGGCCTCGAAACTCGCGTCTTCCTCGGCAAACTCACACATGGCCGCGATGTCCTCGCGGGCCTTGTCGATTTCCTCGAATGGCTTGAGCATCGCGTTGAGGACTTTCAGCTTCTTGATGACGCCCTGGGCGGCCTCAGGGTTGTCCCAGAAGGTGGGAGCGGTCTGCTTGGCGTCGAGTTCGGCGCGGGCGGCCTGCTTGCCCGGGACGTCAAAGAGACCCCCGGAGAGTGGCCAGGCGGGCGGCGAGCTCTTCGGCTCGGCGGCGGAGGTCGGCGTTCATCGGCGGAATCCTGTGACTGGTTGCGAGACGCGGAATTTTAGAACAACGGAGGGCGAGCGAGAAGGGTGGGTTCGGATCGACCGTCGCCCATTCTCTTTGACTCCTCCGGTTCAAACCCTTAGGCTCTCCCGGCCGCCTTCTTTCAGCTTCCGCAAGGAGCCTCTCCCATGCTCTCCCGTCGTGATCTGCTTCTCGCATCCGCCGCTTCCCTGGTACCCGTCTGCACCTGTTCCACCCTCTTGGCCGCTGATGCGAAAGACCCGACCAGGATCTTCTACGACGGGCAAAAGCCGACCGACTTCCGCCTCGGAAAGAACAAGACGCTCGACGACTACTTCCCGTTCACCCCGCCAAAGACGAAGGAGGAGTGGGCGGCTCGCCGCGAGCGGGTGCGGGAACAGGTGATGGTGGCCACCGGCCTGTGGCCGATGCCCGAAAAGACGCCGCTCAACGCCGTCATCCACGGCAAGATCGAACGGAACGGGTACACGATTGAGAAGGTGTACTTCGCCAGCACACCGGGGCACTATGTGTGCGGCAACCTCTACCGACCGAAGGCAGCGGGCAAACATCCTGCGGTGCTGTTCGCGCACGGGCACTGGGCGAACGCCCGCTTCCGTGAGGAGTCCGAAGCGACGGCCAAAGCGATGGTGGCACGGGGGGAGGAACCCGACGTCGAGCGGGCCAAGTTCTTCATGCAGGCGATCCCGGCCACGCTCGCCAAGCTCGGTTTCGTGGTGTTCCAGTACGACATGGTCGGCTACTGCGACAGCACGGCCATTGGGCACGTCTCGAAAAGTGGCGTGCCGGCAGTGGATGGCTTCGCCGACGCCGAGGGGGAACTTCGGCTGCACTCGCTCATGGGCCTGCAGACGCTCAATAGCGTGCGGGCGGTCGACTTTCTCTGCGAACTGAACGACGTGGATGAAACCCGCATCGGCGTCACCGGGGCGAGCGGCGGGGGCACGCAGACGTTCCTGCTGGCGGCGATCGACGACCGCATCAAGGCGGCGGTGCCGGCGGTGATGGTGAGCACGGCCATGCAGGGTGGGTGCGTGTGCGAGAACTGCTCGCTGCTCCGCGTGGGCACCGGCAACATCGAACTGGCCGGCCTGTTCGCCCCCCGCCCGCAAGCCCTGCCGAGCGCGAACGACTGGACCAAGGAGATCATGACGAAGGGCTATCCGGAGCTTCGCAAACTGTACAAGCTGCTGGGGGCGGAGGACAACATCTCGGCGAAGGCGTGGCTGAAGCTGCCGCACAACTACGGTCGGCCGAGCCGCGAGTACATGTACGGCTGGTTCATGAAGCACCTGAAAGGCGTCGAGGAGGAGATTCCCGAAACACCGTTCGTGCCGGTGCCGGTGAAGGAACTGAGCGTGTTCGACGAGAAGCACCCGCGGCCGAAGGACGAGTTGAAGACGCCGGAGTTGCGGAAGGCGATGACCGCCGCCGACGAAAAGGCGGTGAAGGCCATGAAGCCAGACGAACTGCGGAAGGCCCTGCGAGCGATGGTGTGCAGCGAACTGCCTGCGGAGATCGCCGTGCGGAAGGGGCCGGTGGAAACGAAGGGCGACGGGTGGGCGCTTCACACCGCCCTCTTGGGTCGAACGGACGAAGCCGATGCAGTACCTCATGCCGGGCTGTTCGGCAAGAAGTTCGACGGCTCCAAGGTGATTGTGTGGGTTCACCCCGACGGCAAGGCGTCGATGTTCAAAGACGGTACGCCATCGGCCGCGGTGCAGTCGTTGCTCGACGCCGGCTTCGCCGTCATCGCCCCAGACGTGCTCGGCGTCGGCGAGTTGATCCTGCCCAACGGATTCCAGGTGAACAAAACTTACTCCGGTTTCACCTACGGGTACAACCGTTCGCTTCTCGCCCACCGGGTTCACGACACCCTCACCACGCTCGCCTTCGCTAAGAGCATGTTGAAGGCAAAGGAAATCGGGCTGGTCGGCATCGGCGAGTTCGGCCCGGTGGCGATTCTCGCCAAAGCGCTTGCCGGGGACTCGGTGGCGAAACTCGTCGCCGACCGTAACGGCCTCGACTTCGCCAAGATCACCAAGACCGACGACCCAATGATGCTGCCGGGGGCGCTGAAGTACGGCGGGCTGGACGCCTTCGTGAAACTCTGCGGCACCAGCGGCGTTACCATTGTGAACGCCGACGGGAAACAGCCTGCAAAACCAGAAGATTTGGTGGCGAAGTTGCTGGCGAGCGGGGGACGTTAGCACCCCGTCAATTGTCGGTGGGAGGAGTGAAGGGGCACAACTGACGTATCGATGGAGATGCGAGTGAGGCCGTGGCGTCCGGGGAAAAGCGCCGGCCACGGCTATGGCCCCCCCCTCTGCCACACTGCCACCTGCCACACACATACCCCCCCCGGCCACCGCCACTGGCTCGCCAAGTTACACTCCCCCTCCCGTCGCGGTCGAACGGGAGGTAGAATACTTGCAACCCCCAGGGATGCCTTCCCATGCCAGCCCAACTGTCGTTCGTGGATCGGTCGGTCGGCATCGCCCTTCGGCGGTTGGTCGGGCAATCTTTGCTCAACAATCTGTCACTCTGGCTGGGCGTCACCACCGGTATCGCCCTGGCGTGGTTCTTCGTACAGCCGCTGTTGCTCGAATCGCCCCCGGTTTGGCTCCGCTGGACCGTGCTCGCCGGCCTGACCGCCGTCGGGTTAAGCATGGCACTGTGGCAGACGATCCGAAAAGCGCCCACCCGCCAGCAAGCCGCCCTCGAAGTGGACAGCCGGTTCGACCTCCGCGAGCGGGTGACCACTGCGCTTGCCCTGACTCCAGACCTTCTGGAAACCCCGGCCGGGAGAGCCGTCTCCGCGGACGCCGAGGCCAAGGCGAAAAAGCTGGCCGTCGGCGAGCGGTTCCCGGTCAAGCCGCGGTGGACGGCAGTTCTCACCCCGCTGTTCGCTCTGGCGATGGCCGCCGTGATACTGTGGTGGAACCCCAGCCCGCTCGCCTTCGGGGGAGACGGCACCACGGTGGCCGGCACCGAAGGAAATGCAACCAAGCCGACCCCCGAGGTCGCCAAGAAGGCCGCCACAGACCTGGAAAAGAAGATCGCCGAGGCCGCCGACCGCAAGAACCGTGATGAGAAGTTGGCCGAGTTGGAGAAGGAAATCAAGGACATGACCGGCAAGTTCGACAAGGAACGCTACGACGACATCCCCCCTGAAAAGGCCCGCGAGAAGGTTGCCGAACTCACCAAACTCGAAGAGAAGATGGAGAAGTACGCCAAGGAGAAGGAGCGAGACCTTCGTCAACTGGCCGCGAAGCTGAACAAACTCGACAAGCTCAACAACAATGACGAATTCGCCGACGGCGGAGCCGAGCAGTTGAACGACGCACTTGCCAAGGGCAACCTCGAAAAGGCCGAGGAAGAGTTGGAAGGACTGAAGAAAAAGGCCGAGGACAAGATGCTCTCGGACGAAGACGTGGAGAAGTTGAGCAAGCAGCTCGACAAGATCGAGGATGAACTGAAGCGGCTCGACCGTGAGCGGGAAGAGAAGAAGAAAGAACTCCAGAAGCAGAAAGAGAAAGCCCAGAAGGAGAACCGCCTCGAAGACGCCGCCGAACTTGACCGCGAACTGGAAAAACTCGAACAAGAACAGGAGGCTGGTCGGGAAGAGCTTGAAGAACTCGGCCAGCAACTCCAGCGGGCGAGCGACGCCTTCGACATGAACAACCAGGAGGAGGCGGCCAAGGCACTCGATAAGGCCCGCAAGGCCGTGCAGGGGATGAAGGGCAAGGTGGACGAGAAGGCCGAAGACCTCCGCGAAGCGGAGATGCGGCTCCAACAACTCAAGGGCGAGCGCAAGAAGGCGTGCGCTGAGTGCGAGGGGAATTGCAAATCCGGCAACAAAGACCCCAAGGCCAGCAAGAGCATGAAGAACGAGGGCGGCGTTGGGCTGGGCGAACGGGAATGGAACCCCGAGGCCGACACCGGGTTCGAGGAGGTGCGGAAGCGGTCGCTGCTCGACCTCCGTGGTGAGACGCAGTATGGCGGCCTGACCAAGGGCAAGGGCTTCACCAAGAAGACGGACAAGGAACTGGGCGAGCAACTGCAGCGTGCCGCTCAGGATGCCCCCGGCGCTGCCGATCTGCAACGCCTGCCACGAGACGCCAAGGAGAGCGTCGCCGAATACTTCAAGAAACTTGGAGGTACGGAGGGTAAGTGAGCAGCGGCACAAGTGAGCGGGCTAGTGTGGGAGCACCAGCCCGCTCACTTGTTCCGACCAACCCCCCTTCCGCTTTTCTGCAACTGCCGTCACAATTCTCGGCATGTCTACGATTCACGATGTCCTTGATGCCGGCGGGCTGATCGCTCAAGCGTTCGATCACTACGAACCCCGCTCGCAACAGGTCGAGATGGCCGAGGCGGTGGCCGACGCGCTCGCCGCCAAGAAGAAACTGCTCGTCGAGGCCGGCACCGGCGTCGGCAAGAGTTTCGCCTACCTCGTGCCTGCGATCCAAGCGATTGCGAAGAACAAAGACCTCCGCATCGTGGTCGCCACCCACACCATCAGTTTGCAAGAACAGCTCATTCACAAGGATATCCCGTTCCTCCAGTCGGTGATGCCGGACGACTTCCGCCCGGTGCTGGTGAAGGGCCGCGGCAATTACCTCAGCCGCCGTCGATTGCGGCTCGCTCAGCAGAAGATGGGCACGCTGTTCACCGACCCGGCGGCCGTCACGCAGTTGATCGAGATCGGCAAGTGGAGCCGCAAGACGGACGAGGGGAGCAAGTCTGACCTGCCGTTTCAACCGCTGCCGATGGTGTGGGATGCGGTGGAGAGCGACGGCGGCAACTGCATGGGCCGGCAGTGCCCGACGCACGCCGATTGCTTCTACTACAAGGCCCGCAAGGCGACGTTCGCCGGCAATTTGCTGATCGTCAACCACGCCCTCTTCTTCGCCGACCTGGCAGTGCGGCGACAGGGCGGCGGGGTGCTACCCGACTACCATGCCGTGATCTTCGACGAGGCCCACACCCTCGAAGACGTGGCCGCCGATCACCTCGGAATTGGCGTGTCTCAGGGCGGTATCGAGTATGTTCTGAATCAGCTTTTCGAATGGCTTCAATCGGACGCCATACCCCATAAGCGTACTTGGCATCCCACGAGGCGATGCCGGCGTCAGCCAAGGCAATGTTGAGCAACGCAAACATTCGAGCATTGGATAAGAGGCTGCTTTGTTCTGACGAAGCGGCATCGCTGGCGATTTGATTCCAGTGTCCCGGTGGAGTATACGTTCCTCCACCATCTGCCCAAAATAGAGCAATCTCTTGCGTAGGTTTTCACATAGTGGCAATATGAGCTAAATTCATAATAAATAAAAAGACAT
>JALOQR010000259.1 GCA_025459365.1 Fimbriiglobus sp.
TGGAACAGCCGCGGCCAGGGTTGCAGCCTCGCCCGCTGGATGAGCTTCACAAACGCGGTGCGGGTGTTGGCGTCGTTGCTCCCGTTCGGTCCATCCATCTTCGCCCGGATGTTGTCCGGCATCGGGGCGATCACCACGTCCACGGTTTCCAGCACCGCCAGTACCCGGATCTGGACGACTCGTACCTCCTACCTGAATGAGCGGTGTCTCCCGCCGCAACCGCGACTCGGCAGCGGTAGGACCGCCATCGGCAGCGGTCGGGATCGAGAGAATCACCTCTGGCGATACCAGCACGCGAAGTTTTTTCGCACACCGTGGCGGACGGGGCGGGGGCGGCTTGCTGTCCTCAGTGCGGGGGCAGACGCCCCCCGGACGACACGACACCCGCACCACTTACACGGACCCCTGTCATGCGCACTCGCACCACGTTCGGCGGCCTGAACCTGCAAACTCTCGAAGCCCGCGAGAACCCGAGCGGGAACGTCACCGCCACCCTGATCGGCGGGCAACTGAAGATCGAAGGCGACGACTTCGCCAACGACATTCGCGTAAGCCAGACGTCCACCGCGGTCACCGTCGCCGGGCGGAACGGCACCCTGGTGAACGGGGTCGCTTCGGTGCGGTTCGCCGCCGCCAACCTGCAACAGGCCGAAATCAAGATGAACGGCGGGAACGACGTCGTCGCCATCGCCCGGTTGGTGACGGGCGGCGACCAGGTGATCGAACTGGGCGACGGGAACGACCGCATCAACCTGAACGGGGACGTGACCGGCACTCTCGTCGCGGTGATCGGCGGGCAGGGCGACGACACAGTGACCGGCACCAACCTGACCTCCGGCGGGGACATGAACTTCCAACTGGAAGACGGCGTCGGCCGGGTGACGCTGAACACCGCCACCCTGCTGAAGAGCCTGACCATCAGCACCAAAGACGGTGCCGACGTCATCTCCGCGACTGGTCTGAGCGTGGGTGAAGACTTCGCCATCGAGACCGCCCTGGGGAACGACCGCGTCTCCCTGAGCGGGGTGAGCGTCGGCCGCGGGTTCACCCTGAACACCGACCTCGGGGTGGACGTGGTGAGCATGGCCAACTTCTCGGCGGCGAACGCCGACATCCAGACCGGCGACGGGAACGACACCGTCACCCTGAGCGGGGTGAACATCCTGGAGAACATCACCGTCAACACCGACGCCGGGAACGACACCGTCACCGCCCATTTGAGGTGGTCCGGTAACTCGCGTGCGGTTCGACTCCGGGGTGTCGGGGAATCAGGAAGGCTTCCCGATACCCCGCCCAGTTTTGTGGTGAAACGGGCGGTTCAGTGGCAAGAATACAGAATTGGCGGACCTTTCACCGCCATCTTGCTCTCCCGTGTGCCACCACCATGACCGCCCCGTCGGACGAACTGGCCCAGATGACCGACCACTCCCTGCTACAGAAGCTCAAGGACGGGCACCAATCGGCCGCCACCGCCCTGTACCAGCGGTACGCCGGACACCTGCGGGCGCTCACCGCCCGCCAGAGTTCGGCCGCTCTCTCCTCCCGCATGGACCCGGACGACATCGTCCAGTCGGTGTTCCGCACCTTCTTCCGCCGGGTGAACACGGACCAGTACGAAGTGCCCCGCGGGGACGACCTGTGGAAGCTGTTCCTGGTGATTGCTCTGAACAAGATCCGCAACGCCGCCGCCCACCACACGGCGGCCAAGCGGGACGTGCGGCAGACGGTCCACATGGGCGACGCCACCCCCGGGGCGGCCATCGCTGTCACCCCGGACGGGGTCGAGTTGACCGCCCTGCGGCTGGTCATCGACGACGCCATCGCCATCCTGCCGGAGTCGTCCCGTGAGATGGTCCGCCTCCGCATCGATGGGCACGAGGTGGGCGAAATCGCCGCCCGCACCGGCCGCTCCAAGCGGTCGGTCGAGCGGGTGCTCCAACAGTTCCGAGACCAGCTCCAGGGCTTGCTCGATGACCCCGCCTGACGTCAACCCGGTGTCCGCCGACTGGCTGAAGGTGGAGGCGGCCGTCGCCGCCTTCGAGGAGAGCACCCGCCGCGGGCCGGACGCCGTCCGCGACCATGCCCCGCCGGCCGACCACCCCCTCCACCTGCACATCCTGTGCGAGCTACTCCGGTCCGACTTGGAGTTCGCCTGGGCGGGCGGGGTGCCACGGTTCCTGGACGACTACCGCGCCGCCTTCCCCGCCCTGTTCGCCAGCCCCCAATACCTCGGGCAGGTGGCGTTCGAGGAGTACCGCCTGCGAACGCAAGCCGGGGAGCGCCCGACCGCCGACGAGTACGCCCGCCGATACGGGGTGGCAGTGAACGGGTGGGCGGACGAAAACGTGCCGCGGACCGACCCGATGATCGTCCTGCCGCCGACCGCCCACCCCCCGACCGACGTGGTGGACGCGGGCAGCCTGATTCGCCGCGGGCGACCGTTCGGGCACACCGCCGAGTTGACCGATCCCGGGGAGGCCGAATACCCTGCCCCCGGCCGGTCGTTCGCCGGTTTCAAGCTGGTGAAGGAGTTGGGCCGCGGGGCATTCGCCCGCGTGTACCTGGCCGAGCAGCCGGACCTGGCCGGCCGGCCGGTGGTGCTGAAGCTGTCGTGCGAACTGGCGGAGGAGTCGCAGACCCTCGCCCGGCTGCAACACACGAACATCGTGCCCATCCATTCGGCCCACCGGGTGGGGCGGTTGCAGGCGGTGTGCATGCCGTACTTCGGCGCCGCCACCCTGGCCGACCTGCTCGGCTCGCTGCGGCACCGGTCCGACCGGCCGGCATCCGGGGAGTCCTTCTTCAGCACGGTGAAGCAGCGGCGGGACGATACGATCGCGACCGACCGCCCGCACCCGATGCCCCCCCTGCCTGCCCCGTCCCCGCTCGACCGGTACCGCGGCATGTCGCACACCGCGGCCGTGCTGTGGGTGGGGGCGGAACTGGCCGACGGGCTGGCCCACGCCCACGACCGCGGCATCGTTCACCGCGACCTGAAGCCGGCGAACGTGCTGATCGCCGACGACGGCCGGCCGATGCTCCTCGACTTCAACCTGGCCACAACGAGCGGCCGGCCGGTGGAGTCGGCCGGCGGCACTCCCATGTACATGGCTCCAGAGCAACTGGACGCCCTCCGCACCGGCGACGGCGGGAGCGACCCACGCAGCGACATCTACTCCCTCGGGCTGATGCTGTACGAACTGCTCACCGGCCACCTGACCGCCGTGCCGCCCGGGTCGAGCATGGCCGACCGGCTGACTGGGCTGCGGGCCGAGCGGTCGCGGCCGTTCCCCCCGGCCCGCATCCTGAACCCGACCGTCACCCCCGCCGAGGACGCCATACTCGCCCGCTGCCTGCACCCTCTCCCGGAAAAACGGTACGCCTCCGTCCACCAACTGCGCGACGACCTGCGGGAACACCTGGACAACCGCCCACTGCGGCACACCCCGGAGCCGTCGGTGTGGGAGCGGTTCGCGAAATTCTCCCGCCGCAACCGGTGGGTGAAATCAGCCGCGTTCGTCGGTGCGATGTCCGCGGTGGTCGTGGCAGCACTGGCGGCGGTGCTGGTGTCGGTCACGCTCCAGCGGGACGCCGCCGCCCGCGCCGTCGCCGAGCGGCAATTCCGCGACGAAATGGCCGACCACCGCCTGACGCTCGTCGTGCCCGGCGGGGAGTGGCAAACCGCCGCCGCGGTGGAGCGGGCCAAGCGGACGCTCACCCGGTACGGCCTGCCGGGGGGCGAAGGCACGCCGGAGGTGAAACTGACCCCGACCGGTCCGCTCGCCGCCGACGTGGCCGAGCTTCACCTGCTGCTCGCCAACGCCGAGGCTGGCCGCAACACCCCCGACCGCCGACGGCGGGCGGGCGGGTGGATCGACCTGATGGAGCAGACCGACCAGACGGCGGAGGGGAAAAAGAGGGCCGAGCGGTTCCGCGAGATGCTGTCCGAGACGGTCGCGACCTCGGACGACGGCGACCTGTCCGCACTCGTCGTCGGCCGGTATCAGCCGCGGCGGGCGATTGCCCTGCTCGACGCCCGCCCGCCCGCCGACCTGGCGCCCGGGCACTGGGTGGTGAAGGGCGAGTGCCACGCGGCGGTGGGCGAGTTCGCCGAGGCCGCCGCCTGCTTCACCACGGCCCTCGCCCTGCACGGCCGGCCGAACGCCGACCTGCTCGCCCGCCGCGGTGGGGCGTACCTGAACTTGACGCGGTACGAGCGGGCGGTCGCCGACTTCGACGCGGCACTGGCGGTCGACCCCGACGCCCCGCATCTGCTGGTCAACCGCGGGCTGGCTCGCCTGCGGCGGGCGGAGTGGACGGAGGCGGTCGCAGACTTCGACCGCGCTCTCGAACTGTGGCCGGAACACACCCGCACCTACTTCCTGCGGGCCGAGGCGAAGGCGCGGCTGAAGGACGTGTCCGGGGCAGCAGCCGACCGCAAGTTCGGGCTATCCTCCGACCCGGGCGACGAGACCAGTTGGGTGGCCCGCGGGATGGCGAAGCTGAACGCCGGGGATGCGACGGGGGCGATCGCCGACTTCGAGGCCGCGCTGAAGCTGAACCCCCGGAGCCGCGACGCACGCCAGAACAAGGGCGGGGCGCTCGCCGACCACCTGGGCCGGGTGGCTGACGGGATCGCGGTGCTGGATGGTCTGATTGCGGACGAGCCCGACTTTATCCCGGCCCGGGCCGGCCGCGGGGTGTACCTCGCCCGGCTCGGGAAGCGGGACCTCGCCCACGCCGATGCCGCCGAGGTGCTGAAACGGAACCCGCCCCCGCTGTTCCGCTACCAGGTGGCCGGCATCTTCGCCCTGACCAGTGCCAGCCACCCGAAGGACGCCGACGAGGCCGTGAAGCTACTCGCCGCTGCCCTGCACGACCACGGCGGGCTGGAGCACGTCGATTCCGATCCCGACCTCGCCTCACTGCGGAAGGACGCTCGGTTCCAGTCCGTGGTCCTCGCGGCGAAGAAGTTGAACACCCCTCTGAGCAAGCCGTAAACCCTGTCGAAATTCCGGACGGCCGGGGCACGGGCGGAAGGCGGGGCCACAAACCCCGCACCGAGGCACTGTGAACGGTTCGCACCTCCGGCCTATCATCACCTACCATCGGATGGTCTGGCGGACGGCGGCATCCGTTCTTGCTCTCAACGGTGGACGCCCACGTCCCATGTCCGGAAGACTGTCATGCGATCCACCCTCTCCGTCGAACCGCTCGAAGACCGCTCGGTGCCGGCCACCTTCGGTATTCCCTGGCAGGACACCAACCTGACGCTCAGCTTCGCCCCGGACGGCACGAGCGTGAGCGGAGTCGGGTCGAACCTGTTCGACTCGCTCAACCAGGTGCGGTCGCAGGACGAGTGGCAGCGGGAGGTGCTGCGGGCGTACCAGACGTGGGTGAGGGCGGCCAACCTGAACATCGCCGTGGTGGGTGACACCGGGGCGGCAATCGGTGCCGCCGGGCGGTGGCAGGGGGACGAGCGGTTCGGCGACATCCGCCTCACCGGGTCGAAACTGGGCACGTCGGTGCTGGCCGTCGGCACGCCGGCCGACCCGGGGCTGGCTGGCACCCGCGCTGGCGACGTCATCCTGAACACCAACTTCCGGTTCGACGGCAGCCCGTACGACCTCTACTCGGTTATGCTGCACGAAGCCGGCCACTCGCTCGGCATCGGGAACAGCACCAACCCGAACTCGGTCATGTTCACCCAGTTCAGCGGCCCCCGCACCGGCCTACACTTGTCGGACGTGGCGGCGATTCGGGCGCTGTACGGGGCCCGCCCGGCCGACCTGTTCGAACGTGGCGGGAACAACAACACCACAGCCCGCGCGTTCAACATGGGCGGCGCCCCGGCCGGCTTGCCCGAGACGGTGCTGCTCAGCTTCGCCGACCTGACGACGGCGACCGACCGTGACGTGTACAGTTTCCTCACCCCCGGCCACGGGCACGACGACGACGACCACAACACTACCGTCAAGATCCAGTCGGCCGGGCTGAGCCTCGTAAACGCCCGGCTGGTCGTCTATTTCGTGGAGAACGGGCAGGAGGTGGAGGTGGGCAACGCCACCATGAACCCGGACGGGTTCACCGGCGGGGAAGCGAGCGTCACGTTCGACGCGAACGACGACAACGGCCCACGGCGGTACTTCGTGCGGGTGGAGAAGGCCGACGGTACCCCCTTCGACGTCGGCCGGTACGCCCTCGGCATCTCGTTTCGCGACCCCGGTGATGACGACTTCGGCCAGCAAGACCTCAACGCCCTGATCGGCGGGCCGCGGCCGGTGCTGGTGAACGCCGACGGAAACGTGAACAACACCCGCGGCAACGCCACCCCGCTCACCCCGACGAGCGTGAGCACCGCCCTGCCCGCCAGCCGGTACGTGGTGCAGGCCGGTCTGACCACCACCTCGGACGTCGACTTCTATCGCGTAACCGCTCCTGCCGGCACCGGCACCCGCGTGCTGACGGTGAACCTGCGGACGCTCGCCGGCCAGCCGACCGCCCCGCCGGTGGCGGTGTACAACGCGAGCGGCGTGTTGCTGGGCGCGACCGTCCTGGCGAACGACTCCGGTCTGATCACCGTGCAAGTCGGCGGGCTAACCGCCGGGGCGACGTACTTCGTGAAGGTGGGCGGGGGGATGCTGTCGGCCGACACCACCGGCAGCTACGAGATGACCGCCGACTTCAGCACCCAGACGACGAGCGTGCAGACGTTCGCCAGCGGGCAGATCGTCGCAGGGACGCAGACGGTGACCGAGTCCCTGTACGTCGCCCAGCCGCAGACGATGCACTTCCTACTGAGCGCCACTGCCGACCCGACCGCCCCGGCCGGCACCGGCGTGCGGCTGGTGATTCGTGACCATCTCGGGAACGTGCTGACCGACCTGTTCGCCCCGGCCGGGCGGACGGTGAGCGGGCCGGGGGTGTTGTTCCGGCCGGGCGAGTACTCGGTCACGCTAGAGGCGGTGCGGGCGGGGGGTTACACGGGGGCGGTGGGCGTGACCGTCCGCGGTGACCGCAGCACCGACCCGATCGGCGCGGTCGCCACCGACCCCACCTTCCAGCCGACCTACCAGCACCCGACCCTGCCGGGCACTTACCAGTACCCCGGAAACTACGTCAGCCTGAGCCCGTTCTACTGGCTTTCCCTGCTCCGCAGGTAGGCTTGTCGCTGTACAACCGAACCAAAGCCGCCCGTTGGTTCGGGGGTGAGGGTGGCAATTAACGCCGAGAGGGGGGCAACGCGGCAACTGCGCCGTGTGGGGTGCAGTGTGAATTCGACTCAGATTTCAGGCCGCTTTGTTGAAGTCCGAATCCAGAGTCTGGAGGTGATGCCCAATCTTAACATGGTCGGGCACACCGCCGGGCTTGGCTTAGCCCCCCCTCTCTGCCACACTGCCACCTGCCACACACATACCCCCCCTCGGCCGCCGACAGCCTAAGTGTTGCGCCAGTCAGCCTTTGGCTCTATTTGGCCACGGACCCCGACCCGGACAGGGACAGGGCACGCTCCCCCCGACCGTTCGCCATCGTTCTGAACATGGCTCACGGTTTGCCCCATCCCCCGGCCGGCTTGGCGTGCGGGTGGGCGGCCGACGGGGGCACGGACGACTTGCACGAGTCTT
>JALOQR010000260.1 GCA_025459365.1 Fimbriiglobus sp.
GGGCCGTTCCGCCCGCTGTTCACTCCCGCCAGTTCCCGCACGGCCATGTCTGGTCTCGCACCAGGGCGAGGGCCGTTTCCACATCGCGGAGCAGTTCGGCGTCGGGCGGTTCGGCCATCGCCCGCAGGTTCGTCCGCAGTTCGTCTGGGGTTGCTGCACCGCTGATCGTGCTCGGAATCCGACGCTCCGCGAGGCAGAACTGCATCCCCAGAAAACTGATATCGGCTCCGCGATGGCGGCACAACTCGGCCGCCGCTTGGCACGCCGCTTTGATATTGTCGCCACCGGGGTGCCACGGCTGCGGCCCCTGGTTCGTGAGTAGCCCCATGCCGAGTGGGCTGGCGTTCAGCACCCCGACACCGTGTTTCTCGGCCGTCGGGAGCTACGAGATGACGACATCGAGGTTGCACCGCTCGATGGCCTGCCGCAGTAGGCCGAGCGGGTAGCACGACATACCGATGAACCGGGCTTTCCCTTCTGCCTTCAGCCGGTGCAGCACGTCGGCGGTGTCGGTGAACACCCGCTCGAAGTCGTCGGCGAACTCGATGTCGTGGGCGAGCAGGATTTCGACGCGATCGGTGCGGAGCCGCTTCAGCGACCCCTCCACGCACCTCCGCATGCCAGCCGGGGTGAAGTCGAACTCGGCACGGTCGAGCCGCCCGGCCTTGGTGCAAATGGCCACCTTCTCCCGCCAGCCGCCGGCAAGCACCTCGCCGAGAATCGTTTCCGAGGTGCCGCGGCCGTAGAAGGCGGAGGTGTCGATGAGGTTCACGCCGGCGTCGATGGCCGCGTGGACGAGGGCGCTCGCCTGCGCCGTGGGCACCGGGCCGTACTGCTGGCCGAACTGTGCCCCGCCGAGCGAGAGCTTGGACACGGAAAGGCCGGTACGACCGAGCGGAGAGTGGAGCATGGGCGAACTCCTGGAACCGGGGACACAGGCTTACTTCAGCGGCAGCACCACCGCTTCGGAGTCGGTCGGTCCGCGAGTCACCTTCGGCCCGCAGGCGAGCACGGCCGTACCGTCGGCGGCCACATCCACCGCATAGATCGGCCCAATGGGCAGTTCGTGCGCGGCGAGCGGCTTGCCATCGGCCACGTTCCATACCGCCAGGTAGCCCTTGTTCCGCGGGGCGGTGCCAACGCTCACGAGTTTCGTGCCGTCCGGAGTGAAGCGCACACTCTGCACGAAACCGGGGTGGGCGGTGCCATCGGGCTTCAGCCCCGGAGTCACGAACGCCCGCACCAGTTCGCCCGTCGCCATGTTCCACAGCTTCACGGTTTTGTCGGCCGATCCGCTCGCCAGCAGCTTGCCGTCCGGGGTGATGGCGAGTGAGTACACCTGATCGGTGTGGCCGGGGTGTGGGGGCAAGTTCAGCGACGGCACCTGGGCCGCGCTGGCCACCGTCGGGGCGAGTTTCTTCACCTCGTCTGGTGGCGGCGGCTTGTCGCTGCCCGGCTTGATCTCCCGCACCAGCGTGCCGGCAGTCGCATCCCAGATCTTCACCGAGCGGTCGTCGGAGGCAGTCACCACCTGCTGGGTGTCGGGCGTCCAGAGCACGGCATAGATGGCCCGCGGTTGGGCCGGTGCCGGCGGGGCGTGGGCACTGATCGCCTTCGGGGCCGGGTTCTCCTTCTTGCTCAGATCCCAGATGCGAAGGATGCCATCCTGCCCGCCAGTGGCCAGCCGCGTGCCGGTCTTGTCGAAGGCGACGGCGTTCAGGGCGGTCGGGTGTTGAAGGTTGCGGCCGGGGGCGTCGGTGGCGAACTTCCACGCCCGCAGCTTCTTGTCGTCGCCTGCCGACACCACGCTGTCGGCGGTGAGGGCGAACCCCTTCACCGCCGCCGGGTGCGGCAGGTCCAGACCCGCCTTGCCGAACTCCGGCGGGAGCGGCTGGCCAGCCTCGAACGCCGTGCCCCACGACACCACGCGGTTGTCGGCCAGCACGCCCACCAGGGCTGGGAGCGTGGGGTGAAAGGCGATCTCGGCGACCGCGGCCGCCGCCTTCCAACTCCCCACCGCCGCCCCATCGGCGAGGGTGTACAGCGTGATCGTCTGGTTCGCGGCGGTGTACGCGGCGAGTTGCGTGTTCGCCTTGTTGATGGCCACAGCCGTGACGCCGGTCAGGTCGCTGATGGTGCGCTCGACGGCTCCACTGGTGAAGTGACTGAACGCCACGCCCTTGCCGTTGCCCGCGGAAACCACGCTCGCCCCGTTCACCATCACCGCGAGCGCGGTCCCGAAGCGGGCGGAGTCGGCGACGATCTTGGGCGACAGCAGTGGCGTTGCTTGTATCGTCTTGTCGGCGCTCGCGGTGTAGAGTACCGGCTGCGACGGGTGGAACGCCAGCCCGACCACCGGCCCGCCATGCGTGACGACCTGCTCGACACGGCCGGTCGCCACGCCGATCACCACGGCCGAGTTGTTCACCAGGGCCACCGCCAGCTTGGAACGGTCGGCGTTGAAAGCGATCCGCGTGCCGTCCGCCGGCAGTGCCGCGAGGCTCAGTTCCTTGCCGTCGCCCACCTGCCAGGCCTTCAACGCCTTGCCACTCACCGCCGCGACGACCTGCGCGTCTTTGGAGATGGCGACGTGCTTCGCGTCGGTCGGCAGACCAGGGAACGCCTTCACTTCTTTGGCGGCCGGGGCGGGCGATGTCTCGAATAGCCGGACGGACTTGTCCGGTATGCCGAGAAGGGCGGTGCTGGGGTTGCTCGCCAACACGCCCACCGTTGCGGCGGCCGTCGGCCGCACCCCCGTCACCCACACCTCGGCCGGTGACAACGCCTTGTCATCACCACCGAACAGCAGCGTGCGGTTGTCCGGCAGGAACGCCAGAGCCTTCACCGCCGCGGTTGGCTCCGCGACCGTTTGCAGTTCGGTTCCGGTCGCGGCGTCGTACACCTTCACCGCCCCCTTCCCCGCCACCGCCACCAACTTGCCGTCTGCGCTCCACGCCACCGCCGTTGCCTCGGCGGCCGGCACCGTGAACGCCGGCTTACCGTCGGCCACCGCCCGCACGCTCAGGCTCCCGCCACCCACTTCGGCGAGCTTCGTCCGGTCGGCAGTCACCGCCACGGCCGCGAGTTTGTCCTTTGCGGTCAGGTCGAAGCTCCCGTCTTCCTTCCCGGTGTCGAGGTTCAGCACGCGGGCTTTACCGTCGGCACAGTAGGAAAGCACCTTCTTCCCGTCCGGGTGGAATGCCAGCCCGAGCACCGGTTTCGGATGCGGAAAACTCTTGGCGTCCTTCTCGGCGGTCGTCGGGGCGGCGAACAACTTCACCTCATCGGCGTAGCCCACCGCCACCGTCTTCGTGCCCGGCAGCACGGCGAGCGCCGTGACCGGCTTCTTCGGCCCGGCGAGTTTGCCGATCGGCTTGCCGTCAGCCGGATTCCAGAACAGCACTCCACCGTCGGCGTCGGCCGACACCACGCTGTCGGCCGCGATGCCCACCGCCACCACCGCCGCCGTGTGGTCCTTGAACTCCCGCTCGACCGCGCCGGCATTCCAGAGGCGAACGACCTTATCCGCCCCGGCGGTCAACAGCTTTTTGCCGTCGGCGCTAAGAGCGACACCGCGAACCGCGTCCGGGTGTGCCGCCGGTTTGAGGGCCAGCGGAGCGGCGGGCACGGTCCAGGTGCGGGCCGTCCCGGAGGTGCTGAACGTCACGAACTGAGGTTGGTTCGGCACGAATGCGACATCGAGCAACGGGCCGACCGGTAGCACCGCCCGCGGCTTGCCGTCCGCCCCGACCAGATGCAGTTGGCTCCCCGCCACTGCCGCGATCTGGGTGCCGTTGGCGTTCACCGCCACCTTGCTGGCGGCAGCGGGAAGGGCGATGTCGAACACCGGCGTCGCCTCGGTGGTGCGGAACGCCTTCAACTTTTTGTCGGCCGTGGCGACGACGCTGAGCACGCCGTCGGCCGACAGGGCGAACGCGGTGGCCGCCTCGCCGAGCGGTGGGAACGCCTTCGGTGGCGGGGGGGCCGCCGCCGGGAAGGTGGCCAGCACGCCTTCGGCGGTTGCGAGTACCGGCTGGCCGGTGGCAGTGTTCACCGCGAACCCGCTCACGGTCCCCGTCGTCGCCCCGACTGCTCCGAGCGGCTTACCGTCGGCGGCGTTCCAGTACCGCAGCACCTTGTCGGCCGCGAGGGTGTAGAGTGTTTGGCCGTTCTGGTTGAATCCCAGCCCGAGTACCGGCCCTGTGTTCGCTGGCGTGAGCGTCGCGGTTGGCTTGTGACCGGTGGTGGTGAACACCTTCACGCTTCCGTCGGCCGCGCCCACCGCATACAGCTTGCCGTCTGGCGATGTCGCGACCTTCGTCCCACCGGCGGTCAGGTCGGCTTCGGCCTGCGGCTTGCCGGTCGGCACGTCCCACAGGCGGGCGAAGTTATCGGTGCCGACCGACGCGACCGTCGAGCCGTCCGGCGAGAAGGCCACGGCCGTCACGAGGTTCTGGTGCCCCGCTTTGCCGGCGAACGTGCGGAGTTCCTTGCCGGTGGCGGCGTCCCACAGTTTCACGCTGCGGTCGAAGCTGGCGGTGGCAATCCGCTGTCCGTCGGCGGAGAAGGCGACACTATAGACGGGGTCGGTGTGACCAGCGAGAACGAACTTCGTGGCCGGCGGAGGGGCGGTCGGCGGTTGATCCTGGGCGACGAGAGCGGCGACGAGCGCGAGCGGGAGCAGCAGTGCGGGGAGAGAACGCATCACACCACCTCGGGGAAGGGCAAGGCCGGCAGGATAGGCAGTGTCGCAAGAAGTGCCGGGATTGTCTACGGGCGGGCCGCCGCCCCCGCCCGGTTCGCCTCGCTCGCCCGGTGCTAGAAACTGGCCCGGTGCGTCGCCCACAGCAGCCACACGATCAGGCCGAAGCTCACCCGCAGCACGCTCTGCACGCTCGTCCACCACATCGCCCACGCCGCCGACTGGCCGAGATACTCCAGCCCCTTCCGTACCTCGGCATCGACGATCTTCGTCGGGTTGACGACCCCCGCCGTCGCTGCCCGCACCACCCGCCCGCGCCACCCCAGCCAGCGCTCGGCGTAATCGAGGTATTCCTCCGTGCTGTGGCGGTCGAACTTGCCCACCTTCGCCAGGAAGTAGACGTCCACCCCGAGCATCGGCACGGCCGCGGCGGTCACGAGGAGCAACTTCCACCAGTTGTCGCCGACCTCACCGAGCGGAACGGTGGCCTGGGGCCAGATGCCATACGAGCAGATCCACTGTACGACCGTGAGGATGGCGACCACTGCCAGCGGCACGACCACACTCCGGGTGAAGAGCAATTGCACCTGGGTGCCGACCCGCCCGAGGAGTCGTTTGCGTCGGGTGAAAGTGCTCCAGCCCAGCCGCACGGCATCGGCGTACATCCGCCACCGCCGCCACAGGCTGATGCACATCATCAGGGTGAGGTAAAAGCTGAACAGGCGGATCAGGTTGACTTCGGCGAGGGGCATTGGGGCATGTCGAGGGGGGGTTGAGTGCGGGCAGGAACGCCAGCACCACCAGTCTGGTCGGTGTCGGCGTGGAAGCGATCCGGATGCAGTTTTTCTTCGGATTTTTCCGACTGGGATGACTTTTCGCGCCCCGACCTTAACGGTTCCGCGAGGTGGGCGAATTATAGTTGACAGCCCCCCTTCAGCGGGTAGGTTACCGGCACCCGTTCATCCCCCCACTCCGGACCGCCCGGTACATCCCCGACTTCCCGCCCTGCCGGTTCCCCCCCCGGTAGTCACGGACGTGTCGTATCATGAGCAAACCCTCCGCCGCCACCACTGACACCACCCCGATGCCCTTCCCCAACGACCGGCGGAAGCGGAACATCCCGGTGGCCACCGACCGCCGAGCGAAAAACGCCGCCGAAGCCCGCAAGAACAGCGAGCGCCGGCGGCTGATCGACCCGACCACTTGCGAACGGGATTACTCGGACGACGAAACCGACTTCATGAAGGCGATGGACCGCTACAAGCGAGACAATCGCCGCCCGTTCCCCACCTGGAGCGAAGTGCTGGAAGTGCTCCGGGCACTCGGCTACCGCAAGGTGGCCGAACCGACCGACCTGCCCGGCGCGAAGAAGCCAGCCGGCGTGCCAGCGGCGGTGTAGGCGAGCGGGGGGCGGAGTCTGCCCCCTGGTATTGATCACAGCCACCCGCTCACGCGGGCCGCTCGCTGGAGGCGGGGTCAGCACGGATGCGTATCTTCCTGAGCGCCGGTGAGCCGAGCGGCGACCTCCACGGGGCGAACCTGGCCAGCGAACTGGCCCGCCGACTCCCCGATGTCGAACTCATCGGGTTCGGCGGCGATCGCATGGCCGCCGCTGGCGTTCGCCTTCTCTACCCGCTCACCGACCTGGCCGTCATGTGGTTCGGCCGGGTGCTGCAACACCTCCCCACCTTTTTCCACCTCGGGGCGAAGGCCGAGTCTTACTTCCGCACCCACCGGCCCGACGCGCTCGTGCTCATCGACTACCCTGGCTTCCACTGGCACCTCGCCCAGCGTGCTCATCGCTACGGCGTGCCGGTGTACTACTTCGTGCCCCCCCAACTTTGGGCGTGGGCCGGGTGGCGGGTAAAGCGGGTGAGGAAGCACTTCCAAGCTGTGCTCACCGCCATGCCCTTCGAGGATCAGTGGTACGCCGACCGTGGCGTGCGGACGCACTACGTGGGGCATCCGTACTTCGACGAGATCGCCGAGCAGACGCTCGACACCGACTTCGTTCAC
>JALOQR010000261.1 GCA_025459365.1 Fimbriiglobus sp.
GATCATCTTCGCCTGGATGCCGCCGATCACCAGCAGGTCGACGAACGGGATGGGCAGTGCGCCGGCGGTGCCGGCGAGCGTGCTGTACCCCACCAGGATTGGCGCGGTCCGCTTCTCGTGCAGGCGGGTAAACTGGTCGGCCGCCTCGGCGTACCGCTTCAACGTCTCGCGGTAGGCCTCCGGGAGCAGGTCCAGAACCGCCCGCTTCAGTACCTCGCCGCCATAATTGGGGTCTTCGTACCCTTCCTCGGGGATGGTCAGGTCGATCGGAATGACGCGGTCGACCAACCCGGCGTAGTGCTCGCTTTGGGTGGCGATGAGCTGCCATACGACGTCCGTCGGCGGCGGCGGTTCGCCCGGCAGAGTGAAGTTGGCTACGGGGGTGGCGACCAGTTGCTCGTATGGGTATGGCTGCGGGTGTTGAGTCTGCGGATAGGCTTCGTGCAGGCAGGTGAGTACTAGCACCACCGGGCGGCGAGGGTTGGCGTGGCGGATGGCCTTCACCGCCTCCCTCATGTTCCCAGTGGCGAAGTCGCGGATCCGGCACGTCACCAGCATGACGTGGGCCTGGCTGTCGAACAGTTTCAGGTCTTCGGCCGGGTCGTACCCCGGCTCGTCCACCCCGCGGGTGTCGAGGAAAGTGAATACCGGGGCGTCTTCCGTCGGGAATGGGTAGACGCGGCTGAACCGGGTGCAGGGGCGAAACCCGCTGCCGATCTCGGCGTCGGTCGAGCCGGTGAGGTAGCGGATCAGGGAGGTCTTGCCAGACTGGGTTTTGCCGAAGAGCCAGAGCACAGGGGCGGGCGTCTTCGCCCGCACCTCGGCCAGTTCCTTCTCGGTGTCGAGGTTCGAGCCGCGGAACCAGCCGACGACCGATTTCCAGGCACGGCGGACGGCGTTCCCGCCCGACGGCGATGCTGCCGCGGTGTCCGGTGGTGGGGCGGCGGGGTCCGACATGGCGTCTCCGAATCGGCGAGCCGGGCGGCCTCCGCCGCCGGTTGGTTTATGTCACCGCCCCCAGCCCCGGCCCGGTGAGCAAGCCGGTGTTGACTCGGCCATTCCGAATGGTGAACACACCGGGGAACCGGCTTTCCCATTCTTCGTTCGCCGCCGGGCAGTATTGACGGGAGTTCGCCTCGATGGCCGCCACGCCGGGGATGTGGGCCGCTAGCCCGGCGGAGTGGATGAGGCTCGCCCCCGGGCAGGTGAGGTCTTGCACACAGCGGAATAGCCCGAACTTCTGGGCCGCAACCGCCAGTAGCAGCGATTGCGTCTGGCCCTTGCACGCCTTGAACGCCACCCCGGAATAGCCCTGCTCGCGGGCTAGCAAAAGCGTGTCCAAATCGAGCAGAGATTCGTCGATGACGACGGGCACCAACTCGGCCGCCTTGTGCATACGGTTGGACGGGTTCGCCTTCAAATCTCGTGCGGTCGGCTGTTCGACATACTGAATGCGGGCGAACGCGGCCGGCGACTGCTCCTTGACCCGGTGCAGCACCTCGAGCAGGTACTCGACGTTCTGGCAGCGTTCATTGAAATCGAGGGAGTAGTGGAGCTGCCGGTCGGCGGAGACAGGGGGGGTATCAGTGGCAGTGTGGCAGTGTGGCAGAGTGGCTGTGGCAACGTGATCGACGCCGAGCACCCGGGCGACGTCCCACCCGGCATCGTCGCCGTTCAGTTTGATCTTCAGGTGGGTGAGTCCGTCGCGAGTGATCCACTCCCCGAGGTGTTCGGGAAGACCGTCGCCGACGGGTTGAGTCACCTCCGCCGGGGTGAGCGGGTCGATCGCCCCGACGAGGTGGTACAGCGGCAGCGACGGCTGAGGCTCGCGGCGGATGTGGTGATGAAGTTTCTCGCCCTTGAACTCGGCCCCGAGGTAATCGCCGAGGTCGTCGTCGAAGAACGGCGGGCCGTAGGTGTGGTAGCAGTTCAGGCCGAAGGCTTTGCCGTAGGCGTCGTGCAGGGCGGCGTCGAAGGCACTGTTCACCACCAGCGCCGCAAGGGTGGGAATCGGCTCCGGATTGAGTGGTTTGACGCGGCTCACATGCACAGCTTCCGCCAAAATGCGTTCCACGCGCGTCGAGATTTGGATCGGATGTCCGCGAGCTTGTGAGTTGGTCGCGGTGCGGTAAACCCCGCTTAGCATGTCTGCGAACGCTTTCATGACAACCAGCGTCTCGTCGTACTTCATCACCTTGCTCGGCCACGCCCACACGTTGCCGAGAGGCATCGACCCGAACCCGCCGCTCACCTTCCCGCCCGTCGTCTCCACCACCATGCCGACATTCAGTAGCGTGACTCGATCGAGGGCCACCCCGCCGAACTTGATCGGCGTGCGGTAGCGGAAGTCCTCAAAGGCGTAGCTCACCTCCTTGATGTGAACCGCGTACTCGCTCACGGTTTCAGCCTCCTTTTGGATTCCTTCACCGCGTCGAACGCACACTTTTGCAACGTCGCGGCCTCGGCCGGAGTCACGCTAATCGTGACTCCCTTCTTCGTCGTCACGCTATGCGGCAGGCCGGTCGGATCGCGGTCGTAAACCACTGCGAAAAAGGTGCAGGCCGCCAAGTACGTTCCCGCCAGGGTAGGATGCCCGCCAGGATCGGCGTATGGGTTCCAACCAGGGATGGTCTGTTTCGCTCGCTCGAAGGCAATCCCACAAGGGGCCACCTCCGCCTTCGTCTGCTTCGCGATCAACAGGTACGAATCAATCCAGTCGCTCGCCGGAAAGGGCGTGTCGGGCCGTTGCCACGTCATGTACAGCAGCGGGATGGAGTCGTTGCCGCGGACGACCGGCACAAAGCCCTTCACCGCCGGGTAGAACTTGGTGTGCCGACCGAACGGCTCCAGGGGCGTCTGGCTTTGCTCTTGCAGCACCACGAAATCCCAATGGTCGCTCCGGATCTTCGGCACCGCCACCGTGCCGGCGAGGTGCCCTTGCAGGTTCGCCCCGCCGATGGTGACCTCGTCGACGATCAACTCGGGCTTCGTGTTGCCGCTTGTCGATACCAGTGCTTGCAGAGTGCCGGGCAAGTCGTTCGTGCTGGTGTAGCTGTTACCGATGAACAGCATCTTGATGGGAGCCGACCGTTTCTCACATGTCCCGTAGAGCTTGCGGGACTCGTGCCAGTGCGACTGCTCCACCCTCTGGCCTATCTGTCGCACCTTCTGCACCGCAGGGAGGGTAAGCCCCGCCAGTACAACGACGATGGCGATGACCACCAGCAACTCGATGAGGGTGTATCCGCGTCGGCGCATGACCACTCCCCCGACCAGGCGTAGAACACCAACATGATACCAGACTGGAAACTGCCTGCGGGCGTCGACCGCGGGTTGCACGACTATATGCAGAGCGTGGAGATGGTGGCCGGGTACGACGCGATGATGGCCTCGTCGCCACTCGCTGCGTTCGACGTGACGTACTGCCGGCGGTGGTTCCCACAGCCGGGGCGGGTACTCGATCTGGGCTGCGGCACCGGGCGGTTGGCCAAATCGCTGTCGCCCGACGGGTTTGAGTACGTGGGTGTCGATCTGAGTGAGGAGATGCTGGGCGTCGCACGAGCGGTCTGGGCGAACCCCAGCGGGAATGACGGCGGCACGGTTTCGCCCACATTTCTGAATGCCAACATTGTCGAACTGCCCAAATCGCTACCCACTTTTGACTACGCCGCCTGCCTGTTCAGTACGCTCGGCATGATCATCGGTGAGCCTAACCGCCAAGCCGTAGTGAAGAAGGTGTTCGGACTACTTCGGCTCGGTGGGCGGTTCGTGCTACACGTACATAACCGGCACTTCGGACAGCTGGGCTTTCGAGGGTGGATGAGTGGGGATTTGACCATGCCGCAGGCCTACGGTGGTGCCCCGCTCACCCTCCACCACTTCTCCAAAGCCGAGGCGGTGAAGTTGTTGACCGCCGCCGACTTCCACATTCTGGACGTGACAGCGATCGGCACATTCGGAGAGTTGAAACGTCCGTGGTTGTTTCCCAGGTGGCGGACTTACGGCTGGCTAATCGCGGCCGAACGCCCGCTCGATGCCAATGGCCAGGGTGAACCCCTGGCGATACCTCGAGCGGCGCGGTAGTTTTGGAGTCTCATTCCATCCCACTGGCCCCACTGATGCACCGCCGTGATTTCCTGTGGCACTACGGTGGCGGGCTGGGCGGCATTGCCCTGGCCGCACTATTTGGGCAAGATTCCCTCCTCGCTGATTCACCCGCGAAACGAGCCGACGCCGGATTGCACCACAAACCGAAAGCAAAGCGAGTGGTGCAACTCTTCATGGCCGGCGGTGCGAGCCACCTCGACCTGTTCGACTTCAAACCCGAGTTGGTGAAGCGGCACGGCGAGGCGGCCGACTTCGGCGAAAAGGTGGAAACATTCCAAAATGGCCTCGGCCCATGGCTCAAACCGCTGTGGGAGTTCAAGAAGTATGGCCAGAGCGGGAAACATCTTTCGCAGGTGGTCGCCCCGCTCGGAGAGGTTGTCGATCATCTCGCGTTCGTCCACAACATGGTCGGCAAGACGGGCGTCCACTCGCAGGGCACGCTGCTGCAAACCACCGGATTCAACCGCCCCGGCTTCCCGAGCGCTGGGGCATGGGTGAGCTACGGCCTCGGCACGCTGAACGAAAACCTACCGGCGTTTGTGGTACTCCCCGATCACCGTGGATTGCCATCGAACGGCACGAAGAACTGGGACGCGGCGTTCCTTCCCGGCCAGCATCAGGGGAGCGTCATCTTCCCCGGCAGTAAGGCACCGATCCAGGATTTGTTTCCGGACGAACGGGCGAAGTTCATCACCCCGAGTTCCGAGAAAGCGACCGGTGAACTACTCGCCGTACTGAACCGTGAGCACGCGAAGGACCGCGGCGACGAACGGCTCGATGCCCGCATCCGGAGCTACGAACTGGCC
The DNA here is from genome assembly GCA_025459365.1 of Fimbriiglobus sp. GTDB lineage: Bacteria > Planctomycetota > Planctomycetia > Gemmatales > Gemmataceae > JALHQU01. Next base: position 4,914 of record JALOQR010000261.1, read on the forward strand.
GCGAAAATGCAACTCGCCGCCCCGGACGCCCTCGACCTCAGCAAAGAGACCAAAGAAACGCTCAACCTCTACGGCCTCGATCACGGCAAGTGCAGCTTCGACAAGGAAATCAACGCCGAGGAAGAGACGGAGCACTTCGGGCGCAAGTGCCTGATGGCCCGCCGACTGCTCCAACGCGGAGTGCGCTTTGTGCAGGTGTGGAGCGGGAACGACAATAACTTTCCACGACGAAACTGGGACAGCCACGAAGACGTGAAACGCGACCACGGCCCACTGGCGACCGGCATGGCTCGCGGGGCGGCAGCGTTGATTCAAGACTTGAAGCGGCTGGGGATGCTCGAAGACACCATCGTGCTCTGGACGACCGAGTTCGGGCGGATGCCGAGTAGCCAGGGTGGTAAGGGCCGCGACCACAACCCTTACTGCTTCACCAACTGGCTCTGCGGCGGCGGAGTGAACGGCGGAGTGACGGTCGGCGAATCAGACCAGTGGGGATACAAGCCGGCCGACCGCAATAACCCCACCGAGGTGTACGACCTGCATGCCACCATCCTGCACCTGCTCGGAATCGACCACGAGCGGCTGACGGTGCGGCACAACGGCATCGACCGCCGGCTGACGGACGTACACGGGCACGTGGTAAACGAGCTAATTTCGTAGGGCGGACCGCATTTCACCGCGTGTCGCAGGGACTTCAATCGACGAACGCGAACTCGTTCAGGTTTAGGATCGCGCGGCAGGCGCTCGCCAGCCCGTGCTCTTTCGCATGCTCCGCCAGCAACTGTGCCTCCTTGACACTCGGCTCGCGGCCAATCGCTAGCCGAAACGCCTCCCTCACCCGCCCAGCATCGTCAGCCGCCAGTTTCTCTACTCGTGCAGCGAAGTGCTTCGCCATCGAAAGCGTCAGTTTGTTGTTGAGTAGTGCCAGTGCTTGTTGCGGCGTGAGCGTCTGGTTGCGCTTGTCCACCGCCAGGCTCGGGTCGGCGCAGTCGAGCGCCGCCATGAATGGCTCTTGCTTCGACCGCACTACGAAGCGGTACACCGCCCGACGGTGCGTCTTCGTGTCCTCGGGGTCGCTCATGTGGTATTGGTAGTGTGGTGAGTGCTCCGGCTGCTCAATGATGAAGTCGCGGAAGCTCGGCCCACCCATTGTCAGGTCGAGCTTGCCCGCCGCTAGTAGGATGGAATCCCGCACCGCCTCGGCTTCCAGCTTCCGCCGGTTCTGTCGCCACAGGTAGCGGTTGTCCGAATCCATTTTCTCGTTCGCTGAGTCGGGTGTGCTGGCCCGCTTGTAGGCGTCGCTAGTGACGATCAACTTGTGGAGCTTTTTCAGCGACCCTCCCCCGTCGCGGAACTCGACTGCCAGCCAGTCGAGCAACTCCGGGTGTGTGGGTTTCTCGCCCATGCGCCCAAAGTCGTTTGGCGTGTCCACCAGCCCGCGGCCGAAGTGATACTGCCACACACGGTTGACGATGCTCCGCCACAGAAGCGGGTTGTTCGGATCGGTCAGCCATTTCGCA
>JALOQR010000030.1 GCA_025459365.1 Fimbriiglobus sp.
CACTGTCGGCTTCACCAGGCCCAGATATTGTTTGCGTTCGAGCCTGGCGAACGACCACGCGGCCAGGTCGAACCATTTCGCGGCGGCGGCGGCCCATCGTAAGCCAGGGTTGGCGAACTTGCGCCGGTTGTGAGCAGCGCTCGCCGCGTGCAATCCGCCCTGGGGGTAAAGAACGTCCTGCCCCCACGTCTTGTCGAACCCGACGGTCACATCGTGATGATTCGCCGCGAGGGCCTTTTCCACGGCCGATCCAAACCGCCACGGTCGCAGGAACCGTACCCCTTTTGGCACGTCGAGCGGGTGGAACACCGTCGATGTAGGAAGTGCTGTGGCATCCCACCGGCAGGCATACAGGTGGATCTCGTGGCCATCGCTGGCGAGGCGGCGTGCGAGGTCGCCGATGTACGTCTCCGCACCGCCGCGGGCGGGCAGCACCGATTCATAGCAAAGGGCAATGTTCATGGAGCGGGGGCGTGTTTGTCGTGGTGTCGCTGATAGCGGCGGGCTTTGGCGAACGCAAAGCGTCGCAACCCCTCGGGCGGGGCGACGCCGTGCCAGTCTCCGCGGCGGTAGTCATCCCACAGTTGATGACGGTCGGCGTCGGTGACCCCGGGCACATTCGAGGAGTACAGAAGTTGGCCCATGTCCTTGACCACGAACCACTGCCAGCCGAGGCGGTGGTGGGCGAGGCGATGAAGGTCGATCATCACCACACGGTTCTGCAAGTCTGCTGGCGGGTGTGTGATGTCCGCCTCACGGATGTAGAAGTGGCAGAAATAGAGGTCCTTGTGGAACACTCGGCGGCGGTGCAATTCACGACTCAGCCGGGCGAGTTCGGTGAACAGGCTCCGTTTCCACAGGGCGAACGTCGCGTCGTTCAAGCTCTGCGAGGCGAGCGGAACCGCTTCATGAAGGGGAAGCATACCCGCCAGTTCTTCGACCGCCAGCATCGATTGCAACTTCAGCCCCGGCCCGCGAAACTCGGCCGCTGCCACCGCTCGCGGCACCGGGAAGCCCTCCGCGGCAGCCCAGGCCAGGTGTTCCCATTCACACAACCCCGGCGACCACGCCCGCTGTGGGTACAGTTTCGCTTTCAACGCGTCCGCCGCCGGCAGCACGAAATGCCGTTTCAGGAAGACAACCAGCGTGCCACCAGAAGCATCGGTGAGTGTCCAGCGGGCAATCGACCGCCCCTGCTTCTCGTGCAGTTTGTCGGTCACCGTCACGCTCATGACGCGAGCCGGCCAGTCGTCGCCGGCGAATCGTGGCCAGTCGGGGGCACAGCGCAACACAGCCGTCATCCGTGCGCCCCGTGGTAGCCGCTGTTCACCCACCCGCTCGCCACCGGATCGAGCGGGCTGACGAATCGAGCGAGGTCCGCGGTCCGTTCGGCCTGGGTGATCCGCCGAACCAACCGCACGGCGAATGGCGAACCGACCGACACCGCGTGATCGACTCCGACCACGAACAGCGGGTCGTTCGGCGAGGCTGAGTCGATCGGCCGCAGACCGGCCTTGTGCAAATCGCTCAACAGTCGCCCACATTCACGGAGTACGGCGGCCCGTTCGGAGGGGGTCGTTTCTGGGCGGCTCAGGAAGGCGCTGAGCGAACTCACCCCCCGAGGCATCTCGGCGCACAGGAACGACTCGGCGACAGTGCGCGAGGTAAGTCGCTGGCCGAACGCGAGCAGCCGCGGTGCAGGGATCGCGTGGCGTTGAAGATGGAACAGGACACGTGCGGCGATGGCGGCCGGGCTACGCCACGGTCGCTCCCGCACGACCGACATCAACCGGCCAAATGGGTCGGTGGTTTGGAACCGCACCAGTACGGCCTCGGTGCCGTTCGGCATCGTCACCCATTCGCGGTGGCCGTGGAGAGGAGTCTTCGTGGGGGTGGGCGGGTAGAACGGCGGACACTCGGCGGGCTTCGGCCAGTCCGAGGCAACTTCGGGAATCGCGACGACCCTTTCACCGGCGAGCCACACCAGCCGTTGCGATGGATCCACAGGATGGCGGTTGGCTCGCCCTCGCCGATTGGCAATCGCCCTTGCGACTTCTCCGAACCGAGCTGGCACGGGCTGACCAAGTCGCCGGTAGGCACGTCGATAAGCCCACAACACACGCAGGCGGTCGCGAGTGGTCGCGAGTTCGGAGTCGATGCTGGCGTTCAACGTGCCTAGCCACCGCACAGCCTCGAGTGGCCGCACGGTGCCTGGTTTCGGCGTGGAGGGCCAATCGATGAGTGACACTGCGTTGTCATCGCCGATGAACAGGTGCTTGGCGGCGAGGTCCGGGGTGCCGAACCCGGCCGCGTGCAATTCCGCCAAGCTGGTACCGATTCGCTCGAACAACTCGCTTGCCGCATCGGCCGTGGGTGGGGCGTCGCGAAGAAGGGTCGGGAGGTCTACCGCCTTGGCGAGGCCATCCACGAGCACGAACGCCCGGCCTCGGTCGTCCTCTCCGTAGGCGAGCCACTGTGGGCCAGGCAAGCCGCTCGCTTCGAGCGATTCCAGTGTGGCCGCTTCTCGCTCGCAGCGGCTCACCCACCCGAACCCAGCCGCCCAGTTTTTCGCCCGCCACTTCAACCCGGTCACGTGTTCCCGCTTCAGGTACGCCGTGCGGCCGGCGGACCCCGCTCGTAGTTCCACTCGCACCACGTGCCGATCGGCGTGCCCACTCACCACTTCGCCGCTCAGCGCGAGGGCGGTTTCGGCCGAGGTCACCCCACAGCGGGCCAACCACGCCCGATAGCGCGGGTGAGCAACGAACTTGCCGCGGGAGGGTGTTGCGTCGTCGGTGCGAGCCTGCGAGTGGGGTGTGTCAGACCACTTGCGATCACGCATCGGCAAAACAGGCGAAGGCGCTGGATCGCTGTCGGGCTGTCGCAGCGAACGGGGGTGAAATTCTTTCGCCTCCAGTCCCCGATCGAGCGCTACGCTCCAAACGGCGAGCGTCGAGTTATCCGGCATGGCGTCTCTCCTGACGCGGGTGTCCGAGGCGGGCCATCGCCGCGAGCACATCCTGGGGGGTGAGAGTGGTCATGCAGCGGTGGTCCAGTGGGCACACTCGCAGTTGGCATGGGCCGCATGGCACGGGTTTTTGCACATGAATGGCCTGGTCGAAGTAGGTCTCGGTCCAGGCGATGTGGGTCGGCCCGAAAAGGGTCACGACCGGGACACCGAACGCCGCCGCGAAGTGTCGTGGGCCGCTGTCAGTGGTGACGAGCAACCCCAACCGCCGCACTGTCGCCTTGGTCAGCCCGATGCTGAGTGGCTCGTCCGCCAGGCTCACCACGGCCGGGCTTGCCGCCTTCGTCACGATTTCTCGGGCCGTCGCCTGCTCACTGGGGCCACAGAGCACCACCACCCCGGCCCCGCGTTCGGCGAGTGCCCGCGCGAGCGCCGCGAAATGCTCCGTCGGCCAGTGCTTGGACGACCCGAACGCCCCGCCGGGGTTCAGCCCGATCACCTGCGGATAGCTGTGCAGTTTCAACCGCCCCCAGGCCGCTTCGGCCGCCACGTCGTCGGCCCTCGTCGTGAACAATTCCATCTGGTGGCCAGGATTCGCCACGCCGAGCAACCCAACAATCCGGTTGTAGTCGTCGATGACCGGTGTCGGCTTTGGCTTGCCCGTGATGTCGCGGGCCGGGTAAAGCCGCTTGGTCAGAAGAGTATCGCGGAAGTACCGGCCGAAGCCGACCACCGTGCGACACCCGCCCAGTCGAGCCACGACCGCTGCCCGCAGCGAGTTGGGAAACAACACGGCCGTGTCGGCATTCAACGCCCGCAGTTGCTTTGCAACGCCCCACAGTCGGTGTTCCCGCTTCCCGCGAGCGTCGAACGCTACGGTGCGGGTAAACCACGGGTTGCCGGCCAGGGTGTCGCTCACATAGGGCTTGGCCACCGCGAGCAGTTCCCGCTCGGGGAAGTGGCGGTGTAGCCCGCGGACGGCAGGGGTGGCCATCACCACATCCCCGATCCAGTTCGGCAGGAACACCGCCACCCGTTTCATTCACTCCCCTCCACAGGAACTACTCCGAGTACCGATTGGAGTGCATTCCGAAACGACTCCTCGCCGTCAAGGAAACGCAGCCCCACCCGCACGGCCCGGAGAGGCCGACCGCCAAGCTCGCCGACCCGCAGTTTCACCCAATCTTTTTGGGTTGTCAGGATCAGGCCGACCTCTGACGGCAGGTCCGTGGCCCACCTGTTGAGTTCGTCCACGTCGTGGCGAGAGTACGGGTGGTGGTCGGGGTATTCCCGGGTCGCTACGATCGTTGCCCCGAGTTGCTCGACTGTGCGGATGAAGGCGGGCGGATGGCCGATCCCGCTGAACACGGCGACTTTCTTTCCGCCCACCGTACCGATCTCGTCCGTTCCATCCGGGCCAATCAATTCGATTGGGCTGTGCACGGTCGTCGCGGTCGGCAGTGTGGGAAACTGTTTCGCCAGCCAGGACCGTTGGGTGTCGAGGCGGGTTGGATCGGTCTGATCACAGCGGGTGAACAGTACGAACCCGGCCCGCCGCAACTCGGTGACCGGTTCACGAAGAGTGCCGCGGGGGAGAAGGTACTCGCTCGTCACTGGCTGTGTGGCATCGAGCAGCACCACGTCGAGGTCGCGGTGGAGGCGACGGTGCTGAAAACCATCGTCGAGGACGATCACGTCCGCTTCCAGTTCTTCCACCGCAGCGTTTGCCACCGCGACTCGGTCGGCGCCTTGAAGATGTGGCACGTCGGGCAGGTTTTCTTCCAGCACCATCGCCTCGTCGCTCGGCCCATTGGTGGTGCCATAACCGCGGCTGACCAGTACAACCTGACGGTCGAGTTCGCGGAGGACCCTGGCGACGTATTCAGCCACCACCGTCTTCCCAGTACCGCCGACCGTCAGGTTGCCGACGCACACCACCGGCACCGGCACCCGCGTCATCAACTTCGGATGGCGGTCATAGCGCCAGTTTCGCACCCCCATCCCGAAGCCGTAGGGTAGGCGTGCCCACCATAGCGCAACACGGGCGATCCACGCTGCCGGCCCGCGGCGGGTTCCACCGATCACCCCGCGATACCAGTTCTCCGCCGTCACGCCGCACCCCCCTCGTGAAGGATTAAGGTATCCGCCAGCGATTGGCGGAATCAACCGCAACCGCACCGTGTGTGTTTTGCTCGAGGAGGGCGAAAGGACGGGCGAGCGGGGGCGTTCTCAAATCGACCGGAAGGGCGGGTGGGGAAAAAGAGGCCATGAACGGCACCGACCTCCCCGCACCCCGCTCCGAGCCAGATAGCTAAGATGGTAACACATCCATTTCCGTGTCAAGGGCCGTAGGGAGTCACCGAGTCGCCGAGGGGCCGAATTGAGTGAAAGCATGATGTGCGCAACACTTAGGGTGGAGGTGGCCGAGGGGGGGTATGTGTGTGGCAGGTGGCAGTGTGGCAGAGAGGGGGGGGCGAGCCGTGGCCAGCGGTGCAATGGGTGCTGCGATCACCGAACACCCGTTTGACGCTCAAAAGCCAAAAGTTCAGGTGCTTCCCGGCCTGACGCCGGAAATCCGACTTGATCTACGACACACGACTTGGAATGGAGATGGCAGTGCGATTGTTAATCGGTGCCGACACGTTTTTGGTAGGCTGAAACCATGCCCCACGGAGCGGGGTATATCATCCATGTCTTTCCGCCCGCGGGTACGCTGCCCGGCCGGCGGGGCGTCACGTTCCCCAATCCAGGATCGTCTGACATGCGTCGCTTTTCCCGCTCCCTGCTTGCCCTCGTGCTGACGACCGCCGTGGCCGCGACCACCCGCGCGGCCGAGGTCGAACCACTGCTGCCGAAGGACACCGAGCAAGTGGTTCACATGAACTTCAAGCAGATGCTCGACTCGGACATCATGAAAAAGTACGCCATGGGGCAGTTGAAGCAGGCTCTCCAGGGCGAGGACATCAAGAAGGTACTCGAAACCCTCGGCCTCGATCCGCTGAAGGACATCGAACGGGCCACCATGGGTATCTGGACGAAAGAGGCAGACACGAACGTTCTCGGGGTGATCAAGGGTAAGTTCGACACCAAGAAGCTGTACGAGGGGGCGAAGGCCTTCTCTGCCGACTCTCAGGCCAAGATGGAACTCCTGACCGAGTCAGTCGATGGGAAAGATGTGACTCTGGTGAAGATGACCGGCGATAACGGAAAGCCGGGCTACCTGACCGTCGCCGATGAGTCCACCATTCTCGTCGGGACCGAGAAAAAGATCGCCATCGATGCACTGGCGTCGTTCAACAAGAAAGAGAAAGCGAAGCTGAGCAAGGAACTGACCGCTCTGCTTCTCAAGCAAGACGACAAGGCGAGCATGTACCTGGCCGCCGTCACCGAAGGCAAACTGAAGGACATTCCCGAGGAGAGCCTGGAGGCGCTTAGCAACATCGGCCTCGACCCGAAAAAGTTGAAGGGTCAGCTGGAGAAGATGAGTACGGTGTCGGTCACCCTGAACATGGGCAAGGAAGTCAAGCTGGCGGCCGTCATGGGAATGAAAGACGCCGACGCGGCCGAGGATTTCAACGGCACCCTGGATAAGTTGGTCGAGACTGCGAAGGTGTTCCTCCCGCTCGCCGTCAACCGCTTCCCCCAGGGCAAGACCATGATCGACGACCTGACCAAGACCCTCGGCGTGAAGACCAAGGATAAAGATGTGACCCTGAGCCTCAGCCTCACCGCTCAGGCCATCGGCGATCTCGCCGGCAAGGATGAATAAAGCGCTACCCCCGGACTGACCATTCCCCGATGGCGGACGTCACTGTCGTCGGGGGCTCAGCATCCGGTGCTGGTGACCTGCTGGGTGAATTGGAGCCGGTGACGCGAGTTGCCGGGGGCTCCAATTCACCCAACTTCTTGTGAGATTGGCTCCTCGGGAGGGGATGGGGCACACGCACCAGGTGCGTTGCTCAGAAACCACCCGACCACGGTCGAGCTAGCCACCGTTCGATTCACCCTCCTCGTGCCTCACGGCCGCCTTCGCCACTACCTTCTGCTGCAAGGCCGCGGGCATCTGTTCGTAATGGCTGAATTCCAACACATAGCTCCCGTGGCCTTGCGTTATGCCACCGAGTTGAGTGGCATACTTGGCCATTTCCGCGAGCGGTGCCCGCGCCACCAGCACGCTCAGGTCACCCGGAAGCGTATCCTGATGCTCAACGTGCGCCCGTCTGGTGGCCAGGTCGCCGAGTAGCCCACCCGTGAACCGACTCGGGGCGGTCACTTCGAGTTTCACGAACGGTTCGAGCAAGGTCGGTCGGGCAGCCAGGAACGCTTTGCGGAAGGCATGGCGAGCAGCGGTCATGAAGGCCGCCTCGCTACTGTCCACATCGTGGAACTTGCCGAAGTAAATTTCCACAGCCACATCTTGAATCTGGCAACCGGCCAGCACTCCGCGGACGAGCATCTCCTTGCACCCTTTTTCCACCGCCGGGATCAAGTTGTTCGGGATGGTGCCGCCAACGATATGGTCGATGAAGGCGAAGTTGAACGCGGGATCGTAGTGGACCTTTCGCATCTTCTCGAACCGCCCGCGGTGGGCGAACTCGGCTTCCAGTTGTTCCTTGTTGGTAATGGTGCGGGGCAGGGGATGGATCCGCAGATGCACCTCGGCGAACTGCCCGCGGCCTCCGGTCTGCTTCTTGTGCTTGTGTTCGGCGGCAGCCTCGGCCTGCACCGTCTCGCGGTATGGAATCTTCGGTTCCCTTACGCTCACCTCCACATCAAATCGATGCTTCAACCGCTCCTGCACGACATCGAGGTGGAGCTGGCTCACGCCAGACATCACCCACTCGTGCGTTTGCGGGTCGTGGGCGATTCGCACGGTCGGGTCTTCCTCGGCGATCTTGTGTAGCCCGCTGGCCACCTTTTGCTCGTCGCCGCGGACCTTCGACTCGATCGCTACGCCGAACATCGGCTGCGGCAACTCGGGCTGTGGTCGCTTCGGGGCATCCGAACGGAAGGCGACGGTGTCCCCGATGTGCAGACCTTCCACCTTCGCTACGGCCACAATGTCGCCTGGCCCAGCCTCCGGTACGGGGACGTACTGCTTGCCTTGCACCTCTAACAGTTGACCGACGCGAACCGTCTTGCCGGTGTTCACATCGATGATCTGGTGGTTTGGTGTCAGCACTCCGGCCAGCACGCGGATGAAACTGAGGTGCCCAACGTACCGGTCGTTGATCACCTTGAACACGAACCCGAGGAACTCGTTCGTTTCGTTTGGCTCGACGGCCATTCCGCTGAGCATTCGTTGGGCGTCAGCCGGACTCTGTCCATATCGACTAAGGGCGTCGAGCAACTCCTTGACCCCGATCCCCTTGGTGGCGCTGGTGCAGAAGATCGGGATCAGCGTGCCGGCTTGCAATGCTTTCGGGATGGCCGCTTCCAGTTCGTCGGGCGACACGTCTCCTTCCGTGAGGTACTTCTCCATCAGCGACTCATCGGCCTCGATGACGGCTTCGACCAGTCGCGTCCGCATTGTGGCGGGCGGAAGAGGGTAACCGCCCGATTGAGCGTCGGGTGGGTCAAGCACACACATCACCTTGCGAAAGGCGGCTCCGTTGGCGTCAGGCACGTTGAACGGCACACACTTGTTTCCAAAGGTGGTCTGGATCGACTCCACGGTGCGGGCGTAGTCTGCGTGGTCGGAATCGACTTTGTTGACCACGAATACGCGGCTGAGTTCGTGCTTGCCAGCCTCGCGGAACATGCGGCGGGTGTTCACCTCCACACCGTGAACAGCACACACGACAAGCACCGCTGTTTCGACCGCAGCCAGCCCTTCCAGTGCCGCACCGATAAAGTCGGGTGAACCGGGGGTGTCGAGGATGTGCAGATGTTTGCCGGCGTGAGTCGCGTGCAGAACGTGAGTGTCAATGCTGAAGTGATGACGCTTCTCGTCGTCGTCGGTGTCGGCGAAGCTAGTCCCGTCGTCCACCTTTCCCAGTCGGTCAACCGCGTGGGCCTCGAAAAGCAGGGCATCGGCCAAGCTGGTTTTGCCCGCCGCCCGATGCCCGACGAGTGCGATGTCGCGGACATCGTCAACCGTGTGATGACCCATACAGCCCTCCCTTCCCCCAGAGCGGGGGAGAAAATACGGCCCGGCTGGGGCGTGATCCCCAGGGCGGAACCGGCAGGGAGGAGGGAGGCTCGGTGGCGTCAGCGCGGCACGAACCGGAGCACGGGAGAGTGGCGGTTCAGGTCGTGTGCGTCGAAGGAGTCGCCGTCCGTTGAGACCGGGAGTCCGCCCGATCCGGAGCCAGGGACAAAAGAGCGGGCAGAGCGATCTGCCCGTCGTACAGTGCCCGGCCGACGATACAGCCGAACGTGCCATTGTCAGCCAACCGGCGGGCATGGTCAAGTGAACTGATCCCCCCGGAGGCGATCACCGGGAGTGAGGTGTTTGCCCGCAGTTCAGCCAGGGCGGGGTAGTTTGGCCCACCCATCATGCCGTCGGTGGCGATGTCGGTGTACACCACCGCGAAGAGGGGGCAACCCTCCACCAGTTTCACCAGATCGAGCGCTTTGGTAGACGAGGTGTTCAACCAACCATCGGTGGCGACAAACCCATCGCGGGCGTCTAGTCCGAGCACGATGCGGTCGGGATACTGCTCTGCAACCCGGCGAACCCAGGCGGGGTCTTGCAATGCCTTGGTGCCGAGCACCGCCCAGCGTACGCCCCAGCCAAAAACTGCGATGAGGTCGGCGTCGGTGCGGATGCCACCGCCGAGTTCCACCGGTACGCCTGCCGCGCAGATGCCGCGGATGACATCGGCGTTGACCGGGTGGCCAGCCTTCGCACCGTCGAGATCCACGACGTGCAATCGGTCGGCCCCCTGGCTCACCCACTGGTGGGCGACAGCAACGGGGTCGTCGGAGAAGATGGTTTCGCGGTTGTAGTCGCCCTGGCGGAGGCGGACGCACCGCCCGCCGCGGAGGTCGATCGCGGGGTAGATCAGCATGGGGGTCTCATCATCATGAACGACGCGAGGTGAGTCGATCGGTGCAATGGGATGCACCGGCCGACTCACCTCGCGAAGTTCGCCTCGAACTTGGTTACGAAGCAATCGCGGACACCGGGGCGTTCTCAGCGGGTCGATCGGACGTCGTGCCGTCACCACCGCCACCCGTGGTGCCACTACCGGGCAGGCCGACCTTTGGTTTGCCTTCGCCGAAGATCAGCAGGAGCGGGCTGGCGATGTAGATGCTGCTATAAGTCCCGACAATCACCCCCATCACCATCACGAAAGCGAAAAGGTGAACCCCCTCTCCGCCCCAGATGTAGAGCACCACCACTACCAGGAACACCGTGAGGGCGGCGAGGATGGTCCGCGAGAGCGTTTGGTTCACGCTGTCGTTGATCATTTGTGGAGTGAGAATCGGGTTTTTGCCACGCACCTCGCGGATGCGGTCGAAGACGACGATGGTGTCGTTCACCGAGTACCCAACCAGGGTCAGCAGAGCTGCCACGGCCGCCAGGTCGATCTTGAAGTCGGAAAGGCCCAAGATCTGCCCGACCGGGGTGGCGTGGAGGTAGTGGCACAGAGCGACTGCCCCGAGTGTGAAGCACAGGTCGTGGATCAGGCAGATCACCGCTGCCAGGCCGAACTGCCAGCTACCGAAACGGAACCACAGGAAGATCAGAATGGCGACCCACGACAGCAGGATGGCCATGAATGCCTTCCCGCGGGTGTCTTTGGCGAGCGACGGATCGAAGGTTTCCAGCCGCTCAGGTACCGGACGGCTCTTGAACGCGTTGGCCGCTTTCGTCAGCGTCTCGGTGATGAAGGCCGTTCCCTCTGTCGCCCGCGCTGGGTCGTCGAGCAGGGTCTTCACGTCGGTCAGTTTCGAGAAATCGATGGCCAGAGTGGAATACCGCTGGCTGCGGCCTTCCAGAGAAGCCACCGTTGCTTCGGTTGAGTTGATCCCGTTCACGGTGACTGCTTCGGCTTGTAGGGGCAGAGGGCCGGTCTTGAGTGCCCGCACGACAAAGTCGCGGAAGTAGGCCGGTGATACGCCTTCGTTCTTCGCCGGGTCGAACGGTTTCCCGTCGGCTCGCTGGAAACCAATCGTAACCACCGGGCCGGTAACAGTGAATGGCTTGGCTTCGGCGGTCACCATGAGTGGTTCGCCGTTCCCATCCCGTAGCAGGCGGTCGAGGATGACCTGCACCACCTCTCGCTCCTTCTCGGTGGTGCGGACGGTGAACGACCGTGATTTGCCGCCCTCGAACTTGTCGTCGCCAATATAGACCTGCTCGATGGAGTAGTCCGGCAGTTTCGAGAGGCGGGTAATCAGGCTCTCTTTCTTTGATTCTTCCGTCGCCCCGACTGGCTCGCTGGCCAGCGACACCTGCACCGTCGTGGGCGAGTTGCCGATCGCCTTCTGGAACTCGACGTCGTAGATGATGGCATTCGCCGCCTGGGTGTTGCGGGCGACCGACTTCACTCCGAGCCGTTCCAACTGATGTCCATCGTGGAAGAGTTCGTGCAACTCGGCCAGGCTCTTCTCTTTCCCCTCGGCGAGCCGTCCGCCGTAGGCTGTGCCCTGGGTGAAGTCAACGTTGAGTACCCGCTCGCCGCGGGCCAGGAAAAGCACCAGCCCGGCTACCGTGAGGAAGGCTGTCAGTGCGAACATCGGGTAGCGGATCTTCATGAAGTCGAATTTCGGACGAGCGAACAGCTTGAGCATCTTCAGTTGGGTCAGCCACTTCTTGTGCATCCAGAAGTCGAACATCAGCCGGGTGATGTACAGCGAGGTGAACAGGCTGATGATCAGGCCGACAGTGAGCGACACGCTGAACCCCTTCAGGGCGTCGTTCCCGAAGGCGTAGAGCACGATCGCGGTGAAGATACTCGTCAGGTGGGTATCGATGATGGTCGGCAGTGCCCGGTCGTAGCCGTTGCGGATGGCCGCCGCCAGCGTCGCCCCCTTCTCCCGCTCCTCCCGGAGCCGCTCGTAGATGAGCACGTTGGCGTCCACCGCCATGCCGAGCATGAGCACGATGCCAGCCAGTCCGGGGAGCGTGAAGGCTGCGTTCATGAGCACCATGAACCCGACGGTGAGCAGCAGGTTCACGAACAAAGCGACACACGCAACAAACCCGGCAAACCGGTAGTACACGAGCATGAACAGGAGCACGGCGACGAACGAGGCCGCCACCGCGATCAGTCCGTTGCGGATGGTCGTCTGGCCGAGGGTCGGGCCGATGGTGTTCTCGCTCACCGGGTCGGGCTTGAGTTCGGCGTTCAGGTTGCCCGAGTTGATGATGGTCACCAGCCGGCTAGCACTCTTGTAGTCGAAGTTGCCGCTGATCTCCCCAGCCCCGTTGAGCGGTTCGTTGAGCCGCGGGGCGGACACCACCTTGCCATCCATGATGATGGCCATCAAGCGGTTGAACCCGGTTTGGCGGTTCCGCTTGGTCAGGTCGTAGAACCGGCTGCCGCCGGCGGTGAAGGTGAATCCAACAGCCGGACCGCGGTTGTCGCGGGAACTGGAGTGATAGGTGGCTTGCACCTTGGCCTGGTCGCCGACTACACGCAGGGTGTCTCCCTCGCCCACACGACTGAGGATGAAGTATTCGACCTTCTTCCCTTGTTCATCCTTGGACGGTTCTCGCTTGGAGAATTCGCGGCTGTAGAGAACGTATCCGCCGGACTCTGCAGGCATGACCACTACCTTCCCGCGGGCGGCAGCGAGTCGATCGTACAGCCGGCGGTCGGGGTTTGCTTTGGTCGGCTCCTGGCTCAGGCCGAGCGTCTCCCGTTCCTCCTTGCCCAGTTCCACCCATGCGTATTCGACGGGCAGTTCGGTGTCGCCGGCCGCCTTTACGTTGAAGCTGGCGGTCGGAGCAGGTGGGGGCGTGCCTTTGGCGGCGGCGTCGGCCAGCGCCTCGCGGCTGGCCGGATCGTCGATCAACTCGACAGCCTTTTCGACTCCCGCCTTATCGTCGTTCGGGTTGGCCAGGATGCGGAACTCGAGTACCCCGGTCTGCTTCACCTTCTGCCGCACCTCCTCAACGAACTCCTCGTTCGCCTGCTCTTTGCCGCCGGCACCGCCGACGAATGGCAAAATGATTTCGATGCGGTTCTTGCCAAGCGGGCGAACGACCACGTTTTTCAGGTCGTTCTCGTCGATCCGCTTCTTCAGCTTGTCGGCCAGTTCCTTGATCTCCGGTTCCTGCAGGTCGCCGCTTTTCACCTCGTAGATCAGGATTGTGCCACCGGCGAGGTCGATACCGCGGCGGAACTGTGGCTTCCAGCCTTCAGTTCGCAAAGCCGCGCGAGCGGCCTGCTCTTCCGCCTCGGCTTGCTTGAGTTGGTCCTGCTTTTCGGCTGATAGCTTGTCTCGGCTACCGGCCCCAGCTTCTTCGGCCTTGAGTGGGGCGAGTGCGGCAACAGCCGCCGACAACCGCTGCTGGGCCTGCTCCCGAGCGACCGCCCTTTGCGGGGCGGACGCCTCTTCATACCCCGCCCAGGCGAGGAGGCCGGTCGCCACCAGGGTGGGCACCAGGCAGATAATTAGCCCGCGGAGGAAATTGCGACGCATAGCAGATCCGTTCCGTAAGGCGAGCGGGGGGCTTCCGCCCCCCGGTGCATGGTCGGGTGTCGTGGTCCGGGTCAGCTTTTTGCCGGTTCGCTGGTCGTCGCCGAGTCGTCTGTCACGCTGGCCACGGATGCCTTCAGCACACGCAGTTTGGTATCGTCCGACTTAATCACGATCTCGTCTTCTCCATCCTTCACAGTGACAATTTTGCCGACAATACCGCTGTTCAGGATCACCTTGGCCCCCGGCTTCATCTTGGCGAGCCGATCGGCTGCCTCCCGCTTTTGCCGCCGCTGGGCCGGGAGGAGCACCACCAGGAAGAACAGACCGATCAGGATGATCGGAGCGAAGCTCATCAGGTTGCCGAGCGGACCTGCCGGGGCCGCCCCCGCCTGACCCGGGCCAGCCGGTTGACCGGTCTGGCCGGCAGGATCGGCCGGCGGGGTGTCCTGAGCGAACACAGGGAGAAACTTCACGGGAGCAATCTCGGTTGTAAAATCGGAACGCGCATCTTAGAGCGGTAGAGTGAAGCCGGCAAGGCAACCTCTTCAGGAGTGACTGGCGACCGCGAGGGAGCGGTCTTCACGGTCACATCAATCCCCGCTGCCCGGCGGTCGGGGCTCGTGAATGCCAAACCCCATCAATTTCCCCCTGGCGAACTCGGCATACCCACCAGCCCGGATCGCTGCCCCCGCCTCCCGCATCAATTGCAGGTAGAAAGCGATGTTGTGCAAGCTGAGGAGCGTCGGCCCGAGCATTTCGTCGGCGGCAAACAGGTGGTGTAGGTACGCCCGGCTGTAGTTCGCACAGCAATAGCACGCACAATCGGACGCCAACGGGGCCGGATCTCGCCGGTGTTTGGCGTTTCGAAGTCGGAGGGTGCCAGAGTTGGTGAACGCCATCGCGTTCCGCCCGCTGCGGGTTGGCATCACGCAGTCGAACATGTCAAGGCCGGCGCCGACGGCGATGAGCAAGTCTTCAGGCCGGCCGACGCCCATCAGGTAACGCGGTTTGTCGGTCGGCAGTAGCGCGGCGCAGTGGGGCAGGGCAGCGTGCATCTTGTCCGGCGCCTCGCCGACGCTGAACCCGCCGAGGGCGTAGCCTGGGAAGTCCATCGGCACTAGTGCCGCCGCGCATTCGGCCCGCAGACTCAGGTCCAACCCACCTTGTACGATGGCGAACTGGGCCTGGTCTGGCCGCGTGTGGTGCCGTTTGCACCGCTCGGCCCACAGAATGCTCCGCCGCACGGCGTTGCGGATGACCGCCGGCTCCCCGTCGCCCGGCGGGCACTCGTCGAGCACCATCGCGATATCCGACCCGAGGTTTTGTTGGATCTCGACCGCCTTTTCCGGCGTCAGCTCCAGCGGCGAGCCGTCGATGTGGCTTTTGAACTTCGCCCCGTGGTCGGTAATCTTCCGCTGGTCGGCGAGGCTGAACACCTGGTACCCACCGCTGTCGGTGAGGATTGGGCCGTTCCAATTCATGAACTTGTGCAGCCCGCCGAGGTCTCGGACCAGTTCGTCGCCCGGCCGCAGGGTGAGGTGGTAGGTGTTGCCGAGGATGATCTGTGCCCCGCAGTCGCGGACCATCTCGGGTGTCAGACCTTTGACTGTCGCCTGGGTGCCGACGGGCATGAAGATGGGCGTTTCGATGACCCCGTGCGGGGTGACGAGGGTGCCAGCACGGGCTTGGCCGTCGGTGGCGTCGAGGCGGAAGGAAATGGACATACGGTTGCTTTACGGAGACCCGACCACCCGGCCTGCGTGCTTGATCGGTTTGCCGGAAGTGGGACACGAACGGGCCGAATTACACATCCATCTCCGATTGGCGCCCAACATCAGCACGTCGGGCGTGACTCTCGCTCACGTGGCCGCCTTCCGCTCGGCAATACGGCCTACCCACATCACCACCCCCATACCGACTGTGAGTAGCACGAACGCGGCGGCGTGGGTGCCATAGGTCAGGCAAAGGTCTTGCGGCTCTTCGGGCAACAGGCTCGGGACAGTCATCAGGGCGGTGGCCGCCGTCAGAGTGCCGATCAGGTACGCCCGCACCCCCGCCGGCGAGCGGGAGTACAGCCAGCACCCGACCGCCGCCGCCATCGGCATTGCCGTCGTGGTGGCGTGGTGCTTCCACGTCCGCTCGCTAAACAGCAGCATGCCGAGAAGGATGAAGCCGCACTCGGCGGCGAACCACACCCCCTGCCGCCGGCCGTCGATTCGCTGCCAAGCGAGCAGTACCAACCCCAGCACGAACGCCGCCTGGCACGCCCGCACCACCCACTTGGCCGCGGTCGGACCGATATCGGTGAGATTGCGGTATTCGCTCGGCACCGGCTTGCCGTCGTCGTCGTAGACCGTGTCGGATGGCTCGTGAGTGAGTAGCCGAAACACTACTCCGGGGATCGATTGGTTCGGGTGTTCGCTGGTCACTTTCCCTTGTTCCACGAACGGTTTCACCATCATGCCGTACCAGTTCGTCAGCAGTTCCGCGTTCCGCCCGAACCCAAGTGCCAGACTCGGCACCACGAGGAGCCAGATCACCAGGCCCACCACACACCCGAGTAGAACTTTCCCGCCGCTCTCCCACACCACCCCCATCCAACCCGTCCTCGCCCGCACTGCAGCCCACCAGGCGAGTAGCATTTTCCAGCCGAAGTACACGACGAACAACGCCGGTGTCACCTTGCAGGCGATGGCCAGGGCGAGCACAACTCCGGCGGTCACATCGAAGCGGCGGCGGAACAGTTCCAGGCAGGCGAACACCAGGAAGGCGATGAAGATGTTGACGTTGCCGTGCTGCAGGTCGCCGAGGATAGGGTGCAACGATAGTGCCCCGATGAGGCACGCTGCCAGTGGCGGGAACGACCGCCCTGGCTCAACCGCCAGACCCAGTGCCCAGAGGAACATGACCGCCGCCAGCGCCGCCTTAAGTAGCAGCCACGTCACTGCTCCTGTGACTGGCGGGAGGGCCGCGAACGGCTTGAGCACCAACGCCATAATCGGCGGATTCGGGTAGTTGTGCTTCTGGTAAATGTCGGCGCCGCGGTCGAGATCTTCGAGTTGCGGTCGCCATCGAAGGAAAGCGGATTTCGTGGTGTGCCCGTGGCGGTCTGGCTCGCCGATTTTGTGGATGTACCGGGCGAGAACGATGGCCAGAATTGCGAGCAGGACTACCGCCACCCCGGTCCGCCAAACCCATGGGCGGGCGAAGATGACCGCGATCAGGCGGTCGGGCAGGGTAAGGAGGCGAGCAAGCATCGGGAACGGCCGCGGCGGGGAGTGGGAGAGTGTACCCACCGGCGAGCGGTGGTCACAAGAGGAAGCGGAGCGGGGGCACTCAGCAGGAATGCCCGTTCTTCGCCCCCAACGACAGGAATCCACTTGCTGCGGAGGTCATTCTCAAGATCGCAATGTTGCCACCTCAGCGTTTCCCATCCCCCGGTGCAAGCCTATTGAAGTTTGCCTGGCGATCCGCGGATTTCGATCATCCGAACTTCTTTCAGGGGTAGCTCTTCCTCACCGACAAAGTACACTTTCGCCCCAAATGCGATCGGCGGGCCTTCGTCTCCGCTCCAATCGACTGCCTCGCCGAGAGCGAACTCGTCGCCGTATTCTGCCGACTGGGGGTAAACCAGCGGCAGGGTCACGTCGAGCGTGCGTCCATCGGTCATTCGCAGTTCGGCCGATCGGTAGGCCATATCGACCACTCCGGCCTCCGGATGCAGCACCAACGCTCTCGTCTGCTCGAACGGAACCCAGCAGTACCGTGATCCGACAAACACCTCCCACACACTTGCGAATCGCTCGTCGCCGTCTCGAAGTCCGCTGAATTCACGACCATCGACGAACCCCCGTACCTCGGGTGTGGCGGCATCGGCGCGATCCACCCAGTACACCCCACGTTCGGCATCGCCAAGTTCCCCGGCCCTGGCAGCATTCCACCGGCGTGTGGCATGTGCAGGCGGGGGGAGCAGGAACGCCGGCCGGCGGCGGAGGTGGCACTGCCGTTGAATGGCACGGAGCAACCGGGCGAACCGACGGCGGGTGGCGGGCCAGGCGGAATCGTCGGAAATGATGGCAGTCAATTGTGTGCGGGCCGCTTTCAACTCCCCCCTCAGCACGTGCAGTTCGAACAGGAACAGCCGAGCAGTGGGGGAGGGTGCGAGATTGATAATCTTGCGTTGTTCGGTGATGGCGTCGGAGAGTCGCCCTTCGGCCAGGAGTTCACGGGCGGTCATCGGCTCAGCCCCCCCGTAGCGATCGTGATCAGCCCACCGAGCAGGAGCCCACCGATGATGGCGAGCACCACGACGAACAGCAGATGAGACTGAAACGGAGCCGGCGGTACAGGCGGGGGAGGAGGAAGAGAATGAGGCGGACTGGAGTCGAGCCGAGGGCGGGTGGCGTCGTCGGCCGCCTGGGCCGGACTGGCAACAGCCGTCGGACCGCCATCGCGGAACTCCGTTCCCGATCCTAGCCGGGCCTGCTCGACCAACCGGGGCAGGCGGTGCGGCCCGCTGGCATACACGCCCAGGACTCGTCCTACCAGGACCGCACTCGGCCGCTGGTTTGGCTGTTTCGCGAGCATCGCCGCGATCGCCTCGGCCACTTCTGTCGGGCAGTCGGGACGTACCGACCGAACGTCCGGTGGTGGCACTATGACGTGGGCGTGTTTGCGGTCGGCCATAGCCGGATACTTGTCCTGATCAAACGGCGGTCGGCCCGCGAGGAGTTGAAAGAGTAGGCATCCCAGCCCATAGACATCGGCTCGGTCGGTCACATCGGCTGGTTGCAGCCATTGCTCGGGGGCCATGTAATCCTGGGTGCCCAGCACGGTTGGCCCGGTGATTCGCTCGTCGGCCCGCCCGACCACCGATACAAACACGACTAGCCCAAGGTCGAGCAGTTTGACCACGCCGCCACTGGTGACCATTAGGTTGCTCGGCTTCACATCGCGGTGGACCATTCCCTTCTCGTGGGCGTGGGCGAGAGCACTGGCCGCTTGCCGACCGATTTCGCATGCGTCGGCTACCGCCAACGGACCGTGAGTACGAAGCAGTTTGGTGACATCCACCCCATCGACCAACTCCATAACAAGGTAAGGCACCCCGCCACTCTCTCCGGCGTCGGTGGCCCGCACCACGTTCGGGTGGTCGAGTTTGCCTGCCGCCTTCACCTCCCGCTCGAATCGCAGGATGTACTCGGGATCGACGGCCGCTAGTCGTGGCAGTACTTTCACCGCCATCGCACGACCCAGTCGCTCGTGTTCGGCCTCATACACCGCTCCCATGCCGCCACGGCCAATCAGCCGGCGCAACCGATACGGCCCGATGGTATCGAGGGTGGGTGAGTCGGCCGGTGGAGGCGCGACGGCCGATGTTCCGATCGATTCGAATGGGCCGACTGGGTCGGGGAACTGACGTGGGGCAGGAGCAAAGTGGCCAGCCGCCAATGACCGTTCAAGGCACTCCAGGCAGTTTCGGAGGTGGCGACCGATCCGCAAGTGCGTGTCCGTTGGTAGTGAGCCGTCATAGAAGGCGGCAAACTGCTCGGCGGTCGGACAGGATTCGGTAGTCGGCACGGAACACTTTTCCCTGCAATTGATGCGATTTTCGAGACATTATAGCCCCTACACTACTCCTGCCCTGCACCGTACGTAGGGTGGCATTGGCTGCAGCGCGATCCAGGAACTGAATGTCGGATCGCCCACCGACAGGCGAATTGATCCGTATCTCAGCCCACGCGATGTGAATGGCAGAACATTGACACCGCGTGGGGATTATGACGGGAAGTCTGTACCCTGGCAGCGCGGGTATCCGTTTTGGGGATCGACATGTGGGGTGTGGAACTGGCAGTGATAATCGTCATGATCGTAGTGAACAGTGTGTTCGCTGCCTATGAACTGGCACTGGCGTCGGTCCACCTTGCCCGGTTGGAACAACTCGCTGCAGAGAACAAACCAGGGGCGGTCGCGGCCGTCCATATGAAGCGAAACGTGGAGGGGAGCCTGGCCGGTATCCAACTCGGCATCACTCTTTTCGGGGCAGTCGCAGCAGCGACCGGCGGGGCTGGGGCTGAGGAGCGGATCGCGCCTGCCATCGAACACGCGACCGGGCTCAGTGCGGGAATTGCCGAAGTGTTGGCTATTGCCGCCATCGTAGCTCCGCTCACAGTCTTCACCATTTTGTTCGGCGAACTGGTGCCGAAAGTGTTCGCTCTGCGGAACAAGGAGTGGGTCTGTTTGGCAGTGTCGCCTGCAATGAAGTTTTTTGTCACTCTGGTTTGGCCGATCGTGTGGCTGCTGGAGAAAAGCGTCAGCAGCTTGATGGCGTGGGGGGAGCGACGGTTTGCTCACGACGGCGGTAAGGGAGAAGCCGCCGAACTGCTCGAGTTGAAAGCAACAGCTGCCCAGGCCCGGTTCACTCACCTGATCGGTGACCGTCAGGAACGCATCATCGTGGGAGCCACCAGCCTGACCACTCGCCCGGTGGGCGAGATTATGCTACCGGCCGACGCCATCAGCCTGTTGCATGCCGATGCCCACGTGGCGGATGCCCTTGTGGCCGCCCACCTCGACATGCACACGCGCTTTCCGGTCAGTGAAGTGCCCGGAGATCCGCAAAAAGTGATCGGGTACGTCAACTTTAAAGACATCATCGCCCACATGCGGCTGGCCGCACGCGACGGTAGCACCGTGCGTACCATTCTCCGCGATATTCCTAGTTTCCCCTTGGACGCTCCCGTCGTCGCTTGCCTGGAACAAATGATTCGCGGATACGTTCACATCGCCCTGGTGCGGAATGCCAATGGCGTCGTGGTCGGGATGATTACCCTCGAAGACATCATCGAAGAGCTGGTTGGCGACATTGGCGACGAGTACGACCACTTGCCGGTCCACATTTCTCGGAGTGGGCGAGGGTGGGTGGTTGGTGGTGGAATCAGTCCCGATCGGCTGAAACAGTTGACCGAAATCGAACTGCCAGTGGCGGAGGCGGATACTGCGCCACGACACCTCAGTGAATGGGTCAGCCGGCAATTCACCGAGCCGCTCCGTGGGGGTGAGGTGGTAACTCGCGGCCCTTTGCGAGTCGTGGTTCGTAAGGTCCGCCGGCAGAACGTACTCGAAGCCCAGGTGACGGAAGACGTTCCAACTTGATCCTTGCCGCATTGGAAGACACACTCTCTTCAACTGCGGATGACCGCAGACAACATGCAAATGGCGGTGATTCGCGATGTAGGCCGATTTTTTTCGAGAAGCAACTGACTGGCGAATCGCAAAACCTGAGTCCGTTGGTCTGCTTCAACCTGAAACGGCCGGAATGACATCACAGTCCACCGTTCGGCTTGGCTCTCGGCCAGTCACTTTGGCGAGGTTTGCTGTAGAGCAACTTGTTGGCTGGCCATTCCTTTTCAGCCAGCCGCGATCATCCAACTCAGGTAGCACTTTTGCGAGGATCCGCGGGAGGTAGGGGTTCGTGTCGTGAAACAATACCACGTCGCCGGCCCGCACCTCGCTCACTAGTTCTGAGGCACACACGTCGGCGTCACGCTCGTTCCGGCACCGCCAGTCGCCGCTGTCAAGCGTCCATCCGGCTATCTTCAGCCCTAATCGCCAGGCCGCGAGCAAGAAACCCGGCGTGACGCGGCCGAATGGTGGGCGGGTGAGCGTTGGGCGGTGGCCGGTGGCGGCGGTCACCACCGCTTGATTTCGGAGTAATTCACGGAATGGAGCGTTGAACGCGGCCCAGTTGAAGTTTGGGTGCGTCTGCGTGTGGTTCCCAACTGTGTGATGCGCCGACAGAATTTGCTTGACACACTCGGGATGACGTCGAACTTGCTGACCGAGGACGAAGAAGGTGCCAGTAGTGCGGTAACGGGCAAGCAGGCTGAGAACCTGATTTGTGATGATCGGGAATGGTCCGTCGTCGAACGTCAATTGCACAACACCGCCGGTTTGTCGTCGCCACCCTGCAATACTCTTCAGCCGGTGGGGGCGGGCGACGAACTGGCCGGCGTTCGGGCCGATCGCACCCACGTCAGCTCTCGTGTCCATAATCCCTCCAGAGCGATCCACCCAAGCCGGGCGACCAGTGCCGGTAGCACCCACATCCACCACCACTGCCCCGCCCGGCCAACACGCCTTCCCGCACGGACGTACACCCACACCGTCGCTGCACTCACTGATGTTAGCCAGACGCCAAACACCCATCTGGCCGCCTGCGAGAGAAACGGAAAGCACCCCGCCACCACCAACCCTGCGGCGACCAGTTGCAAAAGAATCAGCGGTTTACTGGCGACCAGACGCGAGAACAACTTGCCCGG
>JALOQR010000262.1 GCA_025459365.1 Fimbriiglobus sp.
CCGCCGAATCAGCCTGATCTTCGCCCTGGCCGTCAAGGATTGGAGCCTGTTCCTGGCGGATAAGCGGGCGGCGGTACTCGGGTTTCTCGTGCCGATCGTGCTTGCCAGCACCTTTGGCCTCATCTTCGCCCGCCCGGCCGACAAGCCCGGTGGGATCAAGCTCCCACTGCTGGTCTCCGTCGAAGGGGATGGACCGTTGACCCATGCCATCGCGGCCGAGTTCGCCGCCGGCCCGCGAGTCGAAGCGGAGGTGGTGCCCCGCGACGACATTGAGAAGCGGCTGGCCGATCGCCGACCCGGTGTTGCGGTTGTCTTTCCCGCCGAGTTCGAACAACTCGCCGCCTGGAAACCCGGCACCGTGGGGAGCAAGCCGAAGGTTCACATCCTGCACAATCCGTTGTGTGCCAGCGAGGCCCAGTGGGCCGAGGGCCTGGTGAGCGAGGCGGTGATGCGGAGGGTGGCGAAAGACCGGCTCGGCCCCGTCGTTGGCGAGTCGGCTCTGACGTTGCCATTCGATGTGCAGACGACGGAGCAGGCCGAGCACGCCGGGTTCAACTCCTACTCCCACAGCTTCAACGGCATGACCCTGCAATACCTGCTCTTCTGGGGTATGGAAAGCGGGCTGCTGCTACTCCGCGATCGCCAGCGCAGTGTCTGGAATCGGTTGCGAGCCGCACCGGTGCCGTTGTGGTGCGTGCTCCTCAGCAAGGCGATCTCCACTGCGGCCATTGCCTTCCTCATGGTGCTCACCACCTTCGCCTTTGGGCACTTCGTGTTCGGGGTCACGGTCACCGGGAGTGTCTTCGGCTTTCTGCTCCTGGCCCTGACGGCCAGCCTTCTGGCCGCTGCCACGGGCTTGCTTGTTGCCGCTGTCGGTGGTACCGAGGCCCGCGCCCGGAGTGTGTGCATCCTCATCATCCTGGGGGTGAGCATGCTTGGCGGGTTATGGCTGCCGGCGTTCGTGCTGCCAGGGTGGGCACGCGATCTCTCGCTTAGCCTGCCGACCACCTGGGCCATGCGGGGGCTGGATGGCGTGACTTGGCAAGGGCGGGATTTCTTCGGCTCGCTACCGAGTGTTTCGGTGGTGGCCGGGTTCACCGCGGTGTTCCTGGCGGTGGCCGTGGCGAAGTTGGTTTCCTCCGAGGCGCGCCGCCGGCGCGGAATGGCATGACCCGAGTTCTCACCCTGACGACACTGCTGCTCCTCACCGCTGCAGGGTTCGCCGCCGATCCACCGAAGGTGAGCGACCTGACCCTCGAAGATCAGTTCGAGGTCAAGAACAGCGTGGCCGATCACAAGGGAAAAGTGCTGATCCTGGTCTACGGCGACCGCAAGGGGATCGACGCCAGCCGTGAACTGGGCAGCAAGCTGCACGTGCTGTTCCACCCGTCGGCCGAGGGGAAGAGTGCAAAAGAAGCCAAGGTTGCCCCCGTCGCTCCGCTGGAGGGTGTGAAGGGGGCGTCCCCCGAAGTGGCGGTGATCCCGGTGGCGTGTTGCGGGAAGGTGCCGGGTGCGATTCAGGGCATTATCCGCGGAGCACTCAAGAAGGACGCGGCCGACACCACCGTATGGCTCGACTTCGCCAACGTGATGAAAGAGAAGTTCGGCCTGACTGACGGCGAGCCGAACCTGGTGGTGATCGACGCTCACGGCCGACTACGGCTGAAAGTGAACGGCACTCCGGATCGAGAGACGTTGCAAAAAGTGCTGCAAACCACCCAGAACCTGCGGGCCGAAGCGGCGGGGCTGCGCTGATCGGGCCAATTGCGAGTGTCACCGAGCGGGGCTGAAACCTCCGTTCGGTGACACTCGCGGCCTGTGCATCACCCGCCCGATCGCTTCACCTTGTAGCCGATCTTCTCCAGTTCGGCCTGGATCGTGTCGCGGTGGTCGCCCTGGATTTCGATCTTCCCATCTTTCACTGTCCCGCCGCTTCCGCACTTGTTCTTCAGCTTGGTACAGAGTTCCTTCAGCCCGTCGTCGTTGAGGTTGGTCAACTCCCAGATCACCGTGACGCCCTTGCCCTTGCGGCCGGCCGTCTCACGGCCGACCTTCACCGTGCCAAGCGATTTCGGCTTGGGCGGCGGTTCCGGCGGTGGCGGCAGGTAGGCTTTCCCCCCGCCCATCAGTTCGGCGAGCAGTTGCGCGAGTTGTGGGGCGGGGTTGCCATCGGGCCACACCGCGGCGGTCGGGAAGCGGGTCTGCAAGCTCGCGTCCCAAACGACAACACGGGCCGCCGCTGACACCTCGGTGTCCGTGACGGCATCGGGCGACTTCGCCACCGGGTTGTAGCTGCCGGCAAACAGCCCGAAGACCTGGCGAAACTGCTCGACCGCCTGTGTGCAGCGTGCATCGGCCGAGAGAAACAAGAGCGTGGGCTTCACAGTTCCACCTCCGGCAGCGCCCCTCCGCTCGGCCGCTTGAGCATCTCGTTCAGCACGGTTTGCCCGAGCTGGAGGTAAGCTTTCGATACCGGGTGATCGGGCATTTTCCGCACGATCGGTTCGCCGCCGTCGCCGCACTGGCTCACTGCCGGGTCGATCGGGATCTCACCCAGGAACGGCACGCCGATTTCGGTCGCTAGTTTTGCACCCCCTCCCTTGCCGAGCGGGTGCAATTTGCTCCCATCTGGCATCGTGAGGTAGCTCATGTTCTCGATGATTCCGAGGATCGGCACCTTGACCTCTTCGAACATCCGCACTCCTTTGCGGGCATCGATGAGGCTGACTTCGGCCGGTTGGGTGACGACCACGGCACCCGTGAGCGGGGCACTCTGGCTGAGGGTCAGTTGGGCGTCACCAGTGCCGGGTGGAAGGTCGATGACGAGGAAATCGAGTTCGCCCCACGGTGGTTGGAAGAGCAGGGCACCCACCGCCTGAGCGACCTTCGGCCCTCGCCAGATGACCGGCTGATTGGCGTCCACCACGAAGCCCATGCTCATCAGTTTGAGGCCATACTTTTCGAGTGGCAGGGGGGTCCGGGTCTGATCGACCACACCGAGGCCGAACATCGTTGGCACGCTCGGGCCGTAGATGTCGGCATCCATCAGCCCCACTCGCTGGCCATGCATGTGCAGGGCAAGGGCAAGGTTGGCCGCCACGGTGGACTTCCCCACGCCACCTTTGCCGCTCGCCACGGCGACGACGTGCTTGATACCGGGGAGTGGCGTCTTTTGCGGCTGCATACAGTTCTCTGGTAGGGGGTGTGTAGGGGTGGTATAGGGAGTGCGGTTCGGGATGGTGCGGCGGAGGCTGGGGCGGTGGTGGTTTCACATGATCTTCAATAAACTTTCGCGTGGCCTGCACTCTCACGTGCAGAATAGCCATGTCTTATTCCCTCTGTAGGAGTCGACATGAAGCGTCGTTCTGGGTTCACGCTCATCGAGCTGCTGGTGGTGATCGCCATCATCGCCATCTTGATCGGGCTTCTGCTGCCCGCGGTGCAGAAAGTGCGTGAGGCCGCCGCTCGCATGCAGAGCATGAACAACATGAAGCAGATCGGGCTGGCCACCCACGGGTACAACGACGCCGTCGGGCACATGCCGCCATCGTTCGTCGAGTTCGGCCAGCCGAAGGGGTACAAGGACGGCTCGTGGTTGGTTCACATCCTGCCGTACGTCGAGCAGGATAACCTCAAACGAGGTGTGGACAACAACACGGCCACCAGCGGGCAGTACTACGCCATCACCTACAACCAGTCCCCGCCGAAGATCTTTATCAATCCGATCGACCCGAGCCAGTCGAACGGGGCCTACAACGACAGCGGCTGGGGGATCTACAGCGTTACCGGGTACGTGTCGAACTACCTCGCAATGGGCGGGATCATCAACCGCACTAACCCGCCATACGCCACCAGCACGCCGCTCGTGCTGGACACCAAGAAAAACATTCTCGGCATTACCGACGGCACCTCGAATACGATCTTCTACACCACCCGCACGGCGGTGTGCGAGCGGGCCTCGACGCCGTACCGTCCGACCTACACCGCCCCGCTGTACAACATCGCTCCCTATGCCAACGCGAGCAGTTGGTATGAGTGGATGGCGGTGATCAA
The DNA here is from genome assembly GCA_025459365.1 of Fimbriiglobus sp. Classification (GTDB taxonomy): domain Bacteria; phylum Planctomycetota; class Planctomycetia; order Gemmatales; family Gemmataceae; genus JALHQU01. The sequence continues at coordinate 4,054 of JALOQR010000262.1, forward strand.
CTACTGGCTCCGCGGGCCGTCGAGCCCTGGCTACATTGATGGCCCGGCGACCAAGTTCCAGTCGAACCCGACCTGGGCGGGGCCGACCGCAAGTTGCGACTTCCGCCTCGCCACCCAGATGGGTTCGGGCGGCATCCTGGTCGGTCTGGGTGACGGCAGCGTCCGCACCGTGACCCCTGGAGTCAGTGGGGTCACCTGGTGGGCCGCCATGACGCCGACCAGCGGGGAAGTGCTCGGCGGAGACTGGTAATCCTATTTTCGGAGTCTGCACATGCGACGTTTGTTGATGGCGGCGTGTTTCCTGGCATCGACCCTGGCGGTGGTTGCCCTCGCAGGGTGTGGTGGTTCGGAAGGTGGAACCAAGACCGACACCAGCCCGAACACGAAGCAAGTTGAGAAGGAAAAACGCCGGTAGTGCTTGCTGCTCCAGGCAGGCGACCCACAGCGGCACCGGTTTGACCACCGGTGCCGTTTCGTTTTCCATCCGGTAAGCCCCTGACCTGCCGCCTCCCCAGAGAGGCCCAGGGGACTCCCTCACGACCCATTCGGTCGGCAGAACTGAAACGGCGTCCGGAGGTGGATCGGCGAGCCGCTCTCATCCCACACCCGTCACGTCACTCCACTTTCTCCGACTGCCTGGCCGAGTTTTCGCAGCGTTGCGAGCGTGTAGATGCCAGTGCTGTGGCCATCGTTCCATGCGATCTGGTAGGCATACTGCCCCACCGCGGTCATCTTCAACGGTGCGGGCGGGCCAGCGGCCACCTCTTGGGCACTCAGAACGCGGAACGGGTTTGGCGGCTTCCCGCGTTCGTCGTTGCAGGTGGCGCACGGGCACTCTTTGCGAAGCGTCCGCCAGCTCACGTAGGTGCTTTGCCCGTCGGCCCAGTCGATTCGCAGGCCGTCGCCTTCGCGCTTCAATCGGGTGGGAAGACAGTCGCCGTCCGGCATGGTACGTTCACCCTATCAGGACGTGACCATTCTAGGCGGCGGGTGCGGCCGCCCGCCCGTTACCACTCCAGAGAAGTGTGCCGTGACCACACCGGATGCCACCGCCATGCTCGCCGATGCCCGCCGCGATTCGGCCGCACTCGGCCGGTTGCTCGAACAGTACCGCCACTACCTCCGGTTGCTCGCACGCATCGAAATCGGCCGCAAACTGCAAGGGAAGGTCGATGCCTCTGACGTGGTGCAGGAGGCGTTCATCCATGCCCACCACTACTTCCCCAACTTTCGCGGGGAGAGCGAAACTCAGCTCACGGCGTGGCTGCGGGAGATCCTGGCCGGCACGCTGGCAAACCAGGTCCGTCGGTACTTCGGCACGAAAGCCCGCGACCCGCGGTTGGAAGTCGGGCTGATGGCCGACATGGACCACTCCGCCGCCGGCCTCGGGGCTATCCCGGTCGATCCGCAGACTTCGCCGAGTCAACAGGTGGCCCGGGGTGAGCAGTCGCTACTGGTGGCGTCTGCCATCGGCCAACTGCCCGACGACTACCAAACGGTGATCGTACTCCGGCATATGGAAGGGTTGACCTTCCCACAGGTGGCCGAGCGCATGGGCAAGAGTGTCGACAGCGTGGAAAAGTTGTGGATGCGGGCACTCGCCCAACTCCGTAAACAATTTCCGTCGCCCTAACCTTCTCTCCGAGGTGCCCATGCGCAACGTTCTCCTCCTCACCCTGGCCGTGTTCACCCTCGCCGTCGCCGCGTGCGGCCCGACCGGCAGCACCCAGAAACTTTCCAGCCCCCCGCCTGGTGGCCGTGAGGCCAATGAGAGCGGCGGGCGCACGCCACCCCCCGCTGAGAACACCGGGGCTGCCAAGCCCACCACCAAGTAGTCGATGGGGTTCGCTCCCCTTCGCCCCGCCGTCAGGTCGCGGGCGGAGGGGAGTGGTCGGGCCGGAGGGCGGGGGGGTAGACAGCACGGCCAACACAACCGAACCGCATCCGGGTTTTGCCACCTGGAAAGGACAGGGGAACCGTGATGACCGACGACCCGACCGACGACCCACGGGTACTCTCTCTGGCCCGCGAGTACCTCGCCGAACTGGAGGCTGGCCGCACACCGAAGCGGGCCGGCTTCGAGAGCCGTTTCCCTGAACTGCGGAATGCGGTGGCTGAATGCCTCGATGGCGTCGAGTTGGCCCACGCCGCTGGCATCGCCCTGCGCCCCACGTCGCCCATCCCCGCACCAGATTCCTCCCCAGAACCGCTCGGCGACTTCCGCATCATCCGCGAAATCGGCCGCGGCGGCATGGGCGTGGTGTACGAAGCGGTGCAGTTGTCCCTCGGTCGGCGGGTTGCGCTGAAGGTTCTGCCGTTCGCCGCCGCGCTCGACGCCAAGCACCTCCAGCGGTTCAAGACGGAGGCCCA
>JALOQR010000263.1 GCA_025459365.1 Fimbriiglobus sp.
CGGTGGTGATCGTTCGGATCCGCTCGGTTGGACACACCCGATCTCGACGTGGACGCTACTCGTACAGCAAGCACGCTTTCCGCCGCTCGGCGAACTTCGTCAGCCCTGGTTCCCACGCCTTGATCACTTCCGCCACTGGAGTGCCGGTGTCCACGGCGTCAGCCGTGGCCTTATGCGCCAGCAGTGTGTCGTACCGTTTCGTTTGCCAATCGATTGGGTACAACTTCCGCAGTGTCGCTGCGAAGTGCATTCCCAACGTCACTGGTCGCACTTGCTCCCAGTCGTCGACAATGATGTCGACCCCGCCACACGATTTGTCTTTGTGGACCGATCCTGTCGGCGTGCGGTCGGTCGGCACAAACCGCACCCCGGCTAGGCCAAGATCGTTCAGTTCTCTCGCTAGTATCTTTCCGTCGATCCAGGGCGCCCCGACCCACTCGAATGGCCGCTCGGTACCGCGGCCGACGCTCACGTTGGTCGTCTCCAATAGCCCGATGCCGGGGTACAGCACAGCGGCCGTAAGGTGCCGCATGTTCGGCGACGGGTTTCGCCACGGCAGCCCCGTGCGGTCGAACATGTCACCTCGTTTCCACCCCTCGCACTTTACGACCATCAAATCGACACCAAGCCCGCGTTCCTTGTTGAAAAGGGTGGCGAGTTCGCCGGCGGTCATCCCATGTCGCACTGGGATATCGTGGTAAGCCACGAACGACTCCCGCTTCTCGTCTCGCACCGGACCTTCCACCAGCACTCCGCCGATGGGGTTGGGGCGATCCAGCACCACCACTTTCAGGCCGTTGTCCTTCGCCGCTTCCATTACCAGGCCAAGCGTGCTGATGTAGGTGTAGAAGCGGCAACCGATATCCTGGATGTCGTAGATAACAGTATCGATGCCTTTGAGTTGCTCGGCGGTCGGCTTGCGGCGTTCCCCATACAGGCTGAACACTGGAAGACCGGTCTTCTCATCCTTGCCGTCGGCGACTTTTTCGTCCAGTTCACCGCGGATACCATGCTCCGGGCTGAAGAGGGCTACCAGTTTCACGCCGTCGGCCTTGTGTAGCAGGTCGATGACCGACTTTCCACTGCTGGTGCGACCGGTATGGTTCGTGACGAGGGCGACAGTGCGGCCCTTCAATGAGGCGAAATTCTCCTTCTCCAACATGTCGAGGCCGGTACTCACCGGCGAACGGCGTGATGTGAGTTCGCCAGCAGATTTGGGAGGCGACACCGGCCGACTCGCGTTACGCCGCTCGCTCGGAGGGAGGGCCGAACCCACGATTGTTCCCACTTGTCGCCGGAGTTCAGTGACCGATACTTTCTCGTTGATGAAGGTGCGGTTCGAGAGGATGACAATCGCCGTCTGGCTCGGCGGGTCAATCCAGAGGCTCGTGCCGGTGAATCCGGTGTGTCCGTAGCCTTCTCCGGCCGGAAACAGTTCGCCCCTCTGGGCGGTGAAACTAGTATCCACGTCCCAGCCTGGCGACCGCTGCCCGTACGGCGGCACGGCACGGCCCTCCGTGAACAGTTTCACGGTGAGCGGCGAGAGAATGCGTTGGCCATCGAGTTCACCACCCCGCAAGAGCATCCGACAGTAGCGGGCGAGGTCGTCGGCGGTGCCGAACAGCCCGGCGTGGCCGGCGACACCCCCCACGGCGAACGCCCTTGGGTCGTGGACTTCACCCAAAATGGGGTTTCCTTGTCGCTTGCCTGTCGGAGCCGCCCGTGTTTTCAGTTCCTCCGCCGGCAGATATCCTGTGTCGCCCATCTTCAGAGGCTCGAAGATGTGTTTTTTGGCGAACTCATCAAGTGGCATTTTGCTAGTGCGGGCCACCAACTCTCCGAGGACGAGGAAGCCGACATCGCTGTACTTGAACCGGGTACCTGCCGGCGCTTCAAGCTTCAGGTTGGCGATTTTGGCGAACGACTTCTCACGCCCGTCGGCGTAGTCGGCGATGGCGTTGTCGGCGGTCAGGCCAGTGGTGTGCAGCAGACATTGTTCGATCGTCACATCACCTTTGCCGTTCGTGGCGAACTCGGGCCAGTGCTTGGCTACTTTTTCGGAGAGCCGCAACTTGCCCTGTTCGATCAGGAGCATGACGCTCGTAGCGGTGGCCACCGGTTTTGTCACTGAGGCGAGGTCGAAGACCGTGTCCACCGTCATCGGTGTTTCACCGATCCGCTTGCCAAACGCCTTGCGGTACACCACCTTGTCGTTGTGCACGATCAGAACCACCGCGCCAGGGCAATCGCCGCGTTTGATGGAGGTTTCCACGATTTCGTCGATGCGGGCGAGCCGGTCGCGATCGATGTCGGCCGCCACGAGCGGAAGGGCACAGAGTAGAAGTGCAAGAATGGCGAGGCGGGGCATGATACTCAACTCCGAACTGGAGGACGCGGACGACGCGGACTCATGCAGATGGAGAGGATCAGAAACGGACGTCTCTTCTGATCCTCTCCATTTCCTGCCTTCCGACCCTTCGTCGGCGTCCGGTGTGTTGAAGGACTATTCCACTGTGGCTAACAACCCCTGCATCTCACTTCGGGCGTGCAGTGCCTCTGGGGTGCCGGCACGGGTGGCGGCGGCGATCCCTTGCTTGAGAACCTTCGCGGCCTCGTTTTCCTTGCCGAGGCGAGCTAGGGCCTGGCCGCACATGAGAAAGGCCGGGATATAGGGTTGATGCGGGTCGAGTTCGATGAGTTCGCGAAGCACTTTCACGGCTGTCGCGTCGTCCCCCTGGCCGCTGTACTCCATGGCCAGTCCGTACCGCAGGAAAGGGTCGTCCGGGGTGTCGGCCAGCATGGCTTCGATTTGTTGCATCCGCGGGGTGCGGGGCATGGCTCGGTGTCTCCGGCGGGAGGGACTTACCCAGTCAACCTAACCGACATCACCGGAACCGACTACGGCACCGCGACCGATCCAGACGGCGGAACCGATACATTCAACACACCCGATCCACCACTACCACCCGTACCACCCCATACCACCCGGCCTTCAAGGGGTGGGTTACTGTCGGCACTCTCCCCTTGAAATCCAGGGTGGTTACTGCGGAGGTCGAAAACACCCGGCGTTGGAATACGCACTCTTCGGCGGCACGCCGCCCCACACGGACGCGGGGTTCGCAATGGGCCTGTTGGCGCAATTCGGGGGCTGTCGCCCCGTTCGGCTATCTCTCTTCTCCACCCTGTTCGCTGCTGGCGTAGGTGTGGCTGCCGACCCGGCGTTGCCGGTTCCCGCTCGAATGCCCGACTCGGCTTCAGCAGCGATCACAGCTCCGATCGTGAGCGGAACGAGCAAGCGGCGGGATGAGACAGTCGAACTGGTGGAACGGGTGAAGACGGCGGTCGTGAACATTCACAGCGAGCGGACAGTGTCTGGGTCGGACGATCCTTTCCGCCCGAACCTGGTGCAACCCCAGCGGGTGAACGGCATGGGCACCGGTATCGTGCTCGACCCTCGCGGGTACGTGGTCACCAATTATCATGTCGTCGATGATGTCCAATCGCTGCGTTGCCGGCTGGCCGATGGCACCAACCTGGCCGCCCGCGTGCTGGCGGTGGACAAGGAATCCGACCTCGCCCTCATCAAGATCGACCCGAATCGACCCCTTCCACTCGTGCCACTCGGCACCGCCCAGGATCTGATGCTGGCCGAGAAGGTGATCGCAATCGGCAACGCCTTCGGGTATGAGCACACCGTCACCACTGGCAGCGTGAGCGCTCTCAAACGGGATGTGACGTTGAACAAGGAGGTGTCGTACAAGTCCCTCATCCAGACGCAAACACCAATTAACCCTGGCAACAGTGGCGGTCCACTCTTCAACAAGATGGGCGAAGTAGTAGGTGTGAATGTGGCGATCCGGGCTGGAGCGCAGAACATCGCCTTCGCTATCCCGGTTGACACCATGATCACCAAAGCGGCCGACATGCTAGCCGGGCGTAAGGGGTGCGGAGGGCGATTCGGGCTGACCCTTGCGAGCCGGTACGAACGGCCTGGCGAGGAAACGCCCCTGCGACGGTGGGTGGCGGTTCAGCGTGTGGAATCAGGGTCGGCGGCCTCCGACGCCGGGCTGAAAGCCGGCGACGAGATCGAACAGGTGGGCGACGTGGCGGTGTGTACTGCGATCGACTTCGAGCGGGGGTTTCTCGACCGCACAGGGAAGACGAAGCTACGAGTGAAGCGAGGTGGTGAGGTATTCGACGCCGAGCTGGGTGCTCCGGTGTTCGCGACCGAGCGGAGTGTCTCGTTCAGCCCGCCGATCGAGGTGAGCAACAAGTTGGGCATCAAAGCATCGCCAGTTGGGCCTGGGGTGGTGCAAGGGATCGACAAGCAACTCCGTGGTGGGTTGTGGCTCACGGAAGTGGCTGCCACCGGGCTATTCGGCAAGGCTGGGCTTCAGAAGGGCGACATCCTGCTCGGCATGCACCAGTGGGAAACGCTGAGTATGGAGAATGTGAACTTCGTGTTTGGTCACAAAGACCTCGCGACGTTCAACCCCGTGAGGGTCATCTTCGTGCGAGACGGCAAAATCCGGGAAAGCACGTTGACAGTGGAGTGAGTGGCACTGGGAACGCCGAGAGCGGGTGGGACTGCTTCCACCCGCTCTCGGCATTCCCAGTTCATGTACCATCACCCGGTTATGGCGTACTCGGGTTCAGCATTCGCAATAGCGTCGCCGTTGCAGTCGCCGCGAACTGCGGGTCGTTGATATGGCAATCCAGTTCGATTAATTCGACGCCATACACCCAGTTGCGGATGCTCTGGAACAAGGCGAAATTGGCTTCCGGCCACCAGAACGGTTTCCCCTCTGCGTCCAGTGCCGATACCCCACGCAACGGTAGTAGAATCGCGGTGGGCCCGCCGGAAGCACACGCCCGCTCGGCAAGCTGCTTGCCCAACTGGTCGTTCTCTTCCGGCGTCGTCCGCATCAGCGTCACGGTCGGATTGTGCTGGTAGAAGCGTCGGCCGTGGTACTTCTCAGGTACTGTCTCAGGCGGGCCAAAATTCACCATGTCGAGCGCACCGACCGAGATGACTTGAGGCACGCCCTTCATAGCGGCCGCGGTCAGGCGGTCGTTACCGGCGCTCATCACCCCACCGCAGAGGTCGTCGGCCAGTTCAGTCGTGGTGATATCGAGAACGCCGCTGACCAACCCATCGCCGATCAGCCCCTCCATCGTCCGTCCGCCGGTTCCGGTGGCGTGGAACGTGAGTACCTCGAATCCGGACGCTTCCAATTGCGAACGGGCCGCGGTGACGCATGGCGTCGTCACCCCGAACATCGTGGCAGAAATGACTTTGGCCGAACGGGCTGTCGTGTCTCGAGTGCTCTTGACCATGCCTGCCATCGCCGCCGCTGCGTTTGTGAGCACCAACCGACTGACGCGATTCAGCCCCGCGACGTCGACCACCGACGACATCATGCAGACATCGCGGGTGCCAACGTAAGGCCGCACGTCGCCGCTCGCCAGCGTACTCACCATCAGTTTGGGCACGCCGACCGGCACCGCCCTCATCGCCGCCGTGGCGATGGTCGTCCCGGCCGACCCGCCGAGGCCGAGGACGCCCGAAAGCTTGCCTTCGGCGTGAAGCCGCTTCGCGGTCTGTTCCGCACCGCGTGCGGCCAACTCGACGGCCTTCCCGCGGTCGTTGGCGCGTCGCACATCCTCCAGTTTCGCCCCGGTTGCGGCGAACACTTCCCTGGCCGAGATGTCTGCGGGGAAGGGCGGCTCGAACGTACCGGCGTCAGCGACGAGTACCGGCACGCCGGCTTCGCGGAGGCGGTCGCGAACGAAGGCAACTTCTGTCGCCTTCGTGTCGAGCGTACCAATCAGAAGAACGCTCATTTTGCGGGTACCTTGATTAGGGTTGTTCCGGTGAAGCCGTAGGCCAGCGCCTCGCACTGTTCCACCGTCATTTCCCCTTCCTGCACCCAGATACGGTACCTCAGCCTGAGTGGCGTTTTCGGCGTCAGGTCGAATTCGAAGTAGTCACCGAAGCGGCCGTAGTCACGCTCGCTGCCGCGAGTCTCTTTTGGGTTATCCGGGTGGTTGATGCGGAGTGCGGTGTATCGCTTTCCACCACTCACGAAGCTCATGGCGTTCCAAGGCAGGTTGACTGTTTTTGCGTCTTTGCTCTTCGGTTCCCAGTTGCGGGTTTCGCCTTCCTTGCCTTTGCCGTCCGGCCGGAGGTAGTAGGTCTGCTTGGCCGTTTCTTTGCTCACTTCCTGCGTGGCCCGGAAGTGGAAGCCGGCGTGCTGGGGGTCCCCGTCGAGCCGTACCTTGTCGAGTTTTGTCGTCAGTTCCGTGGACCAGTCGAGCATCGTTCCGCCGGGTACGTTGTAAACCGTCACAACTCGTTGCTCTTCCGCGAATGTCTTGCCATCTGGCCCATGCCACGAGATGTTGGCGGTGTG
>JALOQR010000031.1 GCA_025459365.1 Fimbriiglobus sp.
CTCACCCTCTCGTTGGTCGTGTCGAACGCCGCCAACCCGCACGAGATCTCCCGCCCTCCCCTGCTGCAACTTCCCGGCTTCCCAGAGTTGTTCTCGGCCATCGAAGACTTGCCAAACGAACCGCCGACTGGCACCGATGTGAAGTTTCGTTACCGGGTGACACCGCGGAATGAGGGCACATTCACTCTGCCCGAGTTGGTGTTCCGCTCGTATCAACCGCGGGCGCCGAGTGGCTTCCGCACGCAGACGACTCGCACGCCGACGGTGTCGTTCACCGTGACGAAACCGGCCACGGCCACCCCTCCCCCGGTGCCACTGGGCGGGCCGCCCGAGTTCTTCGCCATCCGCTCAGAGGGGCCATTCCCGCAAAGCGGCGGGCCGGGCGTGTGGGCGTGGGCATCGTTGTTTACGGCTGGGATATTGGTCGTGACGGCGTGGGTGATCGGCTGGCAATGGCTCTTCCCCGACGCCGCGAGACTGGCGACCGTCCGCCGCCACCGGGCCGTGCGGATCGCCCTCGATCGCCTGCGGAAGCCGAAGTTGTCCGCCGAAGAGATCGCCCTGACGGTGCGGAATTACCTCATCGCCCGGTGGGGGCTGGCGTTCACGGCGCAAACGCCCGCGGAGGTGGCGACAGGGTTGCAGGAAGTGGGTGTGCCGGCGGAGCGGGCGACGGAGGCGGAAGGGCTTCTCCGCGATTGCGACGCGGCACGGTTCGGCGGGGCGGGCGACACGACGGTGCCGGCGAACCGAGCCGCGGCCATGATCCAGCGATGGGAGGGGGTCGGGTAAACAGGGTGCCCTGAGCGTGCCGCTGCTCGATCACACCGGCCTGCTCGGGGCACCCTATCCGACTCAGTCCACCTTGGGCGTGTACCCGAGCACGATTTCGAAGTGGGCCGAGAGTTCGCCCGTCTTCGAGTCCTTCATCTTGGCAAACTCCACCGTAATCGATTCCCGCTGTTTCTTGTCCTTCACCCCCATGTAGATGCCATCCTTCGCGTTCCGTTCGTCGCCGGCGACGTACATCTGCGTGACGAGCAGGTCTTTCTTGTCCTTCTTCACCTTGAAGTGGATGTGCGGGCAGCGGCCGGGGTACGGCACTGGCTTGATGGTGCGGAAGTAGTACGCCCCGGTTTTGTCGGTGGTGAACCGCCCGAACCCCTGGAAGTTTTTGTCCTGCTTGTCTTTCTTCCCCTTGCTGTCGGCGGTGTGCAGGTACACCCCGTTGGCGTCGCACTGCCAGATCTCGACCACCGCCCCGGCGAGCGGGTTGCCTTTGGCATCGAGGATCTTGCCGGTCAGGTGCGTGATGTCGCCGACCGCCGGAGTGCTGCCGTCGTTCAGGACGAGCAGGTCGTTGTCGGTGTCGAGGGGCAGTTTGTCCGGGTAGAACGGGCCTTCGGTCTGAGCGGGCGTTCGTACCGGGTCGGCGGCGAGCAGGCCAGGCACGGCGAACACGCTCGCACCGGCGGCGGCGAGGAACCCGCGGCGATTGGGGATCAGGCGTGGAGAGGGGGTCATGGGTGGACTCGCAAAAAGAGTGTTCGGGCATCGGCAAGCTGGCGAGGCCAGTGTACCGACGGCCGACGAGTGGCGAAAGCACAACGCCCGCCGAGAGGGCGGGCGTTGGTCACAGCACGGTAACGCCCCGTGGGGTTACTTGATGAACAGCATCTCGCGGTAGGTCGGCAGCGGCCACAGGTCGTCGGCCACCATGGTTTCCAGGGTGTCGGCAGCCGTCCGCAGTTCGACCATTTTCGGCAGCACATGGTCGCGGAAGTGCTTGGCGTGGTCGTAGGGCGTGCCGTCCGCGTGGTGCCCGTGGGCCTTCTCCAGGGCGGCGAGTGCCTTCTGGAAGGTGGTGAGGGTGGTGGTCAGTTCCTTCAGGTGGTCGAGCTGGGCGGCGCAGTCCACCCCGGCGGCCTTGGAGGCGTTCACCGCCGTCGCCACCTCGCCCTGATACCGCACGGCCGCCGGCAGGATCATCGTCTTGGCCATGCTCACCATCAGGTTGGCCTCGATGTTCACCGTCTTCACGTAGCTTTCGCAGAAGATGGTGTACCGGGCCTGCAGTTCCCGCTCGGTGAAGACCTTGTACTTGCCGAACAGGTCGATGCTCGCCTTGCTGATGATCGTGGGGATGGCATCGACGGTGTTCTTCAGGTTCGGCAGCCCGCGGCGTTCGGCCTCCTTGTGCCACTCCTCGCTGTACCCGTCGCCGTTGAAGATGACCTTCTTCGACTCCTTCAAGATGCCCGGCATCAAGTCCTGGAGAGCCTTGTTCAGCTTCGAGAGGTCGCCGCCGGTGGCCTTCTCCAGAGCCGTGGCGATGAAGTCGAGGCTCTCGGCGACGATGGTGTTCAGCACCGTGTTCGGGCCGGCGATGCTGAAGCTGCTGCCCACCGCCCGGAACTCGAACTTGTTGCCGGTGAAGGCGAACGGTGAGGTGCGGTTCCGGTCGCCGGCGTCCTTCGGCAGCTTGGGCAGCACTGTGACGCCCACCTCCATGTACCCGCCCTGCTTGGTGCTCTTGAGGGCGTTGGCTTCCAGTTGCTCCATCACGTCTTGGAGTTGGTCGCCGAGGAAGATGCTGATGATGGCCGGCGGGGCCTCGTTCGCCCCGAGTCGGTGGTCGTTGCCGGCGCTGGCCACACTCACGCGAAGCAGTTCCGGGTACTTGGCAACCGCCCGGATGACGGCCACACAGAACACCAGGAACTGAGCGTTGTCGTGCGGGGTGTCGCCGGGGTTGAGCAGGTTCTCACCCGAGTCGGTGCTCATGCTCCAGTTGTTGTGCTTGCCGCTGCCGTTGATGCCGGCGAAGGGCTTCTCGTGCATCAGGCAGACGAGATCGTACTTCTCGGCCGTCCGCCGCAGCACATCCATGCACAGTTGGTTGTGGTCGGTCGCGAGGTTCGAGTCCTCGAAGATAGGAGCGATTTCGTACTGGCTCGGGGCCACCTCGTTGTGCCGCGTTTTCACCGGGATGCCGAGCTTGAACATCTCCGCTTCGGCATCGGCCATACACGCGATCACCCGCTCGGGGATGGTGCCGAAGTACTGGTCTTCGAGTTCCTGGCCCTTGGGCGGCTTGGCCCCGAACACCGTGCGGCCGGCGTTCATCAAGTCGGGGCGGGCGAACAGGAAGTTTTTGTCGATCAGGAAGTATTCCTGCTCCGGGCCGACGGTGGTGAACACCTTCTTGGCCTCGGTGTTTCCGAACAGGCGCAGGATGCGGAGCGCCTGGACGCTCAACGCCTCCATGCTCCGGAGGAGGGGCGTCTTTTTGTCGAGCGCCTCGCCCGTCCAGCTCACGAACACGGTGGGGATGACGAGCGTCGCCCCGTTCGGTGTCTCGCGGATGTAGGCCGGGGAGGTTGGGTCCCATCCGGTGTACCCGCGGGCCTCGAACGTCGCCCGGATGCCCCCGCTCGGGAACGAACTGGCGTCTGGCTCCCCCTTCACCAGTTCCTTGCCGCTGAACTCGGCGATGGCGCGCCCGGTGCCGGTGGGCGACAGGAAGCTGTCGTGCTTTTCGGCCGTCAGGCCCGTCATCGGCTGGAACAGGTGGGTGTAGTGCGTGGCCCCGTGTTCGATGGCCCAGTCTTTCATGGCACTCGCGACGGCGTCGGCGACGGTCGAGTCGAGCGGCACACCGAGCTTGATCGTTTTTTGGAGAGCCTTGAAGACCGGCTTCGGCAGGCGGGCCTTTTGCTCCTCTTCGTGGAAGACGGCGGCCCCGAACAGGTCTTTCAAGTGTTCGGTGCGGAAGTCGTGGTTGTTCAGGGTGTGGCGGGCAGCGGCGATGGCCTGAATCGCCTGTTGGCGTGCGTTCGTACCCATCCGGGAGGCGCTCCGTAACGAGGGAAAGGGGATAAATTCAGTGCGGACGCGCCGGATTCGAACCGCCGGGCGGTTGGCTGGTTGGGCTGGTCCGGGAGAGGATGAGTGAGTTATAAGGCGGGTGAATACTGCGGCAAGACACCGACGGGAGTAACCCCCATGCGACGGATCGCCATCCTCAACCAGAAAGGCGGAGTTGGCAAAACCACCACGACCGTCAACCTTTCGGCGGCCCTGGCCGCCACGGGCCGGCGGGTGTGCGTCCTCGACCTCGACCCGCAAGCTCACGCCACAACGCACCTGGGCCTGGAGCCGGACGGCACCCTGCCGAGTATCTACGACGTTCTGGTGAGCAACAAACCGCTCGCGTCGGTCCGCCGTGAGGCCGATCAGAATCTGTGGGTCTGCCCGGCCGACATCAACCTGGCCGCCGCCGAGGTGGAGTTGGCCGGCGTTGTCGGCCGTGAGGTCATCCTGCGGGAGTCGCTCGCCCAGGACGCGACCGACTTTGACTTCATGCTGATGGACTGCGGGCCAAGCCTCGGCGTGCTGACGCTCAACGCCCTGGCCGCCGCCGACGAAGTGTTCATCCCGCTTCAGCCGCACTTCCTCGCCCTGCATGGGCTGAGCAAACTGCTCGAAACCACCGCCCTCGTGTCCCGCCGCATTAACCCGAAGCTCCAGGTCACCGGCGTGGTGGTCTGTCTGTTCGACGCCCAGACCAAACTCGCCCAGGAAGTGGTGAACGACCTGCGGGCCTTCCTCGACAAGTCGCATAACCAACCGGTGCCGTGGGCCGACGCCCGCGTGTTCGACACCAAAATCCGCCGCAACGTCAAACTGGCCGAGTGCCCGAGCCACGGCAAGAGCATCTTCCGCTATGCCCCCACCTGCCCGGGTGCCATCGACTACGCCGCCCTCGCCAACGAAGTGATTGGGGCGGTCGATGTGGGGCCAGCACCCGCCCCAATCGCAGTTCCGGCCGAAACGGCTGTGCCCGTGGCGGTGTAAGCCGATACACTGCACTCCGGCGATCCCCGCCACCCCCGGAGTGCCTCCGATGGCCGACAGCGACTACGACCGCGACGACGACCGCCCCCGCCGCCGGAGGGACGACGACTACGATCGTCCCCGCCGCGACGACGACTACGACCGCCCAGCCAAGAAGAAGGGCGGGAAGGGGATGATCATCCTGTTCGGCGTCTTGGGAGCGGTTTTGCTCCTGTGCGTCCTGCCATGCGGCGGGATGATCTGGTGGGGATACGACGTCTACACCAAGATGACCGGTACGGCCGAAACGTTCCTCGCCAAGGTGGGCAGTGGCGACTTCGCCGGAGCGTACAACTCCACCACGCCGGCGTTCAAGTCCAAGCGGACACTCGAACAGTTCACCGCCGACATGAAGGCGGCCAAGCTCGATACCTACCAGCCGAAGTCGTTCGCCCCCACCGGGTCGAACTCGGCGAACACAAAGCACAACCTGACTGGCACTGCGCAGACCGCCAGCGGTGCGGTGACAATCACCATCACCATCGAACAGGGCGGGAGTGGGTTCGACTTCACCGTGGACGACATTAGTGGGTCGGGTATCGGTGCCGCTGGAACCGGCGGCGGTGCCACCAAGTCGACCACCCCCAGCACGGGCAAGTGACCCCGCCATGATCTCGCTGAGCATCAAAAACCAGCAAGAGGCCGTGCCCCTGGACTTCCAGGGGCTGAAGACCGCCGCCCGCGCCGTGCTGGAGGGCGAAGGGGTGGCTTCGGCGAAGGTGGCGTTCGCCTTCATGGACGACGCCACCATCCACGTCCTGAACAAGCGGCACCTCGACCACGACGAACCGACCGACGTGCTCACCTTCCCGTACACCGCTCCGGACGCGAAGAAGTTGGAAGGCGACATCGCCATCGGGGCAGAAGTCGCCCGGCGGCAGGCGGAGGAGCGAGGGCACGACATCCACGCCGAACTCTGCCTGTACGTCATCCACGGTTGCCTGCATTTGTGCGGTTACGACGACAAAACGCCCCGCGCCGCCGCCGACATGCGGGTCAAGGAGCGGGAGTATCTCAGCAAACTCGGGTTACCCGACATCACCGACGGCTGACGAGCCACGACCGCTAAGGAGTGGCTTTCCGACGACGGCCAGCCCATTCCCTCGCGGTCGCGGCTCGTACTCACCCATGATCACTCAAATCCACCCCCGCGATGTGAAGGCCAAGCTCGATACCGGCGAGCCGGTGGTACTCATCGATTGCCGCGAGCCGGAGGAGTACGCGATTTGCCGCATCGAGGGGAGCACGCTCCTCCCACTTGGCGAACTGGCCCGCCGCGCCGACGAGGTGGAAGTGCCGGAGGGGGCGATGGTGGTGGTGTACTGCCACCACGGTGTGCGGAGCATCAATGGGGCGTTCATGCTCGCCCGGGCGGGCATACCGAACGTGGCGAGCATGGCCGGCGGCATCGAGGCATGGAGCGTGCTCATCGACCCCTCCGTGCCCCGGTACTGACTCACTTCTCCATCGCCCGGTTGAACTGCCGGGCCACGACCACGAACGCCGCTGCCACTGCCAGCACCAACACCGTCAGGAAGAGGAAGTACGCCTGAGCGGTCGGGAACTGGTACAGGTCGAAGAACTTCACCCCATACAACTCGAACGCCGGCACCTTCGGCGTCTCGCCTAGTTTCACCACCTCGGGGTACGTCTTCGCCAGTTGCGACGACAGCAGGTTGGCCACAAAGATCGGCACGAACCAGAGCGCGGTGATGAAGCTCTTCATCGACTTCGGTGCGGCCGAGTAGGCCAGTTCCAGCCCGGTCACACTGATTAGCACCTCGGCCAGCGTGAGCGACACATACGCCGCGAGTTGCCAGATCACCCCGACCTTGGTGATGCTGCCATCCGCGCCGGTGGCTAGGCTCCCGGCGATGGCGTGGATGCCACACGCCGCCGCAGTGAGCAGAAAGCCCGCCGTCATCTTGTCCGTCGGGCGGACACGGTAGCCCTTCGCCGCCAGTCGGGCGAAGAGCAGGTTGAGCAATGGCACAAAGCAGAGGATCAGAAACGGGTTGGCCGAGGCGAGGCTCTCCGGCGGGATCCGCCAGTCGGTCTTGCCGTTGATCGGGAACGGAGTGGTGAAGCGAACGTCGAGGTAGTCGTTGGCGAAGTAGATCCACGTCGTCGCTTTCTGATCGAACACCATCCAGAAGAACAGCACCAGCCCGAACAGCCCGAACAGCCTCCACACGATCCGCCACTTGTCGGCGGCCGGGGTCGGGTCTGGCTCGGCGGTCACGGGGTTCGCTTCTTTGGCGTAGAACGGCTTCCCGACGGCGAAGATGACGAGGGCGACGGCCATCAAGACGGCCGGGAACAGGAACCCGGCGAGGTAACCGGCCTTCGGATTGGCGAGCGTGTTCGTGGCCGGGTCGATCTCCCCGAAGGCGTCGCGGAGGAGCGGGGCGATCTGGTACGACAACAGCGACCCGACGTTGATGGCCATGTAGAAGTAGCCGAACGCCCGGCTGCGGAGCAACTCCTGCCCCGGCCGCTGCTGGTCGTAGGTCATCCCCATCAGGGTGGAGATGTTCGGCTTAATGACCCCGCTGCCGAAGGCCAGGATCACCAGGGCGGTGTAGACCAGCGTGAGGTCCGATAGCCCGATGAGGCACTGCCCGATCACATAGGGCACGCTGAACAGCACGATGGTCCAGTACTTGCCCAGCAGGCGGTCGGCGACGAACCCGCCGAGGAGGCCGGTGAGGTAGCACCCGGCCATGTAGAGGTGGACGACCTCGCTCGCCTCCCCCTTCGTCTTGCCGAACACGTGGACGAGGTACATGGCAAGCAGGCCGCGCATGCCGTAGAAGCTACAGCGTTCGGCCAACTCGCCGAAGAAAATGAACCAGAACCCGACCGGGTGTGAGGTCTTCACCCCCGGCGGGGCGGCAGTCTCGGCGGTGGACACAGACAGCCCTCGGGCAGGGAATGAACCGGCCGCCCCTGCGGGCGGCCGGCGGACATTCGAGGTAGAAGCCGGAGCGTCAGACAGTCTCGGACTTCCCTTCAGCGACCGCCTTCTGATCCGCCTCTTTCTTGGCCATCACCTTGTTGAACTGGAGGGCGATGGGGATGTAGACGAGGACGACCACAGTCATCGCCCCACCCAGCATGGCGAAGTAGGCCCCCGGCGACATCGTGGGGTACAGGCGGGTGATCGGAGCGTTGATGAGCAGGTTGGCCAGGAACACGACGGCCAGGAAACAGGCCGTAACGAAGCTCTTCATGCTCTGCGGGGCGGCCACGAACGCCAGTTCCAGCCCGGTGATGCTCACGAGGATCTCGGCCACAGTGAGTATCAGGTAGGCGAACACCTGCCACCAGATGCTCACTCGCTTCGAAGGCTCTGTCCAGTCGATCTGTTCGACATTCACCTTGGCAGCATCGGGCTTCACGGCGGTCAGATCGTCGCCCGACTTCAGGAGGGGTTCGAGCACACCAGCTGGGGCGGTTAGCCCTGCAGTCCCGGTCAGGTGTCCGTCCTTCACCGTGAGCGTCGAGCCGTCGGCCAGTGTGACTGACCCGCTGGCGAAGGTCACCTTTTTCTTCTCCGCATCGTATGCCCAGTCGGTGGCCGTGAAGGTCACCCCGGTGCCGTAAGTCCCCTTTCCAGTCGTCACCTTGTCGAGCGGGGTCGCCCAATCGGGGACCACCAGACTGCCTTCGGGGAAGGTCACCTTCACCACTTTCTGTGCCGGTGGAGCCATAAACCCGGCGAAGCTCATGATCGCCATGCTCAACCCGGTGAAGGCGAAGCCGAGTCCGATCTTGGTGGTGGCCTTCATGGGGAACAGCTTGAAGAAGGCAACGCTGAGTGGGACGAGGGCGACGATGAACATCCCGTTGAACGCCTGGATGGCATCGGCTCGCATGCGCACCCCGAACAGATCGTCTGTCATGTAGGTGTCGGCGAAGAAGATCCAGGTGCTGGCCGACTGGTCGAAGATAGCCCAGAAGAACATGATGAGAGCGAACACTGAGCCGAGTCGGCCGAGGGTTTGCCACCGTAGTCGGCTGTCCGCTTGCTTCTCGGCGGCAGTGACCGCCTCGTACCGTACCGGCACGCCTGTGAGGGTGCGGCCCTCCGCCCCCCCGTTCGGCACGTCTTCAGTGAGCACCTTGCGGACGATGACCTCGTTCGCGTAGAACCGCTTGCCGAGGGCGAACACCAGCAGGGCAACGCTCATCAAGCCCGCCGGGAATAGGAACGCAACCTGATACCCGTAGTTGTCTCGCAACCACGGCATGCTGAGCTGAGACGCCACCGCCCCCAAGTTGATGGCCATGTAGAACCAACTAAACGCACTGGTACGGAGTTGATCCTGCCCTGGTCGCTGTTGGTCGTAGGTCAGGCCCATGAGAGTGGAGATGTTCGGCTTGATCACCCCCGAGCCCATGGCAAGTAAGAGCAGCGTTCCACCCACCACATACTGGTTCTCGATGCCGACCAGGAACTGAGCGACCACATACGGCACGCTGAACAGCACGATCGTCCAGTACTTGCCAAGGAAGTTGTCCGCGACCCATCCGCCGATGAGCGGGAAGAAGTAGCACGCGGCGATAAAGAGCGACATAAACGTGCCGGCGTCGCTCTTCGCCACCCCGAGACGCTCAGTCATGTACAGGGCGAGGATCGCCCGCATGCCGTAGTACGAACTCCGTTCGGCCAGTTCCCCCCAGAAGAAGAACCAGAAACCGATCGGGTGGCCTTTCTTGGGTGTGGTATCAGTGGTGGTGGATTTCGGGTCGGCGACGGACAAGGTGAGACCCTCGGCGGGTGTTGTGATCGGAGAGGAGGCGGCCGGCGGCGGTCGCAGTCTCACGAATTTAACTGCCCAAAACGCCGAACGGCACGGGGATTTCCGCCGTGCCGCTCGTTTTCTGTTTTGCGCTGGCTGCGAGGTGGTCGGTTTACTTCACCTCGAACTCGTACTCCGTCACCTCCGGTGGGCGGCCCTTGCCCGGTGGGGTCTGGGTCACGGTCACTTTGATCTTCCCGGTTTTGCCGGCCTTCGGCTTGATGTCGTACGACGGGCCGCCGCCGCCGACCGCTCCGCGCGGGGCCGGCCGGTCCCACTTCTCCACCGTGGCCGGGCCGTCGGTCACTTTCACCGCAATGGTGTACCCGGTGCTGCCGGGATTGGAGAACTCGAACCGCACCACGTCCTTGTCGGTGATCGTCTGTTTTTTGGCGTCGTCGGGGAGATAGACCTTCCCCTCCACTTTCGGCTCGGCCGCACACCCGATGGTCGTCACAGCCACACACACCGCGACCGCAATCCAGTTCCGCATGATTCGCTCCGGCCCACCGGGCCAGTCTGATTGGGGACGTCCGGGCACCAGAAAGTACCCTGGCAACATCGTTCCGACGAGGCTTACGGGCGGTCGGTTGGCGTGTCGTTACAGTTCCCGCGTGATTTCAGCTCCATTCTTCCTCAGGCACCAACTGCAGCGCCGAGCCAACTCACTGGGCAGCGTTCGCCGGTGGACGTTTCGGCTGACTTTTCCACCGCCGGTGTAGCCAGAAGTATTGTTCTGGGTAGCGGCGGATCAACTTCTCCAGCGAGTTGTGGTAACGCTGGGTGATGAGTTTCACCGCGTTCCCCTGGCCGGTGTATTCTCGCGGGTCGATCACATCCTCGCAGGCAATGTGGTAGTGCCAGTGTTGCCCGCTACGAACTCGCGGAATGCCGACCACCAGCATGAGGGCGTCGTACTGCAGCGCGAGCAATGCCACCGCCTTGTGCGCCGACGCCGGACGGTGGAAGAAGTCGATGAACACACCTTTCCCGCCGGCGTCCTGGTCGCCGAGCGTGGCCACCTTGCCGCCAGCTTGAAGAGTGGCAACAATCCGCTCGTAGTCGTCGTTCTTGTCGAGGATGCTCTGCCCGGTGCGTTGGCGGAATCGCTTGAAAAAGCGTTCGAGGTGCGGGTTATCGAGGGTGCGGGCGATCGCGTGCGTCTGGAAGCCGAACAGGCCGAGGGCAAATCCGGCCATCTCCCAGTTGCCGAAGTGGGCCGTCACGATGAGCACCGGGCGGTCTTCGAGCAACGCCTTCAGAACGTGCTCACCGCCCACAAGTGTGGCGTACCGCCGCCAGTTCTCCACGCGGAGTTTTTTCGGCAGAACGGCGATCTCGACCACCAGCGTGGCGAAGTGGCGGTAGCAATCGCGGACGAGTCGGTCGATCTCGGTCGGAGTCTTCTCGGGGAAGGCGAAGGTCAGGTTCTCGGCGGCCACCTTGCGATGGCGTTTGTCCACGCGATAGGCGAGAGTGGCGAGGCATTCGGCGAACCCGAGGGCAACCCCATCGGGCATGGCCTGGAGGAGGCACACAGCAAACCGCACCGCGGCGTAGACGAGCCAATCGACGAGGGCGTTTCGCGGTTTATCGGCCATTCTTCGATGATAGCGAAAGGACGAGAGGCGAGGAGTATCGGCGTAACCGCTGCAATCATAAAATCTTACGCAGCATCACCGAATTTCAGAAGTGGCGTTGACATCGGCATCCGGAACTGCAATTATCCTCTCCGAAGTCTGCCTCTTCTCTGTTCCGGCCCCACCGAGCAGCGGCGCAAGCCATTGTCCGGTGGGGTTTTTTCATGTCTGGTTATCCGGATCCGCTCTTCCGCTTCCGTTTCTTGGCTCGACGGTAGTCGTCGAACCGCAGGGAGGCGACCCACCCGCGATCCACGGTGCGCACGATCAAGCCGGCGGGACCGGCGTCGGCGTCGGCGTCGAGCCGGCAGCGACTGCTTGGCAGCACTTCTTCGAGCAGCGTCAGCACGCCGGTGGGCTTATTTGGCAGGTCGCGGGCCGGGAAACGGGCCACTCTGGGCACGAGTGGCAGTTCGTACTTGGCGGTGAATGCCAGGAGTTGCTTCTCGGGAAGGAACTTCCTCTCGGCGTCATCGTGGAGTGCCATGACGGCCACATCCGTCGTTCGATAGCCGACCTCTTTGCGGGCGGTGTAGCGGGCAGCGGCGGGGGTCTTTCCGCCGAACATTTCGCCGTACACCACCAACACGGTGTCGGGTTCGACAGGGGCGGAGTCGCTCAATCTCTCGGCGAGCGGACGGACCGCCTTCACCACTCCCATTGCAGCATCGCCGATCACGTCGCCGCCCGCGTACAGCCATCGTTGGGGGTGGCCAATCAAGTACGAGCCATCGGCAAACACGACGATGCGGGTGTTTATTCCGTCGATGAACTCGGTGGCGATCACGTCGCCGATGGGCCGGGGTAGGGCCGGGCCAAGTTCGCCCGTGTCGGGATCTGGGGGGTGATAACTGGGAATGAGCGGGTACATCGTCCGGGCGTGGAGCCGGCCAAGATCGGCCAGCCGAACCAGCGTGTTCATGGCGGGTGTCCCTCCAAGAGTGCGACCCCGGCATTGGGGTCCACAGGCATGAGGGGCCGAACCGTGCCGATGTTCGTGGTGCAGGAGGAACTGGAGAATCTGGGTGAGTATGCTGCCAGAGCCACGACCTGCAGGCGAGCGATTGCGATCCTCACCCGCACTGCTCCGGATCACATGGCCGATTTCACTCGCCCCGGTCAACCCGATTTGCCGATAACTCCGGTATTCCGGACTTGCCCCCGCCGCCGTGCCGACGCACACCACCTACCCGCCGCCGACGTCCCGATTTGCCCGCCGCCCCCGGTGGTCGGCCCGCCCATCGACCAGCGTGCGGCTCACCTTCGACGACGGCCCGCACCCGGAGTTCACCCCGGAAGTGCTCGACCTGCTCGCCGAGTTCGGGGTGACCGCGACTTTCTTTTTTGTTGGTCGGCGAGTCATCCAGCGTCCGGAGCTTGTCCGACGCGTTCACGAAGCGGGCCACACGCTCGGCAACCACACTTTCACTCACCCGAAGCCGAACTGGCTTCATTTTCCCGCCGCCGCCCGTGAGGTGCAGCAGTGTCAGCGGGCTGTCAGTGATGCAACCGGCAGTCCTCCGAGGTTCTTCCGCCCGCCGATGGGCCGATGGACGCCTCCGCTGTGGTTCGCCCACTCGCTAGCCGGCCTGAAACCGATGGGCTGGACGCTCGACAGCGGCGACTGGCGGGTGCGGTCCGATGCCGACGCTGACGCCTGCGCCGACGAATTGCTTGCCGCCTTCCGCCCTGGTGATGTCATTCTGCTACACGACTACCACCCTTGGATCGGGAGAATCCTCCGGGCGGTGCTGCCACACATTGGGGAGTGAGGGGCGTTAGCCCCCTGGTGCAATTCCGCTTCGCCAGGAGGCTGACGCCCCCGCTCGCCAACCTGCCCGCGAACCCTTCTCCCTACCCACCTGTCCCGGTTCGTACGACACACACAATCGCCGCGGAGGGTTCGCCATGTCCGAACAAGAACTCCAGTTGTTCACCGCCCCAGACATCCAACCAGAGGAGCAGGCCCCGGAGCGGATCGAACTCACCCCGCAAGAGGTGCTGGAACTGCTCCGGGCGGGAAAGGAGGTGGCGAACGCCCGCGTCCGCAAACTCACGCTCAAAGGAGAATTCGCCCAGCCGGTGCGGTTCCGCAACTGCGCACTCATCCAGCCGTGTCTCGATGGGGCGAAGTTCACCGCCGAGGTGGCGTTCACCCATTGCAGCCTCGACCGGCTCAGCGTGACCCGCGGGGCGACGTTCGCCGCCGGGCTGGACTTCGGCCACAGCGTGCTGAACAAGTGCAACCTCACCCGGCTCAAGGTGGAGGGGTTGTTCAACGCCGCGTTCGCCGAGTTCAAGAACAAACTGGCGTTCAGCGACAATACGTTCGCGGGGAAGGTGAGTTTTTGGGAGGCGAAGATCCACTGCTGGATCGACGTCAAGGGGTGCGAGTTCCAGGCCGAGGCCGACTTCCGCTCGGTGCACTGCGGTCAGGGGTTCGTCTTGAACAGAAGCACGTTCCGCGGCGA
Organism: Fimbriiglobus sp.; assembly: GCA_025459365.1. Taxonomy (GTDB): domain Bacteria; phylum Planctomycetota; class Planctomycetia; order Gemmatales; family Gemmataceae; genus JALHQU01. The sequence continues at coordinate 13,813 of JALOQR010000031.1, forward strand.
CTTCCTGTTCCGCGGGTCGAGCGTGGCGAAGAAGTTCTCGGCCGACACCAGCCGCTTCGAGATGCTGCTCGACTTGAGCAAGGCGAAACTCCCCGACTTCTGTTACTTGGAAGGGATCGAGAGCGGGCCGACCATGCGGTTCGCGTTCCTGAACGCGGTGGCCGAGCGGATTCTGGTGAAGCCCGAGCAGCTCACCGGGCGGCTGGCGAGCGAGCAAGAGGGCCGGCACGCCGACGCCATGCACGAGTACGGTACGCTCAAGAAGAGCTACCAGAACCTGCACCGGTACGACCATGAAGACTGGGCGTTCTACCGCTTTAAGGTGAATCAGCGGCGGGGCAAGCCATGCCGGTGGCTCAACCCGTTCAGCAAGGTGCGGCGGTTCTGCGACTGGCTGTTCCTGGACGTGGGCTGCGGCTACGGTACCCACCCCGGCCGGGCGGTGCGGATGGCCCTGCTCATCATCCTCGGGTTCGCGGCCTTGTATGCGCTGAACGTGGAGTCGTTCTACGCCGAGAAGCCGCCGTTCGACGGGGAGAAGACGGAGCTGGGCAACCGGGTGATGATCGGGTTCGTGAACAGCGTGAGCGTGTTCACGAGCGGGATGGGCGGCATCCGCGAGATCGCCAAGGGGTGGATCAACGTGGCCGTGATGGTGGAGAGCGTGATGGGCACGCTGCTGTTCGGCCTGTTCATCGTCGCCTTCAGCCGCAAGGTGATTCGGTGAGTTGCACGAGGCGGGGGCGAGCCTGATGCACTCCCCCCGCCCAACAGCCCTTGCAGAAGTTCTGAAAGTCGTGCTGCACCCTCCGATCAACCCAGTACCTCTGCGACCGCTGCCCTTAGGTTGGGCCGATAGGCCAAAGAAATCGCAGCGAACTCAGTCGCCAGAACGGGGTGAAGGTGAGACTTGCCCTCGAAGTAGTCGTTGGTGTTCGAAGTACAGAAGACGACCTTGGGGCCGAACCCGATCGAGTGAAGTTGGGAGCAGATGGCGAGGTAGTGTTCCAAGATCGCGGCATCCTTGAACTGATTGCCCTTCACCGTCGGGGGGATGTTGGCCAAGACTCGAGCCTGCGCCTTTTCCATGCAAGCCTGGTCCGCTTCGACCAGGATGGCGGCGTCCAGCAGCCCTCTGGAAAGATCGGTCAGGTGTTCGACGATGCCACTGGTCGAGTAGGTGATGCGGGGCGCGCCGAGGGGGAAACATAGCGAATCGCAGACGTCATGAACCGCGGCGGACAGTTTGTCGAGTTGAGCCAAGCGATCCTGCGGTTCCTGCCTGGCAGAGGTCAGGTTCATCTGCCACTCCCGAGGGATCAGGTCCGAGAGAACGAGGCGGCAGAGCGGCGGCGATGCGTGGAGGGTAGTGCGGAGCCGGACCGCTTCCGCCGGGTAGCCCTTGAGGTCCGGCCGGGGTATCGCACGGATGATGTGGAGGAGATCGCAAGTGTCGAGGAACAGGACTGGAAGGTTAGACTCCGCCAACTGCTTAACGATCTCTGGGATTGCGGGCATCGGTCAGATGCCCCCGCGGGATGATGAGTAACCAAGCAGTTCGCGGCCGTACTCGTACTCCCGAGCCAGTTGTTCGGCCCACACCTCCGGCCAGCCTTCCACCCCGACCAACCACCTCGCCAAAGTCGGGGCGTCAAGTCGGCTCTGCTCCCGACCGGCGGCCAGCACGAACTCGTTCCACAGTTCGCGGTCTTCCGGTCGCGCCGCTCCCGTCTCGCGGTTCGCTTCTCGGGAGAAGCGGGTCAACTTTTCCGCAGTCGCCGGCGTCATCCAGGCAGTCAACTCTGCGGTCGGGTCGGTTAACTTGAAGGCGACCAGGTGGCTCGCCGCCGCGGGAGCGAACACCCGCGAGGCAAAGTCTTCGAGCAAGCGGTTGTACTCGGCCCGGCTGAGTCGCGGGCCGGCGGTGGGAATGATGTTCGAGACCGAGAAGCGGTTGGGGTCGTCCTCTGGCTGCACGAGGGCAAGCAGTGCCGCGGGCAACCCGCCATGTGCCAGATGCCGAAAGTGGTAGAACGCCACAAGCTTGTTCGGCGGGGTGTTGCGGCGACTGCCCTCCATCGATTCGCGGTCGAGGGACCAGCCCTCGGCGGTTCCCTTTTCAATGTCAGCCGCAACCGCAGCCATCTGGTCCGGGGTGGCCGTTACGATGAGGTCACGGAAAACTTCCATCGTTCCCTCGGTTGGAGGTGCTAAGTGCATCATACCACCACCTGAGCAGTATTCACAGGCAACCGTTGGGCTTCACCACACCCGGGCGAACACCGCCTTCAGGTAGCGCCCCTCGGGGACGTGGGCCATGAACGGGTGGTCGCCGCCAGCGCCGCTCACCCGCACGATCTGCACCTCCCGCTGGGCCTGCCACGCCGCCCGCCGCAGCATTTCTAGGAAGTCGGCTTCATTCACCAGACCGGTGCAACTGCACGTCAAGAACATCCCGCCCGGCTTCACCGCCATCAGCGCCAGCTTGTTCATGTCGAGGTACTTCTTCAACGCCCCCATCACGTCCTCGCGGTCGCGGGTCATCTTCGCCGGGTCGAGCACCACCACATCGAACCGCTCGCCGTTCGGCAGCACGTCCCGCAGCCACGCGAACAGGTCCGCCTGGATGAACCGCACCTCCGCTTTGTTCAGCTTCGCGTTCTGCTTGGCTAGCTCGATCACCGTCTCGTCGAGGTCCACGCCGATCACCTCGCCCGCCCCGCCGAGCGCCTTCGCATACACCGCGAACCCACCGCTGTTGCAGCACAGGTCGAGCACCCGCTTGCCGCCCCCGCACAGGCTCGCCAGGAACTTGCGATTGTCCCGTTGGTCCACGAAGAAGCCGGTCTTGTGCTTGCTGCCGGGGGCGACGCGGAACTTCACCCCGTGCTCGGTGATGGTGAATGGCGGCGGCAGCACCGGTGGGCGGCAGTCGAACGACTCCTGCTTGCCGACGTGCTCCTCGGCGAAGTAGTAGAGATTCGCGCCGGGGAAGTGCTTCAGAAGGGCGTCTTGAATGACCCCACGTTGGCGGAACATACCGGCGGCGAAGAACTCCACCACCAGGGTGTCGGCGAACCGGTCGACCACCAGCCCGCTCAGGCCGTCGGCCTCGGAATGGATCAGCCGGTAGGCGTCGGTCACGTCGTCGAGCTTGAGGGCTTCCCGGCGGAGGGATACCGCACGCTCGATGCGGCGGGCGAAGAACTCGGCATCGATTGGCTCAGCCTTGTCGGCGGTCAGTACTCGCAGGGCGATCCGCGAGTGGCCGTTGTAAAACCCCCGCCCGACCCACTGGCCGGCTTTGTCTTCGATGTTCACAACCGCCCCGTTCGGCACCTTCGCCGACGGCCACTCCACCATCTTTTGGAACACCCACGGGTGGGACGACCGGCGCTCGATCTTGAGGCGGACGGTGGGCAGCGGGGGCGTCTCGGGCACGGCGGACATGTCGGCGGTTCCACAGGCGGGGCGGGGCGGCGAAGAGTCTATTGTAAGCCGCCCTCGCTCGGCGGAGTGCCGCCTCGCTCGGTGCCTACTCTTGCCCCGGCGGGTGGCCGTCGGCCGCGGTAGGCAGGTACTTAATCCGCTTGTTGATGTCGGTGTTCACTGAGTGGTACGGCAAGGCGAGGTGGCTCTCGTCGAATAGATCCGTGCGGAGTGCTTCCAGGTCATCCTGGCCGATGGCGTTGGTGAAGATGGGGAGCAGGTACTGAATACCGAGGGCCGAAGGACGGAGAGCGATCGGATCGTAGAACGCCGGGTGCATCTTTCGGGCATGGATGTGCCCCCACTGGTCGCGGAAGTCGTTGGCGAACACCTCGCCCAGGTGGAACCCCTTTTCCTCCGTATACTGAAGGATGCTCACCGCGTTGATGCGTCCAGCGAGAAGCAGATCGACGGCATGCCCGCCGAGTTGGGCAGCGTAGAAACGGTCGAACAGAATCGGCCGCCCGCCCCGCTGGGTATGCCCGATCTTCCGGGTGAAGATGGCGGCCCGTGCGCTTTCGTTCCGCCGCTTACTGGTGAAGTAGTTGTCTCCCAGTCGGCGGATGAGGAGTTCCCGCAGGCTCTCGCTCGCCCCGCTCAGAATCTTGTTCCCGGCTGGGTCGGTGCTGGCGTGCTCGGCCCCCAACTCCTGCCCGTTTTCGTCGATGATCCCCTCCCCGCACACAATCACAGCATGTTTCTGGAGGTCGTAAATCTCCTTCACCCGCTCGACCAGCATATCCACATTCACGCGAGACTCAGGCACCAGCAGCAGATCGGGCTGGCCATACATGGAGCCGAGGGCGATGTAGCCACTGTGTCGGCCCATCACCTCGACGATGGCGATGCGGCGGTGGCTCTCGGCGGTGGTGCGAATCCGTTGCACCCCGGTGGCCGACACATACACCGCGGTGGCGTATCCAGGGGTGGCGTAGTTCACCATCCGCTGAAGGTCGAAGGAGGCCGGGCCAGGGCTTCGGGTGTACCAGAATCCACCCAGATCGACCGCACCGGGTATCGGTGGGATGGGGCCAGTCACTGCCTCGCCCCGCCGCCACTCGTTTGGCTCGTTCCGGTAGTTCAGCCCGAGGTCGTTGTCGATCGTTTTCGGGGCGAGCACCGTCGGCAGGCACTCGGAAATGGCCTGCATGCCGTTGAGTGTGCCATCCCCACCAACGCACAAAAGGCCATCGACCCCAAGCCTCTTCAGCCGAAAACCAATGGTGTCGATGGCGTTCTTGTCGTCAGCATCGACATAATCGCGGGAGGCGCCAAGGAGCGTCCCCCCGCGAACTGGATCCAGTTCGGGGATGGAACTGAACAGCGGATTCAGGTGGACGTGCGGCACACGTGGATTGAATAGACTGCTGAACCCCTTGATGAAACCGATCACCTCAATGCGAAGTTGATTCGCCCGCGCCACGGCCCCATGAATGGTCGCGTTCAGGGCGGGGGTGTCGCCCCCGGCCGTCAGGATGCCAATACGCTTCATCGCACGCCCCGGGTGTGGCCACGGCTCACTGTGCCGCAGTTGACACGGGTAAGATAGGACGCGAATTCCCGCCAGGGCCAAAGGTCCGTGGCGGAATTCGGCACTCCGCGCATGTTACGGGGCGACGCTGGACACGCTGGGTAGCGACACCACCTCCAAGGTCTGTGCGTCGGCCAGCGGCAGGGGTTTACCGTCGACCACCTTCGCCAGTGTGAGGGTGTATTTGCCGGGTTTGACCAGCGGTGCCCCGCCGAACCGCGGGCGGGGTGGCGGTTCGTCTCCACCGGGTTGTTGTTCTCCACCGCGGCCGCCACCGGGCCGGGCCGGCGTGGTCGCCGCCCCGCGGAGATCCCAGTTGGTTCGGTGAACCCCGGCGGTTCCGGCGACGGTCAATTCCGTCACGAGTTTGCCGGCCGCATCGGTCACCCGCACCACCACCTTCTCCTGAATCGACTCGCGCAGGTGATACGTCACCAGTGCTCCGGCAGGCGGATTGGGTGCGGCGAACTCACCCGCGGCTCGGGTATACGAGAGTTCGGTGAAGGCGAGCGTTTTGCGCACCGGCAGCAGTGCCCCGACTTTCGCCCGCGCCTCGGCGGTGAGTCCCCGAAGAGCGGCGTAGTCGTCCAGGATGTAGATGCCGCGCCCAAATGTGCCGCAGATCAAATCCCCCTCCCGCTTCTGCACTTCCAGGTCGCGGAACATGATCGTCGGGGCACCAGACACCTTCGACCAGGTCGCCCCGCCGTCGATCGTCACGAATAGGCCGAACTCGGTGCCGGCGAACAGCAACTCCGGGTTCACATGATCCTCGACCACGCTCCACACGCTATGGCGAGCGGGCAGGTTGCCAGCAATACTCGTCCACGTCCGACCGCGGTCGGTGCTCTTGAGTAGGTAGGGATTGAAGTCCCCCCGCTGATAGTGGTTGAACGCCACGTACACGGTATTCACATCCTTCCCGGAGGCGAACACAACCGTGATGTAGGCATGCTGAGGGATACCGGGGAATGCTTCTTCCTTCCGCCAGGTCAGCCCGCCGTCGGCGGACACCTGCAGCAGGCCGTCGTCGGTACCGACGTAGAGCAACCCCTCCTGGAGCGGCGACTCGTCGAAACTGGTGGCAGTACTGAGGGCAGTGGTGTACGTGTTCTTCGACACCGCGTCGTCCCCCCACACCTTGCCCATCACTTCCTGCTTGTTCGGGTCGAGGTTTCGGGTGAGGTCCGGAGACACCGCCTTCCAGTTGTCCCCGCGGTCGTCGGAGCGGAACAGTTTGCTGCCGGCCAGGTAGACCCGCTTCGGATTGTGGGGGGAGATGAGCAGCGGAGTGTCCCAGTGGAACCGCGCTTCGCGGTCCCGTGGGCGGATCGATCGGCTCTCCCCAGTGCGGCGATCGGTGCGGACGACCGCGGCGTTTTGCGATTGACTGTAGACGATGTCCGGGTCGGTCGGGTCAATTCGGGGCTGGAAACCATCACCTCCGCCGGCGTTCCACCAGTCACTCGTCCGCACCCCCACCCGGTTGCGACTGCGGACTGGCCCGCCCTGCGAGCCGTTGTCTTGGAGGCCGCCGTACACGTTGTAAAACGGGTAGGCATTGTCGGTGGCCACGCGGTAGAACTGGCCGGTGGAGAGAGTGTCGAAGTGCCGCCACGTCTTTCCGCCATCGTAAGTCTCGTAAAGCCCGCCGTCGTTGCCGGAGATCAAGTGATCGGGGTCGGCCGGATCGAACTCCAACGCGTGGTGGTCGGGGTGAACGGCCCAGTTCATCCCGCGGAATGTTTTCCCCCCGTCCTCGGTCACCCGCACCATCATGTCCATCACCCACACCTTGTCGAACTTGTGCGGGTCGGCGTAAATCTCGCCGCAGTACTGCCCGTCCATGACTTGCTGCACACCCTTCTTCTCCCACTTCTTGCCGCCGTCCTCGGAGCGGTAGAAGGCCCCCTTCTCCTTCACGGCTGTCTGGATGTGGGCATACACCACATCCGGTTTCTGGGGCGAAACGGCCAGGGCGATGCGGCCGAGATTCTCAGCCGGTAGCCCCTCCTTGAGGCGGGTCCACGTCTTCCCGCCGTCGGTCGTCTTGTGGATGCCGGCTTCCGGGCCGCCGCCGATCAGCACACCCACGTGCCGCCGTCGCTGGTAGGTGGAGGCATACAGCACGTCCGGGTTCTTCGGGTCGAAGCACACGTCCGTCACCCCGGTGTCCGCGCCGGCGGTCAGCACCGCCGCCCACGTCTTCCCGCCGTCGGTCGTCTTGTACAGACCGCGGTCGCCGCCGGGTGCCCACAGCGGCCCCTGGGCGGCGACGTACACCACGTCTGAATTGGTGGGGTGGATGAGAATCTTGGAGATGTGCTCGGAGTGCTTCAGCCCGACGTTCTTCCAGGTGGCCCCGCCGTCATCGCTGCGGTACACGCCGTCGCCGAACCCGACGCTCCGCTGGCTCTGGTTCTCTCCAGTGCCGACCCACACCACTTGCGGATTCTTCGGGTCGATGGCCAGGCAACCGATGCTGTACGACCCCTGATCGTCGAAGATTGGCTTCCAACTGACGCCGCGGTTGATCGTCTTCCACACTCCACCAGAGGCGATGGCGACATACCACACACTGCGATTTTTCGGGTCGATGGCGATGTCACCCACCCGCCCGGGGGTGAAGCATGGGCCGATGGCTCGCAGCGAGAGCCGCTTGAGCGATTCACTGGCCGGCAGCGGCGGGGCGGGCGGTTTGGCTTCCGCGAGTGGCTTCGCTTTTTCGGCTGGTTTTTCCTGGGCGGTAAGGGGCAACGTGAAGAGCCAGCCGAACGCAACCACGACGGCCCAACGGCGACAGATGACGAGCATGAGGCCTGATCCAGAAGGTGTGCAGCGACCGCAAGCGGTTGAGTGGCAGTTTCAGACCACTCGTCGCTCCCGTCAAGCACTTTCTCCCGCCTTGTCTGGCCCCATCAGAAATGTCCGTTGTTTGGCCCAGTCAGAAATGTCCGCTTTTGGGGTGGCTCGACTTCACCGAATCGCCTTACTTCCG
>JALOQR010000264.1 GCA_025459365.1 Fimbriiglobus sp.
ATGCCTCCATTTCCCGGTCCCGTATTGCGGATGTCGGAGGGGGACGGAAAATGCACCGCCGCACCATTCGGACGATGTTTGCCGTCGCTCTGGCCCTGGCGACCGTTGGGGCGTCGGGTTGCCTGACTCCCCGCCCGCATTTGTCGGCCCGGCACGACACCCCGCCGATCAACCTGCCCGCGCCCGGCAGTGTACCGACCGAGTTGAACCCGGTGACGCTCCCGGAGTACGTCATCGAGCCGCCGGATGTGCTCGTCATCGAAGCGCAGATCAAACTGACCGATGCCGGGACGAAGATTGCCGACCTCCGCACCAAGTTGCGAGCCGCCAAGACCGACGAGGAGAAGCAGAAGGTCGAGAAGGAGTTGGCCGATGCGGCGGCCGAGGCCCGGTTCACCGGGGAGACTCGCCCACTGCCCTACAACCCGATCCAGAACCAGTTCCAGGTGCGGCCAGATGGTACAGTCTACCTCGGTGCATACGGCACCGTGCAGGTGGCCGGGCTAACGCTCGACCAGGCGCGGCGGGCGATTCGTTCGGTGCTGGCCAGGCAGATCGACTACCCAGACGGGGTGAAGGAAGACGCCGTGCTCGTGCTGGTGGACGCGGCGAGCTACAACAGCAAATCGTACTACGTCATCACTGATGGGGCCGGTGCGGGCGAGCGGGTGGGCGAGTTCCCAATCACCGGCAAGGAGTTCGTCACCACCGCCATCGCTCGCATCGGTGGGTTGCCAGAAGAAGCCAGCAAGCGGAACATCTGGGTGGCCCGCCGTACCCCGCAGTTGAACGAGGAGCAAATCCTGCCGGTGGACTGGGTCGGCATCACTCAGTGGGGGGTCACGAGCACGAACTACCAACTGTTCCCCGGCGACCGGGTCTATGTGAAGGCTCAGCGGATCGTGACCGTCGATCGCACCCTGGCGAAACTGCTCAACCCGGTCGAACGCCTGCTCGGGGTGAGCCTGCTCGGCACCCAGACGTACAACCAGATCGCCGGCCGCGGGTTCGGCTTCGGTGGCGGTGGCTTTGGGAACTAACACTCATGGGGCCGACCCCGCCAGGAGTCGGATACGCGAACACCCGACCCCTGGCGGGGTCGGCTCCTTCGAAGAGGGTTCGACATGGTCCGCACGCTCCTCACCCTCCTCGCCGCTACCGCTGCTTCGGCGGCCGTTGCCCAGATCCCTGGGTCGATGCCGTCGCCCTATGGCCCGATCGCCGGCCCGCAGAGTTTCGCCCCGAACTACTTCAACCGCAACTATCAGCCGCTCAGCCCCTACCTGAACCTGGCGAACAACTTCAACCCAGCGGCTGGGTACTACTACGGCGTGCGGCCAGCCACCCAGGGGCCGACGGGCCTCGGCCCGGTGTATGGCAGCGGAGCGCAGTTCTCCGCTCCCGTGGGGCGGTCGATGTTCCTGCCGAGCACACCACCATCAACTGCGACCAATACCGACCCGCTCGACAATACCCCGCGGGCCGGACTTCCTTCGCCCGGCGGGCCAGTCGGATACGGCAACTACTTCGGTAGCAGTCGGGTGGGAGTGGGTGCTCCACGTCCGGGGTTCTTTGGTGGCGCGGTAGGGGGCGGTTCGACCGTACCACCTCCGCGGACGCCGACTGCCGGCGGGGCGATCCCTGGCCGAATCGCACCGATCCGTTGACACCCGGCGGATTGCCGCCGGCCCACCGACCATGCCTACGCCCAGGGACGGGACCGTGAACACAACATTCACTCGTTGGCTGACATGCAGTGTGTGGGCTGCCGGGGCGGTCGTGTTCGCCCAGGAGCCTGCCGCTCGGTTGTTGCCGGCACGGGCGATTGACCCGCCCGCGCCGACGGTTGCCCGTGCCGCCCCGCCAGCCGCGTACACCTTCCAGTCGCCCACGTCGGTGCCCGCGCCTGGCGTTGCCGCTCGACCACAGCCGCAGCCAAAGCCGCAACCGCAACCGCAACCCCCCACCCTTCCGCCACAGCCTCCGGGGCAAGCCAGTTTGTGGGGTGGGGTGAAATCGGTGTTCAGCCCGAAGCCTGGTGAGCCGGCGCCCACGGAAGGGAAGCCGTGGTGGCCGACTCCCGAAGGGGCGCCGGCCACACGCCCGAACTCCGCTCCGGCTCAGCCGCCGGCGGTGTACGCGGGCCCGCCGGCCTATCGTTGGTACGGGTACGGCACGCCGGCCGCGGGCAGCAACCCCTACGCCCCGACGGGCCGCTACCCGCAGGCGTCCGACACCTGGTTCACCCAGACGGGGGCCACGCCCGGAGCATTTCCGGTGCCAGTGAATGGCCAGCGGCCGGTACCGCGTGAGTCGCCGACGGTCGTTCACGCCTATCCGCAAGAGCCACCGAGGCCGGCCGACACCCGCAGGGTGGGCTACCAGTTACCGACTCACACGGAAACCCCACCAGAGCGAACGCGGGTGGTGGTGGCCGAATCGCCACGGCCGGGCGAGCGATCGGAGTTGACCTTGCCACCGGGGGCAGGGGAAACGGTGGCCGTTGAGAATGGCACCAGAGACGTAAGCTGGCAGCCGGCGTCGGCTGGGTCGCGGGTGCCGATCGCGACGACGCCGTCGGCCGTCCAACCGCCAGCAGCCGAGCCGCCCTCGCCCCTCAAGCCGTCACCCGCCCCGGCCGAACCCTCGACCGACTGGGGGCCATCGAAGCGGGCCGTGCCGACCGACGCACCATTGCCCACCGTGACCATCACCCGCGGTCAGGCTCCGCCAACCCCGCCATCGTCGGCCGATGTTGATACAGCGATCAGCTCGGCCTGCTATGGGCGAGCGATCCGGGTGGGAGTGTCGCGGCCGGGGCCGCAGCGGCTCCATGTGAAGTTGGTGGTGCCATCGGAGGCCGACGCACGAGACGCCGCGGCGGTGGTGTCGCGGTTGCCGGAAGTGAAGGACTACACAGTGACATTCGAGGCAGTGATCGGCAAGTGATCGTAAATTGTGCGAGCCGTGCGGAGAGAACTGCCGGGTGGTTTTGACCCCACTCGATGGCTCTCTCCGCACGGCTCGTCCGTCGTATCCACTCTACTTACTTGGGCATCGGCGGCGGGGTGGCTTCCTTGAGGTACTTGGCGACGGCGAAGTTTACCGTTTCGTCGCTCACGTTCTTGTCCACCTTGTACCCGATTTCGGCCAGGAAGCGTGCGGCCCGCACTTCTTGCGCTCCCTTCACTTTCGCCTCGTCCACCGCCTTGTTGATGGTGTTGCGGAGGATGCTCTTGGCGTTGTTGAGGGTGGGATCGCCGGCGCTGCTTTCAAACTCCCACCCGCGGATGACGAAGGTAGTGTTCGAGGTCGGGCCGGGCTTGGTGGTCTTCGCGTCAACCCCTTCCCACTTACCGCTGCTCAGATCGAAGTAACCGTCGACCACCAAGCCCTGTTTGGAGAGGCTGCGGGCAACTTCGACGATGTCGTCGTTCCCGTCGGCGTTGGTATCGAAGATGCCAACCAGCACCACGTGATCCTTGGCGTTCTTGCGGAAGGCTGGATTGTACAGCAAGTCTCCCTTGAGGATCGGATCCTGGTTTTCCTGGGTTTCGGCGGTGATGCGAGCGGTGGCCGAACGATCGCGGACCTCACTCACCTCGACCGTTCCCTTCCCTTCTCCGTTCGGTCGTCCACCGTCACGAGCCACCGACGACGGCTGGATGGTGAACGTCTGCCCGACCCGCAGGCCCGCATTCGCACCAAGATCGATCTCGACGACCTGCCCGTTGTTCGGCCGGGCCGTGATCCGCCCGTGCGGCAAGTTCACCGGGAAGATGCCCTTCTTCTCCTGATCGGCCTGGTTCTTCTTCTCCATCAGGGTGGAAAGCTGTCGCGTGACATTCTTCAGGATGTCCTTCGTGGCATCGAGTTCGTTCTTCAACTCGCTCGCCTCGACGGCCGACCTGGCCACGGCCTTGCGGTTGGCATCGCCCTCCTTGCTGAACGTATCGAGGGCGTTCTTCTTCTCTGTTTCGGTGGCGACGATCGTACCTTCGAGCTTGTCGATCGTTTCCTTGGCCTTCTTCAGCGTCTCCGCGATGGCCGCGGTGTATTTTTCCTTCTCGGCCTTGAACTGGGCGGCGGCATCGTTGGCGTTCTTCTGCACGACCTGGCCTTCGAGGAAGGTCCGTTCCTTCTCGGCCACCACTTTCACCATGCGGTCGAGCAGCGGGCCGGGGCTGGGCTGCTTGGCCAGAACCCCGCCGGCGGCAGGCCACGGCCAGCTAAACAGTTCCTGCTGCCCAAGGACGAACTTCTGTCCCAGCCCCTCGAGGGCTTTGCCGTCGGCCCCTTTGCCCACGTCGCCGACGGCCGTGATCACCGCCTTGCTCGCCTCCTTCATCAACTCCTCGTGCTCGGTCTTGAGCGCCGCTTCATGCTGGCCGGGGTTCTGGATCGAGGTCTTGTCGTCCTCGGAGGCGACACCGGCGAAGACCTTGTACAGCTTCATCTTCAGTTGGGCCGCTTCCATTTCGTCCTTCGCCTTCTTGATCTCGGCGGCGGCTGTCTTCTTCGCTTCCTCGGCGGCGGTCACCTTCTCCTGGCCGGTCCAGAACGCCACCCCCAGCCCGATGGACAGAAGGATGAACAACACCAGAAACACGACCAGGATGGCGTTGCCGCCATCGCCGCCAGACTTCTTCTTGGCCATGACGCTCCTCGATATTCGGGCGGCCGCGGGGGGCGGGGGATTTGCGGGCCTTCCTTGTTGAGTCTAAATGAGGGGTCAAGGGTGTCAATCGAAATGGCCGGGGGGGTTAGGTCGGGTGGCACGGGCGTTCCCGCCTCTGCTGCCCGATCGGCACAAGTGGGCGCAGCGAGGTTGCGGGCGGGGCTGGCAGAAGCGGTTATAGGGGTGGTGCTGGCCTGGGGCCGGGCGGTGGCGGGCGGCCGTCGGTGAATACCGGCCGGGGGGGTGGCGTCTACCCGATCGTGCCCTGTCTCGGTAAGGATAGGGCGTGGGTCGGGCCGAGTTCGGCACACCCCCCACCGTGACACCAAGGAACACCTTCATGAATCGGCTTCTGCTCTCCGCAGCGGTCGTTGGCCTGATGGCCAGCGTGTCGCTCGGGGCAGACCTGAAGTCCGGCCCACAGGCCGGCGACTCAGTGTCTGCCTTCAACCCGCTCAACGTCACCGGTAAGGCTGCAGGCAAAAAAGCCTGCCAGGTTTGAGCGAACGGCAACAATCCGGTCGCGGTCGTTTTCGCCCGCGAAGTCACCCCGGACTTGGCCAGTTTGGTCAAGAAGATCGACGACGCCGCCAACGCTAACAAAGACGCCAAGATGGGCAGTTTCGTGGTCGTCATGACCGACGACACCGACAAGATGGAGAAGTCGCTCAAGGAAATGGCCGAGAAGGAGAAGCTCACCAAGGTGGTGCTTACCATCGACTCCGCCGCCGGCCCGGACGACTACAAGATCAGCAAAGATGCCGACGTGACCGTCGTCCTGTACAGCAAGAAGGAAGTGAAGAAGAACCTCGCCTTCGCCAAGGGCAAGTTCGACGCCAAAGCGGTTGAAGCCGTGGTCGGCGAACTGAAGAGCATCCTGCCCGAGAAGAAGAAGTAACCGACCGGCGACTGCACGCCGGCCCGACCCACCGCCGGGGGAGTCACGGACCCCGGCGGTTCTCATTTCGCAACACCACCACCACCACCAACATCACCCCGGCCGTGACGGCTGCCTGCACCAGGGCGAGTGCCGCCACCGTTGCCTCCGCCCCGTAGTGCATCTGAAAAAACAGCCGCAGGATGAACGACTCGTACCCGGACGGGTAGACCACTTTCGCCGCGCTCACCTCGCCGAGTGCCAGCGCCGTCACTCCCACCGCCGCCGCCACGAACGCCCGCCGCGTCAGCGGCACCACCACCCACCGCCACTCGTGGCCGCCGTCGAGCGCCGCGGCTTCGATCAACTCCGTTGGGATCGCCCGCACCGCCGGCCAAAGCACCACACACGCCACCGGGAACAGCCGCACCACCGCCGCCCACAGCACCGGCAGCGGCGACGGCTGATCGTACAGGGCCGAGCGCACCGGCAAGAACGGCAGCCCCCACCCGCCAGCCAGCCACTGTTCGACTTCCACCAACAGCCCGATCGACTCTTTCAGCCCGAACCCGACCACCGGACCGGGGGCGAGGAACAGCAGCACGCACACCGCCGCCAACAGCCCGGCGAACCACCGGCTGCGGGCCGCGTGCCAGCACGCCTGCCGGGCCAGCCACGCCGTGACGACCCCCGCCACCGCCGCCCAGAGCACGCTGGAGAGCAGCACCTGCCCGTTCGCTCGCACCGCGTTCGACCAGTTCGCCCACAGCCCACCGGCCGACGCCTTTGCCACCAGGGCCGCCAGCGGCACCGCCGCGAACAGCACTACCACCAACCCGCCAACGAG
>JALOQR010000265.1 GCA_025459365.1 Fimbriiglobus sp.
GTCCCTTCCTCGAAGCTGGTCGAAGCGAAGATCGCCCATAGGCGGCGTTCCTTGCCCTCGTGTTCCTTCAACCGCTGCTTATGACTGCCGACGCGGATGAACTCGGTGTCCTTGAACCGCACGGGGACTGAAGTGGCGGCAGGGATCTCGAAGAGGACCACCGCCTTGCCCTCAGCCGTGAACTCGTGGATTCGAAAATCGATCCTCGGGGAGAGGCCACGGCTCAGCCACGGTTCGAGGTCTTCGTTCCCTTTACTCTTCGTCTTGCGCGGCTTGAACGAGGTGTCGACAAGTTGATGGGTTCCGTTCTCAACGCCCCACACCAAGTAGCCGTAGGGTTTCCCCGCGAGGGCAGCGGCGTTGGAAAGGGCCGAAAGGTACTCACCGACATCCTCTGCATCGACGTAGCTCTGCTTGAATTCGACCCACTCCGTTTCGGCCGGAAGGGAGCGGAGTTCCGCGAGTTTGGCGAGCAGTTCGGATTCGGACATGTTCGATAGTCTACACCACCGCCCGCCTAGTGTGCCACTGCGTCGCCGCCTCGTACATGCGGGCGATGCGGAACATGCGGTCTTCGTCGAAGGCCGGGCTGAGCAGTTGCAGCCCCACCGGCAAGTTCGCCTTGGTGAACCCGCACGGGATGCTCATGCCGGCGATCCCCGCCAAGTTGCAACTGATCGTGTAGATGTCGCTCAGGTACATCGCCAGCGGGTTGTCCGTCTTCTCGCCGAACTTGAACGCCGGGGTCGGTGAGGTTGGCCCGAGGATCACGTCGCACTGCTCGAACGCCGCGTCGAACTCGTTCTTGATCACCCGCCGCACCTTCGACGCCTTCAGGTAGTACTTGGACGCGAACCCGCTGCTCAGGGCGTAGGTGCCCAGCATGATCCGCCGCTGCACCTCCTTCCCGAACCCCTCCCCGCGGCTCTTGCTGTACGTGGCAATCAGATCGGCCTTCTGTTTGGTACGGTGGCCGTAGTGCATGCCGTCGAACCGAGCCAGGTTGCTGCTGCACTCGGCCGTGGCCACGATGTAGTACACCGCCACCGCCAACTTCGACCCGTTCGGCAGCGAAATCGGCACCCGCTTCGCCCCCATCGCCTCGTATTGTTTCAGACTGGCTTCGACGATCGCCCCCACCTCCGGGTCGAGGCCGTCGTCGAAGAACTCTTTCGGGATGCCAATCCGCAGGCCGCTCACCGGCGTGTTCAGCGTCTTCGTGTACTCCGGGACCGGGGCATCCACGCACGTCGCGTCCCGCTTGTCGTGCCCGGAGATCACCTCCATCATCAACGCCGCGTCGGTCACGTCGTGGGTGAACGGGCCGACCTGGTCGAGGCTGCTAGCGAAGGCGATCAGCCCATAGCGGCTGACCCGACCGTAGGTCGGCTTCACCCCGACGATGCCGCACAAGGCGGCCGGCTGGCGGATACTCCCGCCGGTGTCGGTGCCGAGCGAGACCGGCGCCTCGCACGCTGCCACGCATGCCGCACTCCCGCCGCTGCTCCCACCGGGGATGCGGGTGGTGTCCCACGGGTTCGTCGTCTTCTGGTACGCACTGTTCTCGGTGGACGAACCCATGGCGAACTCGTCCATGTTCGTCTTGCCGAGGATGATTGCATCTTCGGCCCGCAGCCGCTCCACCACGTGGGCGTCGTACGGTGGGACGAAGTGTTCGAGCATCTTACTGCTGCAAGTGGTCCGCATCCCCTGAGTGCAGAGCACGTCCTTCACCGCCACCGGCACACCGGCGAGCTTGCCGAGCTTCACCCCGCTCTTGCGCTTGGCGTCGATCGCCTCGGCCTGCTTCCTCACGTCGGCTTCGTTGACCAGCATGAACGCCCGCACTTTCGGCTCGCGGGCCTGGATGCTGGCGAGAAAGGCGTCTGCGATCTGGGCAGCGGTGGCCTGACCCGACGCTTGCAGGGCGAGCAACTCGGCGGCGGTCTTCTCGATGAGCGACATGGCGCGGGTATCCGGAAAAAGAGGATTCACCGCCGAGGGCGCGAAAGGGCGCGGAGAAAAGACAGTTCTTCAGAACTCTCTTCTTCTCCGCGCCCTCTCGCGCCCTCGGCGGTGAAATCTGCTTAGTGACTCACGGGTTCATCGGTGTCGAACACCGCCGGCACGCCGAAGAAGTCGGCCAGCCGGTTCGGGGCATTCTGGAGCGCGGCGTCGACTGGGAGCGACGGCACCGGCACATCGTCGCGGAACACGTTCTGCACCGGCAGCGGGTGGGCCATCGGCTCGACGCCGTCGGTGTTCACCGCCTCCAGTTGATCGACGTACCCGAGGATGGCGTTGAGTTGGTCGGCCATCTTCGCCAAGTCGGCGTCGGACAACTCTAGCCGGGCGAGGGCGGCCACCTTCTTTACTTGCTCGACGGTCAACGACATGGGGGCCTCGTGTCTTCGGGGCGTCCGGTGGCGAGAGATGAAATCAGAATACGAACTGGACGGCAAATGCCTCAGACCTCACGGCCTGGGCTTCGGGAGCCGCCCCGTCGGGGCGGACGCGGTCGGAACGACCGCCTCCCACAGCCCAGGCCATGAGGCCTGGGAACCAGCCGCCGGAACGATTTCGCTCAGACCGCGACGGCGGTGAACGGCTTCCGCTTGACCGGCTTGGCGATGTTGCCGGAGCGGATGCACTGAGCGCACACCCACCGGCGAAGGGTTTCGCCGTTCGGGCCGGCGATACGGATCCGTTGCAGGTTCGGCTTGTACACCCGCTTGTTGATGCCGGTGATCTTCTTACCGACCCCGCCGAGGTACTTGGCCTTACCGCGGTAGGTCTTCTGGTTGCCGCGTTGCGGGGTCTTCTGGCAAACCGTACAGTGCATGCCCATCGGACGATATCCTGAGCGGCGTCGGGGGTTCACCCCAACCGTGCGGCGGCGGGGACCGGAAAACAGAACAATCACTATAGCCCCACGCCGGGGGCTGACAAGCCTTTCGGAGCAAACGGACTGGCAACGGAAGGTCGCTCGTCAACCGGACAGAATCACCCGTAGCCAGGCAAAAACGCCAATTCGGCCAGGATTTCCCCCGTGGGCGTCGGGAAACCGGGCACACGTCCGAGCCAGGTAGGGGTGTCTGCCACACTGCCACGATTTTGCACATACCCCGTCCGGAATCCATACACATGTTCACTATTTCGCCTCCGCTCGGTTCGGGGCAGCAGCTAGAATGACCGCCGGCGACAACCAACGCACCCGGTCTGCACGAACCGATACCGTTCCCGAGGTGGTCATGTCCGTCCGCATCGTGCCTGTCGAATCCCAACCGTTCGCCGAGAACTCGTACGTCGTGTGGGCCGACGGCGGGGCCGAGGCGTTCGTCATCGACCCCGGATTTGATCCCGAAGCGATCGCCGAGGTACTGCACACCAACCGCCTGCACCTTGCTGGCATCGTCTGCACCCACGGCCACGTCGACCACATTGCCGGCAACCAGGGCCTCAAACGCCGTTTCCCGGATGCCCCCATCCTTATTGGCCGCATCGACGCCCCCATGCTCACTGATCCGGCTCTCAACCTGAGCGGCAACTGGGGGTTCGACATCACCAGCCCACCGGCCGATCGACTTCTTGACGATGGCGACCAAATCACCGTCGCCGGCATCGGCATGGGTGTACGACACATCCCCGGTCACTCGCCGGGGCATGTGGTGTTTGTGTTGCACGGCGAAACCCCGCCGGTGGTGTTCGGTGGGGACGTGCTGTTCGCCGGCGGGGTCGGCCGCACCGACTTCCCCGGCGGCAGCTTCCACGACCTGCGACTGGGCATCCACACCAAGTTGTTCGACCTGCCCGACGCCACAAAAGTGCTTCCCGGCCACGGACCGCCGACGACCATTGGTGAGGAGAAGCGGACCAACCCGTTCGTCGGCTTGAGCGGCATGTGAGCGTGGTAGAATGGCCGACGCCACCACTCGCCTGGTGACGGATGAACCGCAAGACTCTCCAAGCACTCGCGAGGGAGCGGGTGAAGGACGCGAAGGCCCTGCTCGGCCGCAAGCGGTGGGCAGCGGCGTACTACCTCATCGGGTACGCCGCCGAGTGCGGGCTGAAGGCGTGCGTGCTGCGGTTCGTCGAGGAAAAGGGGGTCATTTTTGGGAAGAAAGACGGACTGAAAAAGCTCGAAGGCTGTTGGACGCACGACCTCGTCAAGTTAGTGGAGATCGCTGAATTGAACGCGGCCCTGAAGGCGGAAATTCAACAGGACAAGAAGTTTGACGAATACTGGTCCGTCGTGAAGGGGTGGAACGAGGGTAGCCGTTATCAGGCGAAGTCCGAAACCGAGGCCCGCCAGCTGTACGAGGCGATCAACGATCCGAATCACGGAGTGCTGAAATGGATCCGTACTCACTGGTAGACGAGCAACTGGAGGCGGGAAAGAAGTTCCTCACTGCCCTCCACCGCGAAGGCGTGCCGGTGGACATTGCCTTTTGGCATCGCCCGGAGGAGGACGCACGGTGGTCATTTTGCGTCGCCACCCCCCTTGTGGAGCAGGAAGGGCCGCTCGGAGCGGCAAGGAAAGTCGTGCCCGTCCGCCGCTCGATGGGGGATGAATTCGTCATCGACCCTACCGACGTAACCCTCCTCAAGAGCAGTCATCCGCTCGTGAAGGCGTTGCTCTCGGCCTACCCGCGCCCGCCGAAGAAGGCCGGGTGGGAGGAGAACCCCCCACTGGTCAACGGCTGGGACCTCGCCTCGGATTTCCCGCAGTGGTATCAGGTCTACCGGAACCCGGATGCGATCCCCGCCGCCCGGTGACTCCCGTTCGCCGGAAGAGTATCCCCATGCTTGCCGCGATCGCTGCACTGCTCGACGACCCAGCCGCGGCCGACGCACGGTTGTTCGCCCGGCTCACGGCCGAGTCGCCGGAGGTGCCCGATTGGTCGGCCGCCGTCTGGCCCGTGTTCGCCCCGATTCTGGAGAAGAACGCCGTCGCCCGCCCAATGGTGGTTCGCGTGCTGGAGATGCCGCTCAACGCCCTCGCTCTGCCACATCGCACCGTCGTCGTCGCCCGCTCGCTGGTCGAATTCTGCCGCGGGCACACCGCCCAACTGGCGTTCGTGCTGGCCCACGAGTTGGCCCACATCACCCTCGGCCACGCCGCCGATCGCACCCGCCTGAACGCTCTCGCCGGCCTCCTCGGTACGACGAACCTCGTGGTCGGGATGGCGTCGCGGTTCCTTCTCGACCGGGCCTACGGCCGCGAGCAGGAGTTCGAGGCCGATGCGACAGCGGTGAGACTGTGCCGAGCGGCGGGGTACGCGCCCGGAGCAGGGGCCGAGTTCCTCGACCGCCTTCGGGGGCTGGACCGCGGCACCGGCGTCGGGAACTTGATCGACACTCACCCGCCGCTCGCCGAGCGAATCGCCTACTTGCGATCACTCACCGCTTGATCGGTTCCTCCTGGTCGGCCGTGCGGGTGCCAGCCTTCAGCGGCATGTCTTTCACACTAAACGGCACCGCCACCTCGACCGCCCGCGAACCGCTCAGCGTGACCGCCGCCGGCTTCCCGTCGGTTCCCTTCTTCGGCACCACCGTGTACTCGACCGTCATCGTCATGAACGCCCGCCCACCGTCCATTACCGTGTCGAACCGGCTGGTTCCGGCCCGCACCGGCAACTCCTCGCCGGCCGCGTTCGCCACCCGGACCGCTGTGGGCATCCGCCGGGCGGCCGACCGCACCGGTATCGCCCGCCCATTCCTGTTCTCGAACCAGACGCCCTCGCCCGACTCGCCGGTCGGCTCCAACCGCACCCAGTCGGCGTACCAGTGGTGAACCACTTCAAGGATGGTGCTGCCCGGTTCGTTCGCCACCGTGCCGACCACCTTGACCGTCAGGCGGGTGCCGTGCGGGCCGTCGGCCGTGCCCTGCTTGTCGCCGTCCTTGAGCCGCACCGCCACCAGTTCGCCCGGTGCTTTCCAGGCGGTGAACCGGACCTGCCCGGTGAGGTCGGCCGCCGTGGTGAGCGAGTGGGATTCAGCGGAGAGCACCAGCGTGCTGATGGCCAAATTTTCGGCTGATGGGATCTCGATACTGCCGCGGAGCAGCAACTCTTCGCGGAGGCGGCTCCGCGGCGGTTGCGGTAGTCCCGGCCCGATCGCGGTACCGGCAGGGTCGGTCGCCCGCGTCAGGTCAACACCTGTGAGACGTTGCAGTTTCAGCTTCGGCTCAGGAAACACACGGACGCCGAGCGGGGTGTGGGCCCGCGGGTGTTGCGTCAAGTCTTCTTTGGTCGGCGACATCACGCGAACCATCACCGCCCCTTGTGCGACCCACCGACTCGGCCGGTCGGTAGCAGCAGCAAGCCACACGGTGCCGACCACAGCCGGGCGGTCGCGTGTGGCCGAGTGCGGCATGGCGTCCGTCGCCATCAATTCGAG
>JALOQR010000266.1 GCA_025459365.1 Fimbriiglobus sp.
CAGGAGGGTGGCCAGCAGCAGCACGAGCAACCCGTGAGCGGCGAAGAACCGTGAGACGGACGCTCGCATGAACAGTGGCACTCCGCGAAGGGGTGGCGGAAGAATAACTCGCCCACCATCACCGGCCGCGGATTGGAGCAGAGGAGCGGCCGGGCGTCAAGGCGAGGCCCAGTTGGCAACAACGTGATGGCCTGGCGTGGAAGGATGTTGTCCCCACCTCGCTGCACGCCCTCCGTGAAGAGAACCGCCCCCAACAATGGCCCCTGCCGTGTTGCCTTACCAGCGTACTTGAGGCGGTCAGTCGGTGAGCCGCCGATTCCGCAGAGTGTGCAGGTAGTGCTGGGCGAAACGGTGAGCTTCATCACGGACGTACTGCAACAGCCGTAGTGCGGCCGAGTGCCGACTGAGCTTGATCGACTCGGCCTCGCCTGGGCGAAAGATTTCCTCCTCCTGCTTGGCCAACGAGATTAACGTGGGAGGTGTGATGCCGAGCGAGCGAAAGGCGTCCAGAGCCGCATTGAGTTGCCCTTTTCCACCGTCGATGAGCAGGATGTCGGGGAAGACGCCATCCTCGTCATGCAGCCGCTTGAACCGGCGGGTGATGACCTCCCGCATGCTGGCGAAGTCGTCAACCCCCTGAACGCTCTTGATCTTGAACTTACGGTAGCCATCCTTGAACGGTAGGCCGTCGATGAACGATACTAGAGAGGCGACGGTATCTTCCCCACCTAGGTGGGCAATATCCACGCCTTCAATGCTACGGGGCGTTGCCACCAGTCCGAGTACCTTCCGCAACCCGATCAGCCCCTTCTTCGGGTCGATGTGGAACACCTCGGGCTGTGCATGTTTGTCCTGGTCGCCCCGCAATTCCAGTTTCTTCAGGGCGGCGATCTCATCGCGGAGGCGGGCCGCCTTCTCGAACTGCAAGGCAGTACTCGCCTCTTTCATCTCCGACTCCATTCGGGAGAAGAGTTTCGCCGTTCGCCCCTCCAGAACCATGATGAGTTTTCGGATCTGCTTACGGTACTCGTCGCGGGTGACACGCAGATTGCATGGGGCAGTGCATTGCCGGATGCTCGCCAACAGACATGGGCGGAACCATCGCCAGCGGTCGTCATCCGACGCGATATCCAGCGAACAGGTGCGGAACTTGAGCACCTTTTGGAGCACGTTCACCGCGTCTTTCAGACGGGCTTTGCTGAGGAACGGACCGTAGAGACGCACCCCACGACGCCGCGGAGTACGCGTAATCTCCACCCGTGGGAACTCCTCGCGTGTGCGGATTTGGATGTATGGGAAACTCTTGCCGTCCTTCAGTTCTTTGTTGAATTTCGGTCGCAGGTCCTTAATCAGCCGTGCCTCCCGCATGAGAGCATCTACCTCGGTCTCGCATGGAAGGTAGTCGATGTCGGCGATGTGTTTGACCAGTTCGCAGGTTCGCGGGTCGATCTGCGCTTCTTTCTGGAAGTACGAGCTAGCCCGCGAGCGGAGAGACTTCGCTTTGCCGACGTAGATGACGTTTCCGCAAGCGTCCTTCATCAAGTACACACCGGGTGTGTGCGGGAAGGTTTTCACTTTCTCGGCGGGCGGTCGCGGGGTTTCAGGCATGGTGACAATCCAGTGCGAGCAAATCCCATTTTACGCCACGACGGAATCGGTTGACCGCTCGCCGAAGTGGTTCTATTTTTGCCGGTCGCAACCCTGACTGTCGCCCATGCCCACTCTGAAACAACCCACTGCTCCAGTGGATACCGCTGCCCCCGGCCTGACCCGACGGCGGGTGTGGCAAGCTCCGGTGGTCCGCTCTCATGGCGTTGTCACCCTAACTTTTGCACGCCTCTACCTCGCTCCGGCCGCGGCTGTCCGACCGGACACCATCCAGGCAATCCACGACGGTGCCGACCTCGACCGGGTGTTTGGCCCGCTGGCTACTGTCGTCGATTTGCCGACCGTGCGCCGGGTGACTCTAGACCTCGAAACGAACACGCTGACCCTTGATTACCGCCCGACTCTGGCCACTGGTTCCGGCTCGATTCCAACTGGGCAAGTGGTCATCCAGTTCGACACCTACGAAGCCGCCGACGAGGTCTTCACCAAGATCTGGAGACGGATCGCCGACCGAATGAAGTTGCACCAGGATCGGGCATCGACGGCCGACCGCCTCCGCGGTCCGTTGGCAGCGATCGTCGGTGTGCTGGTATGCACTATCACTCTGGCCGTGGTGACCGCGGTTTGGGGCGACGCCGGGCACCCGGCCGCCGGCCGATTCGCCCCGGATTGGCGCTGGGTGTGCGGGTTGGGCGGGGCGGTCCTCGCCGGCTTGCAGGTGTGGTTGTACCGCCGCTGGACGACCCCCCCTCGCAAACTTGAACTGCGGCCCGCAAGCTGACCCGCCTCCAATCGAGAGACACGATGACTGCCGACGACGTCCACGACATCCTGGACAAGATTGCTCCCGAAGATCTGCCCAAAACCGTGCTGGTTCTCAAGCACGGGGCAGCCGTTACCATCGACCAACTCGCCCGTCGCGAGTCCGATTACCTCGTGATCCGCGGTCGGGAGAACGGCACTTCGGATGAGGGGCGCGGCCTGTTTGTGCCCTACGAAGAAGTTTTGTACGTCAAGGTCGATCGCGTCATCCGGGTGGAAGAGTTGAAGCGGATGTACGGCGAACGGGTTGTGGTGCCGGATTCGCCGACCGACGAGAAGAAGAAAGAAAAGGCAGAGGTGGCGACGGCGACCACACCAACGCCCTCCGCACCGATGGACCCGGCGGCCATCGCGAAGCAAAACCTACTCGCCCGCATCCGGGCCGCGAAGTCGGCTGCCGGAGCAGGGAACTAAATCTGGCAAGCAATGCTCTGGGGGCGAACCGGTTCGGGCGAGCGACCTGGGAGATTAAGCCCCCCGCTCGCTGAGCCTGCCGTCGTTCATTTCTACCCGGCGAGGGAACAGTTTCGCTAACTCGCTGCTGTGGGTCACCACCACCAGCATCGTGTTTTGTTGTCGGTGTAAGTCCAGAAGTAGGTTTCCCACCGATTCGGCATTTGTTCGATCCAGATTACCGGTTGGCTCATCGGCCAGCAGTAGCACTGGTCGATGGATCAACGCCCGTGCCACCGCCACCCGTTGCCGCTCACCTCCGCTTAACTCGGCCGGCCGGTGTGTCAGCCGCTTGCTCAGCCCTACCCGATCGAGCAACTCGCGGGCGTACCCCTCGGCATCCTTGCGCTTCAGCGACCTGTTCACGAATGTCGGCACCAGCACGTTTTCCAACACGCTTGCCTGAGGGAGCAGGTGGTGATCCTGGAAGACGAATCCGATACGACGATTGCGAAACGCGGCCAACTCGGCCGGCTTCAACACGAATGGATTGACTCCATCGAGCGACACCGTTCCGCCGGTGGGTTGATCCAGCGTACCGAGAATGTGCAGAAGAGTACTCTTTCCCGAACCGGACGGCCCCATGACGGCCACTGCGTCTCCGTGGTTCAGGGTCAGGCTCACTCCGCCGAGTACAGGCAAAGGGCCGGAGCGGGTGGAGTAATCCTTTCGCACGTTCGAGACAATCAGGCTCATTCGGTGGCTTCCAGTTTGGTCCGCAGTTCGGCGGGGATGGGGAGTGCCTCGATACCGTGCGGCGGGGTTGCCTTACAATACACTGCGGTCATTCGGCCAGTGGCGATCGGTTCGCCAGCGTGGGTGAACTCGAATCGGTAAGCCACCGATTTGGTGCCTACCTTCTCCACGCTTACGCCGATCGTCAGTACGTCTTCGAACCGCACCGGGCGAACGTAATCACAACTCGCGTTGACCCGAGGGAAGCCGTACCGAACGCCGTCGGCCTGCCATGTCACGCTCAGCCCGCGAGCATTCAGGAACGCCGTTTCGGCTGCTTCCATGAAGCGAAAGAAGTTCGAGAAGTGCATGATCCCGGCCATGTCGGTGTCACTGAACTCGACGCGACGGGTGAGGGTGAACATGGTGTCCTCGGGTCTTCTCGTCGTCAGGTCAGACGGAGGCAGGCTCTGGGTGGATGGCCGGTACCGTGTACTTCTGGAGCAACTCCACCGTTGCCACGGCCATATGACGGGCGGTGAACCGCTCGTGCAAGCCGGCGTGGCCTTTCTTGCCGAGTTCGACCGTCCGAGGTAAGTCGAGCAGCAGTTCGGCGAGTTTGTCGTCGAGGTCGGCGGGGTTCGCCGGGTCGTACAGCAGCCCGCCGCCGGTGGTTTCGACTAGTTCGGGGAAGGTTCCGCTTCGCGGTTGCACCACCGGCACTCCGGTCGCCCATGCCTCCAGCACGTACAACCCTTTCGGCTCGCGGAATGCCACTGGCACGTTCAGCACGTCGATGCTCTGGAAGAACCGCACTTTCGACACGAGGTCGGGCGCTGCGACATGCTCGAAGTCGGTTGGCGAGGTCAGGCCGGCAGCCGTCAACTTACTCACCTGCTCGCGAAAGTAGGGCTGATATTTCTCGCCGAGCCAACCGCCGAAGACGAGGCGTGCCGTATTCAGCCCAGGCCGCTTCTTCAGCCGGAGGAACGCATCAACGGCGTTGTGGAACCCCTTCTCCGGTGCGAAGCGGGCAAAGTATCCAAGCGTTGGCGGGCGGTCCGACGGGCGTGGTGTCGGCTCGCCGTGCCCTCTCAGTGTGAGACCGGGATACACCACGCCAATTTTGTTCCGGTCAAGCCCGAGGTACTGGCTCATGAATTCGGCATAGTCGTGGCTGGTGGCCATGTAGCCGGCGGTGTACCGGTCGTTTTCCTGAATCAGTGCGATACATCTCCGGCGATCAGCGTCGGGTAGGGCGTCCAGGAAAACGTCATCGCCCTGAAGGGTGGTAATCACGGGCACGCCAAGTCGGTCGCGGATGGCCGGTACACATCCACTCAAAAGCGCGTTGGTCATCAGCACCACATCAGGCTTCACGTCGGCGGCGAGCCAGTCCACCAACTTCAGGATTTCACGTTTCGCCCGCCCGTGGGTACCTTCCAGCATGGCGGTGGTGAGGCTCCCCATCTTGCTGTAATCGGTTTTGCCGACGAACGAACCGGCCCATCGCAGCAGCGCGTTGTTGTCGAACAAACCGGTGACGAACCGCGGCAGGTGGCGGAACAGCCAGGAAGCGTTTTGTAGGTAGACATTCACGCCGCCGAGAAAAACACGCCGGCCACTCACATCTTGCTCGTCGGTGGTAATGGGGGTATACGTCGGCACGAGAAGGGCATCATGCCCGAGGGCGGCAAGGGCGGCAGCAGCGGCGTTGTCGCGGAGACAACTGCCGCAAAACATGCCGCCCGCCCCGGCTGTGATGCTGACAATCCGCATGAAGTCTCACTCGTCTCGGAGGGCTGGAGATACAATGATTACCACCAAAAGCGCCCCGGCTGACACTGATTGTATCCCCCTCTCATCGTGACGGTCGTGTCGGCCCCGCCCCTCAACCGCACAGTCCTCACCCAACCTGCAGACCTGCTACGCGCGGTGTCCACCTGATCCGTTGATTGTGACGGGTGAGGGCCAGCCATCGAGGATCAGTTGTGATCACCTCTGATGCCATTGTTATCTCCGATCTGCATCTCGGCAGCCGTGTCTGTCAAGCGTGGGCACTCGTCGATTTCCTCGAAAGTTTGCACCGCCGACAAGTTCGCACCCGGCGTGTCATCCTGAATGGGGACGTGTTCGACAGCATCGACTTCCGCCGCCTCAAGAAATCGCACTGGAAGGTGCTCAGCCTGTTGCGGAAGTTGTCCGACGAGATGGAAATGGTGTGGGTGTGTGGGAACCACGACGGGACGGCCGAGATCGTGTCGCACCTGCTCGGGTTGCAGGTGGTCGACGAATTCGTGGTCGACTCCGGGGGACGGAAAGTACTCTTCCTGCACGGCCACCAGTTCGACCAGTTCATCGACCGTTACCCGTTGGCCACTCGCCTGGCTGACCACTTGTACCGCCTGCTCCAACGCATGGATCGATCACATCGCTTCGCCAAGATGGCCAAGCGGCGGAGCAAGACCTTCCTACGGAGCACCGAGAAGATTCGGGCCGGGGCGGTGGGCCGTGCGAAGGAGGTAGGGGCGGACGCAGTGTGCTGCGGGCACACTCATCTGGCCGTTGCCTTCCCGGACGCCGACGTGCCGTACTTCAACAGCGGGTGCTGGACCGAAACTCCGAGCCACTACCTGACACTCACCAATGGGATGGTGGGCCTGCATGCCTACGATCCTACCTCCGCGGCGTTATCCGACACCACACTCGATCTGCCCATTCCGGTTCAACCAGCGGCGGCATCTTCTTCCACCACTGGCTTGCTGGCGTCCACCAACAACCACAACCCAAAAAAAAAA
>JALOQR010000267.1 GCA_025459365.1 Fimbriiglobus sp.
ACCTCGCCGGTATCTTGACGTAGCTCGGCCGGAATGAGCGGCAGGCCAAGTGCCTTGTACACGTCGGCCTCAGTCTTCGCCTTCAACGGCTTTTCGATGGTGCCCAGGCCAAACTCGTTCAGCGTCCATCCACGCTCCATGGCCCGCTGCCGAAGCCGGATGTTGTGTTCCTTACTCCCCGTAAAGTGCAGAACGGCGAACGGGAACTGCTCATCCGTCACTACCAGTAGGTCGGAATTGAGCGTGATCGGTTTGCCATCGGCGGGGAGTTGCACAGTCACCGAGCACTTGGTCGCCCCCTGCCCGACGACACTCACAACCTCGGGGAAGGTGGCGAACGCCGCCGTCACGGCCTCGGGGTTCGCACTGCTGGCAACGATGTCGATATCTTTGGTCGTGTCACGGCGGCGGCGCAGACTTCCGCAGGCTTCGGCTCGGATCACATCGGAGAGAGCACGAAGGCGGGCCAGGATTGCTTCCGCGATCGGCTCGGCCTGATCGATCCGCACCCGCTGGCCGACAGTGTCGAGGAACTGAATGCCGGAGAGGATCTTCTCCTGCGTCTTCTCACCGAACCCCTTGAGCTTGGCCACCTCGCCGGCATCGCACGATGCCTTGAGCTTCGCGATACTGTCGATGCCTAGCTCGGTGTGGAGAGCTTTCACCTTCTTCGGCCCAATGCCTGGCAGTCGCAAGATGTCGAGCAGGCCCGGTGCGACCGATGCCCTGAGATCATCGAGGAACGGTAGTCGGCCGGTATTCACGAGCGTGGTGATCTTTTCGGCGAGGGCGTCGCCGATGCCCCGAATCTCGCCGAGCTGACCGCTCGCCACAGCCGCCTTGAAATCGCCCTGAAACTGACTGACCAGACGTGCCCCGTTCGTGTAGGCAC
Organism: Fimbriiglobus sp.; assembly: GCA_025459365.1. GTDB lineage: Bacteria > Planctomycetota > Planctomycetia > Gemmatales > Gemmataceae > JALHQU01. The sequence goes on from JALOQR010000267.1 coordinate 893, forward strand.
GAACCCGGAAGTCGTTTTCACCGGTGAGTTGCAACAGTACGCCGATCTCGTCGAGCGCCGCCGCCACATCGTCCTTGGTCATTGCACACACCTCGGGTGGGTGTGTCTAGGGTAGCGGCTCGGAGGTGAGAGGTACGAGGTCGGAATGGCGAAGGGTGCGGCGAGGGACCGCCAAAAATCATCAGCCAATGGGCAGGAGTCCGCCTTTCATGGCGAGATCTCCACAGCACGCCCTGAAGGGCGGACTCCTACGCCATTTCCAAAACACGCCGAGTAGGGCAGACTCCTACACCACCGGCTGCAGCCTTACGCTGCGGCCCGCACTTCTTCCACCATCCGTGGAGTGTGGAGCACGATTTCCAGCCCGTTGACAATACGATCACCACCGCGGCCGTCGATCAACCGTCGCCCGCATCGGGTCATTCCCATGCGTTCGATCGGGTCGTTCAACACCAGGGCCACAGCTTCGCCGAGTGCGGCTTCGGTCACGTCGGGAGCAGCACCAAGGAAGGTGCCGACGCCCTCATCGTCCATCCGCTTGGCGTTCAGCAGGTGCCGCGTCTCGCTTGGGAGCATGAGCTGCGGGATGCCAACGCAGCAAAGTTCGAGCGCCCAGCTATCACCGCTGGTGACGGCGAAGTGGCACCGCACCAGGCGCGTCATCAGTTCCTTCGCTTCGGTGAGCACTTCCACGCGGCCTTTCGACGCCTCGGCGAAGTCCTTGAGTTCCTCGTATCGCGGGTGGTGGGTGCGTAGCACCACGCTCACCCTGTCGACGCCCGGCATATTCAGCAACTGCTCGGTGCGGATGAGTGTCTGGTCGGCAGCGTCGTCGTCACCGAGGGCGACAAGCGCTCGGTATGGCCCTGGTTGCTCGGTGGCGCGGATCGTGCGTTGCCGGCGGAAGACACCGCGCACCAGGGCGAAGCGCTGGCCAAGGAGGAGTTGAGTGCCTCGTTCAACCCGGTACGGCTTGGGCCCAGGAGCGAGGAAGGGGTTGACCACCAGTTTGCTCGGGTACTTCACGGTCGGCTCGGGGTCGATGCAGATGACCCGCGTGCCGGTTTCGTTCAGGCCAGCCAAGTACTCTGCGTTCGCCTCGGAGCTTGCGACCACCACGGCCGCCGCGTTGAGCCTGCGGATCTCGGCCACGGTGGCCTTCAAATCGTCGCTGCTGCCCACAGGTGTCTCGGCCGCGATCCACTCGTTGTTGGCCCGGTGAATAGTGGTCGCCAGGCTAAGTGGGTCGAGGTACGACTGGAAGTACGTGCCACGGCGGCGGCGCTGCATGGCCGCGGCCAGGCTCAAGCACTGGTAGAACCGCTCGTACCCCAGCTCGGGGGTGGCGTCACAGCGAAACAGGATCGGCCCACGCTTCACATCCATGCGAGCGCACCTCGGGTGTCGGTGGTGGTAGAGGGGAAGACGCGAGCTTTCGAGCCAGCGGCTCGGTGGCGGCGAATCCCTCTTGGTTATCCGACCGGATTGGTGCGACGGCAGACGCCCGCGATGCCGCGAGAGCACGGCAGGGGTGGGCAGGCAAGCCCAGACCGACGACACCTCTTCTCCGGGGGGCCGCAAGGTGCGACCCCAGTCACGCTCGCCGTTCGGGTTCCGGTCCGGCCGGTGAGCGGGCGACGTTCGGGGTTCCGGTCCCGTTCGTCGCGGGCGGGATGCTAACTCGGTTTCCGAAAACGCCACAACCCCACTTTGCCTGCTGTACCCCTGAAAACTCAGGTTTCCGGCCTGGGAAAGGCGTTCCATATGGAACGGTTACAACGGTGGGTAAATTCGACTTGGCCGCGTTGTAAGAGTTGCTATGTTCGGCCGGCTCGACGGGGCAGAAGCAACCCCGATCGAGCGGGGGACAGAACTCATGGAACAAACCAAGCCACGGCTCGGGCGAGGACTGGATGCACTGCTCGGGGCGGTCAACGGCGGAGGGGTACTTGGGATTGGAGCGAGCGTCGGCAAGGTGCGGCTCGACCAGATCCACCAGAACCCATACCAGCCGCGGAAGCGCTTCGACGACGATGAACTGAAGCAACTCGCCGACAGCATCAAGGTTCACGGGGTGTTGCAGCCACTGGTGGTGCGGCAAGCCGGCGAGACCTACCAGCTCATCGCCGGCGAACGACGGCTACGGGCGGCGACCCTGGCCGGGCTGCCCGAAGTGCCGGTTCATGTGGTCGGCTTCGACGATCAGCAGGTCTACGAAGCGGCACTCGTCGAGAACATCCAGCGGAGCGACCTGAACCCGATCGAGAAGGCTCAGGGCTTCAAGGACTACCTGGAGAAGTACGGCCTGACCCATGAAGCTCTCGGCCAGCGGCTCGGGCTGGATCGTTCGAGCATCAGCAACCTGGTGGGGCTTCTGAACCTCCCCGCCGAAGTGCAAGACGCTGTGCGGCTCGGCCAGCTCTCCCTCGGCCATGCCAAGGTACTCAAGGGTGTGTCGGATACCGAGAAGCAGAAAGAACTCGCCAGAGAAGCGATCTTCCGGCATCTCTCGGTGCACGCTCTCGATCTCCTGGCACGAGAAGCAAAGGCCGAAGTGGCTGAGCAGAAGGGTGAGAAGCCTGTGCGCCTGGCGGTCGAAAAGACGTCTCACGTGCAGAGCCTGGAAGACGACCTCCGCCAGCGTCTCGCCACCCGGGTCGAGATCAAGGTGAAGGCCAAGGAGAAGGGGCAGATCGTCATCGGGTTCGACTCCAACGACGACTTCGAGCGAATCATGGCCGCCCTGACGAAATGAACGGCAGGCGGGAACGAATAGCGAGACGGGCCGGTCGGCGACCGGCCCGTGTTCGTTTCCAGGCTAAACTTGTCTGAAGCGCCCATCGAGGAACCTGACGATGACCCGCTCACTTGCTGTTCTGCTCCTAGTACTGGGTGCCGGCGCCGCGCTCGCTCAGAAGTCAAGCTCGACCGGGCACGTTTCCGACGTCGGTCGCTACTCAGTGGTATTCCCGGCCAAGCCAGCGAAGCTCGACGTAGACAAACCCCTCGCCACCTCCGCCGGGAACCTGACCCTGTATAGCAGCAAGGTTGAGGCCTCGAACGTCGTCTACTCGGTGTCGTTCGTCGATTACCCGCCGTCATTCAAAGAGGTTCAGCCAGACCGCATTCTCGACGGTGTCCTGGACGGGCTGAAGGGGCGAGACGGGCAGATCATGGCCCAATCGAAATGGACCGTGGCGAATGGAGACGGCCGCGAAGTGACAATCCAGGCCGGGGCGAACGTGGTGCGCGCGAAAGTGTGCATCGTCGATCGACGCCTCTACCTCGTGCAGGTGTGCGGTAAGGGGAGTGCGGTGATCGCAGAGAAGGCCGAAGAATTCCTCAGCGGATTTCAACTTGCGAAGTGAAGTGCCGAACCAGCGCAGACGTTCGGGTGTCTCTGTGGTAAGCTAAATGCTGACGGGGTGTAGCTCAGTCTGGTAGAGCGCTTGGTTTGGGACCAAGAAGTCGTCGGTTCGAATCCGGCCACCCCGACTGCCGCGGCCTCTGGAGGAAACTTCGGGGGCCGCGGCTTTTTTCTTTTCGCCGCGTTGGTGTCTCACGCGGAAGCTCGCCAGCGTCTGAACCATCCATGCCGTCGAACCGATCCCGAACGCCGACGCCATCGAGTGGGCGCGGGTGCTCGGCTGGTGGGTGGTCGTGAAGAAAGGAGAATTCGCAGTCGGCGGCCGGCTCACCTTCCAGACGATCAACCCTCAATTCCTGCTGAAGTGCGACGAGTGAAGTGCGACTGAGGCCGGAGTCTGAATTCAGGTCCTAGCGTACTTCGGGCATGAGCTTCGTCAGTTCCTCGGGCGCGGGGGGGGCAGTTGCCTTCCTCGTGGTTGTTTTGGTGTCGTGTCGGCTGGTCAGCACTGGTAGCATTTTCGAGACTCCACACGCCTCGCCGGGCGAAGTGACCATGAACCGACGCACGTTCCTGAAGACCTCCGCTGCCGTAATCACCGCGGGCACTGTCTCCGGCACAAGCTATGGGCTTGCGGAAGCGGCATCCTTTGGAATCACCCGTCCGATTGTCGCGGTGCCGAATCTACCACCTGCCTTTGAGGGACTCCGGGTCGCGTTCCTCACGGATCTGCACCACGGCCCACACACCAACCTCTCCTTCATCACGCAGGTCGTGCGGTCGACACTTGCTCTCAATCCCGACTTGATCTTGCTCGGTGGCGACTACTGCCTGCGAGACGCCATCTACATCGAGCCAGCGTTTGAAGTGCTGGGAGCGTTGTCAGCTCCACTCGGCGTGTTCGGCGTGCTGGGCAACCACGACTACGCCCACGACGAGGGGGCCAGGATCACTCGCCGTTCGATGCGTCGGGCCGGGATCGGAGAATTGATCAACACGGGGCAATGGTTGCAGCGAGGGAACGAGAAACTCTGGCTCGCCGGGGTGGATGACCTCTGGTGGGGCAAGCCCGATGCAGCTACGGCCCTCGGGGAGACGACTGTTTCCGACGCTGTGCTGATGGTGAGCCACAACCCGGACTTCTGCGAACAACTCCGCGACCGGCGTGTGGGGATCGTGCTGAGCGGGCACACACACGGCGGCCAGGTGCGAGTGCCGGGCATGCGGAACCCATTCATCCCCTCAAAGTACGGCGACAAGTACGCCCAGGGGCTGATCGATGCGCCGGCCTGCCGGGTGTACGTCTCCCGCGGCCTCGGCGCGACCGGCCTACCGGTTCGCTACAATTGCCCACCGGAGTTGACCCTCATCACTCTGTCGGCTCCGAACACCTGATGTGAGGGGCGAAAGATGCGGACAAGCGTGCTGGCGATGGGCGTGGCGGTGGTGTTCGCGGCGACGGCGGCCGCCGACGACAAGACGCCGCTGGAAGGCAAGTGGACGATCAACAGCCTGACCCGCGATGGCAAGGCCGACGACGGCATGAAGGGGGCGACGCGAGTTCACGAGGCGGACAAGTACATCATTACCCCGCCAAAGGATTCGAAGGCCCCGACAACAGAAGGGACCTTCACGGTTGATGCCGCGAAGAAGACGATCGACATGAAGCCGAGTAGCGGGAACTTCAAGGGCAAGACTCTGCTCGGCGTCTACAAACTCGACGGCGATACCCTGACGATCGCCTTCCACGAAAGCGAGCGACCGACGGGATTCGAGAGCAAGGAAGGGAGCAAAGTGGTGGTCGCGGTGATGAAGAAGGCGAAGTGAATCAGACACGACGCGACCGGAGCGAGTGAGGCTGCTCCGGTCGCTCAATTTCCCGCTTGGCCTGTCACTTCTTCTCAGGCTCTTTCAGACTGCTCAGGAACTCGACTACGTCCCGCAGTTCCTTCTTGCTCAGCTTCTTCACCAGATCGTCGGGCATCGCACTCTTGTCCGGCCGCTCGGATTCAACGTCTGCCGCTGGCACCATCACGATCTTCCCTTCCGGCGTCCCGATGACGTACTCCTTCTTGTCCTTGGACTTGAGCAC
>JALOQR010000268.1 GCA_025459365.1 Fimbriiglobus sp.
CGACGCCGTCGCGTTCTGCGCGAAGGTATGGGAACTGACCGGCAAGGCAGTGCGCCTACCGACCGAGGCCGAATGGGAGTACGCCTGCCGCGGCGGCACCTCAACGCCGTTTTACTGGGGGAACGAGTGGAACGGCGCGCGGGCGAACTGGAATGACGACCACCTCTTCGGCTTCGGTACGTTGGGTCCGTACTCCGGAAAAACGACGCCTGTGGGGAACTACGCGAAGGAATACCCACACCCATGGGGATTGACTGACGTTCACGGCAACGTGTACGAGTGGTGCCAGGACTGGTACGACAAAAATTTCTATTCTCGCTCTCCGAACAACGACCCGGAATGCCGTGATGGCGAGCAAATGTATAAAGTACTGCGTGGAGGGTGCGGGGGCGTCAGAGCGTGGGATTGCCGCGCCGCCTGCCGTGTCTGGAACAAGCCTGCGGGCCGCACCCTAAATTACTGCGGTTTTCGCGTGGTATTCTGCCTGGACTGATCACCAGGGCTACATCGGCCGTCCGCTCTGCTACAGTCATTGAGCACTGGCGGACTCACGTCGCATCGTTCGCATGGGTCTCACTTCCCCTCATTACCAACGCGGCGGCGGGTTGGCCTTCGCGGCCGACCCCGCCACGGTGGTCACACCCCCACCGGAACCACCACGAACGGCACCCCGCGGGTCTCGGCCCGCCGCCGCAGTTCGGCCTCCTCGTCGGCCGTCAACTTGGGGAACGACAGAGCGGTCTCGTCCAACTCATCGATGATGTACCCCACCGTCTGGTGGACCGTGTCGCGGATGGCAAGCGGGCCGTGGGCGTGCAGGAACTCCTTTGCCAGCTCCGCGAACGCGGCCTCCTTCTCGGCCGACGAACTCTACCGCAGCAGGTCGAGCAGCGATTCGGACATGGCGAAAATCTCGGTGAACATGGCGATTGTACCCGATGCCGCCGCCTCATTCGCCGTCGCTGCCCACCTCCGGGGCGAAGCCCCGCCGAAGGGTGTTCTCGGTGATCGTCCGCGGCACCACGAATTGCAGCAGGTAGTCCGGGCCGCCGGCTTTGCTGCCGATGCCCGACATCTTGAACCCGCCGAACGGCTGGCGATGCACCAACGCCCCGGTGCACTTGCGGTTCACGTACAGGTTGCCGACCCGGAACTTCCGCTTCACCCGCTGGATATGCTCCGGGCTGCGGCTAAACACCCCACCGGTGAGCGCATACTTCGTCCCGTTGGCGATCCGTAGAGCGTCGTCGAGGTCCTTCGCCTTCATCACGCTCAGCACCGGCCCGAAGATCTCCTCCTGGGCGATGGTGGCGGTCTCCGGCACGTCGGCGAAGATGGTCGGGCCGACGAAGAAGCCCTCGGCGTCCAGCCCCTTCAGATCGTACTGGAAGGCCAGCTTCGCCTGTTGTTTGCCGTTCTCGATGAATTGGCGGATGCGGTCCTGCGACTCGCCGTCGATGACCGGGCCGAGCGAACACCCCGGCGACTCGGCCGCACTCACCGTCAGCGACTTGGTCGCCTCGATGACCCGCTCCAGGAACTTGTCGTAGATGCCTTCGAGCACGATTGCCCGGCTCCCGGCCGAGCACTTCTGCCCGCCGTACCCGAACGCCGAATCGACGACACCTTTCACCGCTTCATCGAGGTCGGCGTCGGCGTCCACGATCACGGCGTTCTTGCCGCCCATCTCGGCGATCACCCGCTTGACGAACTGCTGCCCACCGGCAGTGCGGCTCGCCTGCTCGTTGATCATCAGGGCGACTTTGAGCGAGCCGGTGAAGGTGATGAGCGCCACCTCCGGGTGGTTCACCAGCACCGGGCCGACCTCCTCACCGACGCCCGGCAGGAAGTTCACCACCCCGGCGGGGCAGCCGGCCTGCTGGAAGCACTCCATCAACTTCGCCCCAACCACCCCGCTCTGCTCGGCCGGTTTCATCACCACCGTGTTCCCGGTGACGACCGCCGCCGCCGCCATGCCGCACAGGATGGCGAGCGGGAAGTTCCACGGGGCGATGACCGCTGCCACCCCACGCGGTTCGTAGAAGTAGGCGTTCTCTTCGCCGGGCACGTCCACGTCCTGCGTGTGCCACATCTGCTCGGCGTGCAGGGCGTAGTACTCGCAGAAGTCGATCGCCTCGGCCACGTCGGCGTCCGACTCCCGCCACGGCTTGCCGGTCTCGAGCACGATCCACGCGGACAACTCGAACCGCCGGTACCGCATGACCGACGCCGTGCGGCGGAGGAAGTCGGCCCGCTCCTTCACGGGGGTGTCTCGCCACGACTCGAACGCCTTCGCGGCGGAGGCGATCGCTTGCTCCGCCATCTTCGCCGTCGCTTTTCCGGTGCGGCCGATGAGTTCCGCCTTCTTCGAAGGGTTCACGCTGTCGATGAACTCGACCGTGCTCACGGGGCTGTTGTCGATCACCACCGGGAAAGTCTGCCCGAGTTGCGTGCGGACGGACGCGAGGGCGGCGGTCATGGCATCGCGGTTGGCGGCCCGGCTGAAGTCGGAGAGAGGCTCGTTCTGGAAGGTCTTGTCCGGCGAGCGGCTCGCGTGAGCGGGTTGGTGGTGTTCGGCGCCGGCCTTGTCCGGCGAGCGGCCCGCGTGAGCGGGCTGGTGGTGTTCGGCGCCGGCCCGCTCACGCGGGCCGCTCGCCTGGGTGGTTCCATTGGTGTGCGTCGCCATCGAATCACCAGCCCGCTCACGCGGGCCGCTCGCCTGGGTGGTTGGGTTCTTCAGCAGTTGGTCTTCGGACAACCCCTCCGCGAACCCCTGCCGCAGGAACGAGTCGTTCGACGTGTTTTCGAGCAGTCGGCGGACGAGATACGCCATGCCGGGCAGCAGTTGGCCGTAGGGGGTGTAGATCCGCACCCGCCGGCCGAGGGATTTCAGCACGTCCTTGATCGGGTCGGCCATGCCGTAGAGCATCTGGAATTCGTACCGCGTCGGCGGCACTCCGAGTTCTTCGGCCACGGCCATGGCGTTGGCGATGCTGCGGATGTTGTGGCTGCCAAACGCCGGGCAGAGGTACTGGTAGTTCTCCATCAAGAAGCGGGTACACCGCTCGAAGCAGGCGTCGGATTGCCACTTCTGGGTCCACACCGGCACTGGCCAGTGGTTCTGAGCGGCGATGACCGTCTCGTAGTCCCAGTACGCCCCCTTCACCAGCCGAATCCACACCGAGCACTTGCGTTCGTCACGGGCCCAGTCGCGGAGGTGGCGAAGGTCGTCTTCGGTGTCTTTCAGGTAGGCTTGAATCGCGATCCCCACATCGGGCCAGTCGCGGAACTCGGGTTCGCTCAGGATGTCGCGGAAGATCTTGAGCGTGGTGTCTTTGAAGCTGTACTGCTCCATATCGAAGTTGACGAACGCGCCGTTCTTCCGGGCGAGGGCCAGGATCGGCCGTAGCCGCCGCCGCACGGCTGCGCTGGTTCCTTCTGGGTCGATCGGGTCGAACTGGCTGAACAGGGCCGAGAGCTTGACCGACACGTTCACCCGCGGAATCGGCCCGCGGTCGTCGCGGTCGATGGCCGGTACTTCCGGAGCGGCGTTGATAATCGGCGGCAGACCGTTCAGTAGGTCGAAGTACTGCTGTTGAACCAGGTCGGCTTCGTGTTCGGTGATGGTCGCTTCGCCGAGTAGGTCGATGGTGAAGGCGAGTTTCTTCGCCCGCATCTCCGTCACGGCGTCGATGGCTTCCTGCACGTTCGATCCGGCGATGAACTTGCGGGCCATCGCCTCGGCATTGCTCTTCGCCTGGCTCGCCAGCACCTTGCCGGCGAACCCCGATTCGGGGATCAGCCCGATGCCGGCCTTCACCCACCAGGGAAGGGATTGCTTCGCTTCGGTGAGGTACTCCCGGAGGTGCCGGCCCACTTCCTTGGGGTCGTTCAGATAGGGCAGGGTATCGACGAAGCGGAAGAGCTGCACCTTCAGGGCTTCGTTGCCCATGGTCAGGCCCATCAGCTTGTCGTCCCACCAGCCGCGGGTGAACAGAATCGGCCCACCGCGATCGAGCCGGCCAAAGATTTCCCGGCCAATGGCCTGCACGCGGGGTTCAAGGGTGTCGGGGGGCATGGGGTGCCGAGGGTGTGTGCGGATGCGTCCTCTCGTATTATTACACCGGCCACCCCGCCCGGCCCATCGACGCCCCCCCGGCCGTGGCGCCTATACATATCTTCGGCCGGTACCCACCCCACCCTCTCACCTTCAGGAAAAGGACGTGATGTCCATCCCTCGTAGTTTGTTCGTGCTCGCCCTCGCCCCGCTGGCCGTCGCCGCCCCGCCGGTCGACGACGGACTCCCGAACGAGGCCAAGAAGCTGCCATTCAAGGACGACGCTCGTATCGAGTTCGTCGCCGGCACCTCCCCCGAGTGGAAGACGCTGCCGAAGTTCTGGAATGAAGCCACCGAGGGTGCCACCGACCCCGCCACCGGTCAGAAAGTGACCAAACGGGTCGTGAAGCTCAAAGTGCCACTGGGCCTGTCCACCGCCCCCGCCGTGCCGACCGAAAACCCGATGACCGTCGCCAAGTGGGAACTCGGCAAGAAGCTGTACTTCAGCAAAATCCTCTCCAGCAACGGCACCCGGTCGTGCGCCAGTTGCCACGACCCCAAGCTCGGTTGGTCGGACCAGTCCAAGACTTCAAGCGGCATCAACGACCAACTCGGGCCGATCAACTCGCCCACGGTGGTAAACTCCGCGTTCAACCGATTCCAGTTCTGGAACGGCCGGGCCGACAGCCTCGAAAACCAGTCGCAGGGGCCAGTGGGCAACGCCCTCGAAATGTTCGGCGGGGGCAAAGGCGACCCGTGGGAGGAAGCGGTCGGGCGGATCCTCAAAGACGCCGAACTGGTCAAGCGATTCGAGCAGGTGTTCGGGCACGGGCCAAGCCGCGACGCGGCAGCGAAGGCCATCGCCACCTTCGAGCGGACGGTGCTGTGCGGTAACAGCATCGTCGATCGGGCCGAGGTCGAAAAGCGGAAGCGGCTGTCGGACGACGACACCGGCAAGAACGAACTGACCGGGCCCGACGTCGCCAAGGCCATTCAGGCCGCGTTCGCCGCGAAGGACACGAATGCCCTCAAGGCGCTGAAACTCGACCCCGAAAAGGACGCCGGGAAGGCGGCGGTAGTGGGCGAGCAAATTGCCCTCGGCCGGGCGGTATTCTTCGGCAAGGCACGGTGCAGCAACTGCCACATCGGCGACGGATACACCGACCACGGGTTCCACAATCTGGGGGTCGGGGTGAAGGACGGCAAACTGCCCCGCAGCGAATTCGGCCGCTACGACGCCCAACCCACCGGGCACAAAGACCCCGCTCTGGTGGGGGCCAACAAAACGCCGGGCCTCCGGGGGTTGCTCGACACCGCCCCGTACCTGCACGACGGCAGCGAGACAACGCTCGAAAGCGTGATCGACTTCTACGATCGCGGCGGGAACGTGAACGAGTTCCTTTCACCGAAGATGCGAGACACGGCCGCCGAGGCCGAATACCGCAAAGCGAAGGCCGAAGGGAAGACGCCGGAGTTGCCGAAGGGGGCGATTCTCGACCGCGCCGGCAACCCGGTCATCCCGTTCCTGCTCAAACTGACCGCCGACGAAAAGGCGGCGTTGGTGCTGTTCCTGCGGGCACTGCAAGGCGACCCGGTGGACGCCACCGTGGCCGATGAGAAGTGGCTTCCGGGCGCGGCGAAGTAATTCGGCTCGGCGTGCGTGGGGGGCACCGGCGGTGGCAGCATCGCCCCCGCCGGCCCTACACAGGAGCAAACTCCTCTCCCGCCTCCCGGAACCAGGCTATGCCGACCGCCACCGGGTTGGGCCAGCGGGTGGCCGAAGCCGCCGCCCGGTGGGTGAAGACGTAGAACGGCCGGCGCGACGCTCTCAACACTTCACCCTCTCCCCTTCGGGAGATCCCGGCGGCGGAACAGCCACACCCCGCAGCGTTCGACTTGCCGCCAGGGCCTCGTAACGCCGACGTAACTGCCCCCGGTCGGGCGGGGAATGTCGGTGTGACATTTCCCACCCGCGCGACTACAGTGGGATTGGCCTCCCGTCGGGAATTGGCCCTCACCGGTTCGGCGAGAGAATTCGATCCGCGGCATTCCCCGGTGGGGTGCCGCCGCCATCCTCTCATCCGAATGAGGTTGCCATGAAACTGCGGAAATGGATCGCTTCAGCCGCGTTTTCCGCCGGCTGGGCGGTGTGCGGGACGGCCGCCGAACCGGCCAAAGCGCCGGACCCGTCGCTGGTGTCGTTCGGCACCCTGCGGGCCATGCCGGCCGACCAGGCGAAGGCGAAAGCCGAAACCTGGCTCAATGGCCTGGGCAAGCTGGAC
>JALOQR010000269.1 GCA_025459365.1 Fimbriiglobus sp.
TAACTCGTCCCCCACGATCACCGTCGGTAGCGGTGGAACTTTCAACGTGGCAGCGGTCACCGGCGGGTACAGTCTCGGCAGTACGTCCGCGCAGACGCTTCAAGGGGTCGGAAGTGTCGTTGGCCCAGTGACTGTCGCCGGCAGTGGTACCATTCGCGGGGACAGCGGTACCGGCACCGGTAACCTGAACCTTTCGGGCGACACCACCTTCACCGCCGGGGCGGCGGGCAGCCGCGCGACGCTGGCCTCTCAACTGGCGGTGGACAACACCGGGGCCATCACCGGCAACAGCAAACTCGCTCTCAGCGGCGCTACCACCGATCTGAACTTCAGCAACATCTCGGCCGGGAACACGGTCGCCATCCAATTGCTGAATGACGGCGGGCTGACGCAAGGGCAGACCTACACGATCACCCTGGCCACAGCGAGTGCCTCAACCAACTTTCAACGAAACGGCAGCGGCACCGCCGACTTCCTGGCTACCGATATCACTCTGTTGTCTGGGTCTGGAGTGTGGACATTCCAGGATGCGACCCTCGCTCGCAGCGGGAGCAACCTCGTACTCTCCTTCACCCCGGTGCCGGAGCCGGCGAGCATTCTGGCGGTCTGCGGGTTGGTGGTCGGTGTGGTGGCCGGGGTGCGGAAACTGCGGCGGAAGTCGACTCCCGCCGACCTCACACCCGCCGTGTAATCTCCTCCGCCTGTTCGCAGCAATCGTTGATCGCTACACCCCGGTAAGCGTTGCCCCCGAGGATCAGGCCGGGGTGGTTTGCTGCCAGCGTCATGATCTCGGCCACCCGCTTCGGGTGGCCGATTTCGTATTGCGGGATTGCCCGCGGCCATCGCACCACCCGGCTGAACACTGGCTCGCCCGTCACCCCCATCGTCATCATCATCTCGTGCTGTACTCGGTGTAGAAACTCCTCGTCGGGGAGAGTGGTCATGTCGGGGCGGTTCACCCCGCCGCACAGTGCCCGCCAGAGCACGTGCCCCGGCGGGGCGCGGTCGTGGAAGGTGCTGCTGCACCACTGCACGCCGAGGACGTCGCGCTTTGTGTTTTGCGGGGCGATGTAGCCGAACCCATCCGGGCGGATGGGAGCATCTTGCTCCCGGTAGCCGAGAACGGCCACGTTCACCGCCGCGTAGCGGATACTGTTTATCAGCTCGCCGAGCCTGGGATTCCAAGGCGAAAGCAGTTTCGCTTGGTGGTCGGCCGGGGTGGTGAGGATGACCAAGTCGGCGGGGTGCGGCCCCGCGTCGGTATGCACCTGCCACCCCCCGCCGTCCGGTGACAGCCGGTTGACACTCACTCCGGTTCGGATTGCATCGCCTAGCTTTGCCGCCAGAGTATCGATGAGCACTTGCAGCCCCTCGCGGAACGACCACATCCGCTGCGGGGCGGGTTTCTCACCGCGGGCGAGCGCAGCCTTCTTGCGGAGCTTTGCCGACTGGATAAACCCCTTCAGAACACTGCCGTACTCCTTCTCGAATAGCGGCAGGCGGGGGAATGCGGCTGCCACGCTCAACTGCTCCGGGTCGCCGGCGTGGATGCCAGTGACGAGGCCGTCGATGAACACGTCGGCCGCCTCCTTGCCGAAGCGCCGTCGGGCGAACGCGGCGATCGATTCGTCTTCGGGGACGCTTTTCGGGCGTCGGCGGAACGGCTCGCTGAGCACTCGCATTTTTCCGAGGAAGGAGAGCACGCGGGTGAACAGCAACCCGAGCGGGTCGCCGGGGAGTCGGTGCAATTCGCCCTCCAGGAAGAGGAATCGGTTCTTGCGAGAGCCTTCGCTGGCGGGGATGAGCCGGTCGGCGAGGCCGAGGTCGCGGCAGAGTTGGATGGCGTGCGGCTTCGCATCGAACAGCCCGTTCGGCCCGCGCTCGACGGTGAACCCATCGACGCGGTCGGTGCCGATGTTGCCGCCGAGCCGCGGCCTGGCTTCGAGCAGGGTGAGGTGGTACGACGGGTGTGCCTGACGGATGCGGAAGGCGGCGGCCAGTCCACTCAGCCCGCCGCCGACAATGACGATGCGCTTCATGCGGTCAGTTTAGGCCCACGTGTGCAGTCGCTCCACGATGTCGCGGAGGACTTCGCGGTCGGAGTCGGGCCGCTTCGGGCTGGCAGGGTGAGTGTCGTCGCAGGCGATCCAGCCGCGGAGCTTCAGGAACATGGCAGCCGAGTGCTTGTACGCTGGCACCGGCGGGCGGAAGGCAAAGAAGCCGAGGTACTGCAGCAGGTCGTTCAATTCGTAGAACGCCGGGTCGCCGGCTGCCCACATCGCGTCCCGCTTGGCGAAGAGGTCCGGTGCGAAGGTGCTCAGCCCGAGCAGGTAGTCGGAGCCATACACCACCATGTCGACGGCGAGGTCGTTGCCGGTGAGAACGAGGAAATCGGGCCGCACGCGGTCCCGGAGGGCGAGCCGCTTCCACTCGGGCTGGCGGTGCAGGCTGGAGTGCTTCGCTCCAATGCACGCCGTCACGCCGAGCAACCCGGCGTAGGTGTCGAGGTCGTAGATCTTGCCGAACGGGGCGAACTGGGTGCCGAGTTCGAAGGCGACGAACCGCGGGCAGTCGCGAGCAATGGCTTCGTAGGCCCGGACGAGTTCCGGGCCGGGCAGGGCGGTCAGGCCGAACGACTGGAAGACGACCGGGGTGCCGCGGTGCCGCTGAATTTGTTCCACGGCCCGACGGTAGCCGTCGAGGTCGAACTTCGCACCGGGCGTGTCACCCACGTACGCGCCGGCGACGTACTCTCGGCCATTCATGACTGCCGCCGTCTCGGCCAGTGCCCGCTCGCGGGTGTCGGCATCGATCAGGTTGGCATAGCCGGTATCCATGTTGACGGCCGGAGCCAAGCCGTTGTCGGCGGTGCGGGCGACGTGCCGGCGGAAGGCGTCCCAGTCGACCGCCCCGTCCGCCCGGAACGGCAGCAGGATGGCCGACATGCCGACGATGCGACGGCGCGGACGGGTCATGGCGAACGGGGAGAGCATCATCAGCCACCCAGGAAGTTCGTGAAGTTCTCGCCGAGGAACTGCTTCGCGTCGCGTTCGACTTCGGTGCGGGTCAGGGGCCAGCCGGCGGCGAGGAGATCGGAGTACTTCTCCGTCAACACCCGGCCGATCACCCTCCGGCTGTGATCCCACTTGTAGATGAGCTGATCCAGTACGCGGGCGTCGCTGTGCTGCGGGATGACCGTTGTGCCGAGCAGTTCGATCCGTAGCCGCGTCATCTCGTCGATCAGGCTCGGGTTGTTCAGGAACCACCAACAACCGAACACCATCAGATTGCCGAACTTCCGCGCCGCCACCGCCAACTCGTGCTGGTTCTCGCGGGCCAGCATGGTCACAAAGAAGCGGTTCCGCGGGAACTGCCGGCAGAGGTTGCACACGCTCTGCACGTCTGCCGCCCCACCCATGTCGGCGGCGTCCTTCAGAGCCGGGTTCACCCCGCGGCGGCTGCCGATCATCATGGCGAAGGGGATGTTCCTCTCCTCGCACACCGGCAGCACACACTTCGCCATCAGGGTGTCGCAGGCGTCGAAGTCCGGGAAGGTGAAATCTGGCGGCAAGCTCACGGCACAGTAGATGGCATTCACCCGGTCGCACCACTCGTTCAGGAATCGTTTCACCTCGCCCACTGTCGTGTCGTTGAAGTCCGGGGTGACGGCGTACCCCCACTCCGCCAGCTTCCGACCGCTGTGCGGCCAGTCGAGAAGCAACTGGTCGAATCGCAACACGCCGGTGAACCGGGGGTCCGGGGCAATTCCGGCCTGCCAGCGGGTGCGTTCGTTGTTGTCGAACACGGCGTTCGTCATGGTGATGCTGGACACGTTCGCCAGCTCCATAACTTTGTCGATGTACTCACTCGGCTCCTGTTCGCGGAACCACGTCCGGAGCGTGTCGAGCGACTTCACGCCCGGATCGAGGCCGAGCTTGCTGAGTGTAGTGACGACTCCGCGGCAGGCTTCGGAGATTGGCGTCCGCTCAACGAACAGGTGCTTCCAGATATGGTCGGCTTGTTCGGCCTTACTCATCGCCCAGAACTGCTCGTAGGGCAGTTTCGTCGCCGGGACGGCCCGAAACACCTCGGCGATGAGGTAGTGGTAGGTCACCAGTTCATCGACGCCCCAAAGCATGAGGCCATTAGGATCGATGGCGTTTCCGCGGTGAGGCGTCGGCGTGCCGAAGGTCGGCGGGTACAGGTGCGTGTGCATGTCCACCACTGGCGTGGACGCGAGCACCTGCTCGACGGCGGAAGGCAATTCGGAGGCGGAGAGTCGAGACATGGCAGCTCATCGGGAAGAAGATGCGGATAGGTTATGGGGCGGATCGTGAACGAGGGGTGCTGCATGGTCGCCTACTTCGCCTCTTCGAGCTTCCATCGGCTGACGTTGTTGAACAGTGTGATCGGATCGAGTTGATCGTAAGGCACCTCCTTGCTGCGGCCGTCGAAGAACACCTTCACCCCGGTGTTGATCACCAGGTGCCGCTCCAGTTGCCAGAGGGGGGCAAACGGCATCGCCTCATTGAACCGCTCGAAGACCTCACGGCCGGCCTTCTTCACCTCGCCCTCGGTATCGCGGTAGGTTTTCAACTCGGCCAGGGCATCCGTCAGGCCGTCATCCGCCCGCGACGGTACTGTTCCCTTGGTGCGATACCAGAAGTAGTTCCGCCCGCCACCGCCGGCGGCAGTCGGGTCGAGGGCGGCAGCGAGGGTATGGGCATGCCAGATGTCCGGGTAATCGAACGGTAGGTAGGCCAGTTCGTATCGCCCTTGGTGTTCGACTCGAAGGCGGAGTTCGACTGGCGTCACACCTTCGGTTGTCACTTCCAGTTTGCTACAGGCGGTCACGTCGGCCGCGATGCGTCGGCATGCAGCCTCCGCTCGGGGGTCGTCATTCGGGAAGAGGAGCGTGAGTCGGCCGCTGGCCTCCCGCAGCCGTCCGGCGGCGAGATCGCGGTCGAAGAGTGGCTTCGAACTGGGCGGGGCGAGCCAACTGCCGACCGGATACGGCCCAGGGAGCGCATGGTGGTGCTTGGTGCCCGCCCGGTACACTTCGTTGAGGATCGCCTCGCGGTCGATGGCCAACGAAATACCCCGTCGCACGTCGGCCGACTGCAAGCCGGCGATGGCGTGGTTCATTGCCAGGATGTGGACTCGACGGGTCGGCGTCGTTACCACTGTCACTTTCGGCACGGTGCGATACTTCTCCAGGTCGGCGGTCGGCACGTCGGTGAGGATGTGAATCTGCTCGGTAGTCATGTCCCGCACCAGGTCATCGGTCTTTCGTTCACCGGTCGGCACGAATCGGATTTCGCCCACTTCCGGCTCGCCCAGCCGCCCGGGCCGACGGCGGTAACTGGGGTTCGGCACGAAGGAGACATCCTTCACCGGGCTGTCGTCGGCAGACGGAACGAACTCCGGAGCGAGGCGGTAAGGGCCGGTGCCAAACGGCGAACGGGCGAATGAGTCGCTGCCGATGGCGTCGTCGATGCCTTTCTTTCGGGCAAGGAGGTGCTTGCCAGGCAGCACCTTAAATGCGAGCAGTTGGCGGGGATCGGGGTGCGCGGCGGTGAACTTTAGCCTCACGTTGTTTGGGTCGTCGGTGTCGGCGACGGCTTCGGCCAGCCAGTCCGCCGCTTCCGCCGATGGTAAGGTCCGTCGGGCCTTCATCAACTGCACGGTGGCGAGCAGGTCGGCGGCATCGAAGGCCCCGACACCGTTTCTGTTCCAGGTGGCATTCCCGGTGAGCGTGACTTCGCGGGCCAGCGGGGCAACCAGTGGTTTGCCAGCAGCGAGTACCGGCCGATAGATCCGGCCGAACTGCTCGTCGGGAAGCGGATCGAGAAGGCCTTCGAACAGAAGCTCGACCGCCATTCGCTCGCTGTCTTCGCGGGCGGTGGCCGGCGACATGAGCCGTGGCATGCGGGCAACGCCGACCATCAGGGCGGAGTAGTTGGTCCGAAGTTCCTTCTGCTTCTGCCGCACGCTCGGGTCGTCTGGGTTCAGCGATTTGGCGTTGTTCAGCAGGGTGCGAGCTTTGTCCTTGTCTGAGATACCGCCAACTTGATCGAGAATCTTTTTCGCCTGCTCGGCGAGCCCATCGCGGATGACCTTCACCAGTGGATGGTCCGAGCCAGGCATCTTCCCTTCAAACTCCGTCAGGATGTCGCGAGCGCGTTCGAGAGCCACCTGATCTTCCGACTTCACCAACTCGGCCGCCTCGCCCAACCGCAGGGTGACGAGTTCTTCCACGACCTTCGGCCGGTTGCGGTACAGATCCGAGTAGCGTGCGACGAGGTCTTCCAGGCGTCGCCAGTTCTTCTCCTTGG
>JALOQR010000270.1 GCA_025459365.1 Fimbriiglobus sp.
GGCTTCCGTCCGGCGCGACCCACGCGGTCGGCATCTCCGTGGGTCGGCGCGGGCTACGCCCGCTGGACCCACCCTACTCCGCGCTCCTCTTCCCCTGGTTGGCGTCGTACCAGTTCCGCAGTTCGGTTTCGCAGTTCTGCAGGCCGGTGCGGGTCAGCCACACGGTTCCCGCACTCAGTGCCACCAGCCCGACCCACCAACTCCAGTTCACGCCAAACGCCAGCGGGGAGTACGTCAGCCCGGCGGGGATCAGCCCGGCGAACTCCGTCAGGCCGAATTTCACCATCGCCACCAGTGCCAGCGGCAGGCCGAGTGTGAACAGGCTGGCGAGGCCGTTCGTCTGCTTGCCAGTGCTGAACGTGCGGAACCCGAAGGCGAACCCGAACGCCCACACCACCGCCGACCCGACCACCGCGGCCAGCACGCCCCACCACTCCGCCCGCCCACTCACCGCCATCGCCACCCACAGTAGCCCGGCGATGGCGAAGTATCCCCAGCCCCGCTTCCACGCCGCGGAGAGCGACGCATGCCAGTAGTCGTGCCCGCTCAGGTCGGTGAGCAGGAGTAGTTCGAGCCGTTTGCAGCGGTTCTGCACGGTGCTGTCCCATAAGCCGAACTGGAACACCGCCGGAACGGTGGCGAGCACACACAGGCCAGTGGCGAGCGCCGCCGCCCCGCCCCACATCTCAACCAGTTGGAACACCAACTTGCCCATCCACGCCGGCCAGGCGTCGCCCGCCACCATGTACGCCGCATACACCAGCGCGAACCCGCCCGCCAGGTAGACGTTCACCCGCCCGCTGTACTCCATCACCCGCCGGACCGCCCACCACGAGAGCGGGCGATCGCCGATCTTCTCCGTCTGGGCGGCCCGAGCACTGGTGAGCGGCTTGTAGTGCCGGTCGTGGTAGTGGGCCTTCATGCGGTAGGCGGCCCGCGTTCCGGCCATCAGTGCCACCACCCCGCCGGCGGCCGTCACCCACGTCAGCCGCTCGTTGGCGATCCAGTTCACCGCATCGCGGGAGAACCAGTACTGGATCACGCCGAACGGGTTCCACTCGTACCCGAACCGCACCGCCCCGCCAAGGAAGGTCGCCCATGCCGGGGGGAGTTCGTTCAGCCACTCGATGAGCTTCTCCGCCGCCAGCACGCCGACCACCAGGTAAACCAGAATGCCAAATCCGGAGAGTACCTCGCCGACGCGGCGGACAGCCGGCGACTCGTACACCCAGGCGGTGAGCAGCAGGCTGGTCGCCGCTCCCCAGGCGAACGGCATCACGGCCAGCGGCCAGAGGTCGGCCACCTCGATCAGCCCGCACGCCACCAGCAGCACGAACACCGGCAACCCGGACAGCCACACGAGTGAGAAGCGGCTCACCCCCACCAGTGCCTCGGCCAGGAACACGCGCCGCGGTTGCACCGGGGAAACGAGCAGAAACTCGAGTGCCTGACTCTTCGGAATTTGCGTCAGCCGCCAGCCGACCAGGGCGGCCCCTTCCACCAGGGCCGTGCTCAACAGGATGTACCCGAAGCTGACTGCCCCGCCAGCCACCCCGACACTCAAGGTGATCCAGGCCAGAGCGAGTACGAAGAGCGCATGCCCCACCGCGACCCGGCGGAAGTTGAGCTGCCGACCGGGGGCGAGCATGGCGACATCGAAGAACGGGCGAAGCATGGCGGCACCGAAAACGCGGTGCCGAAGTGTAGGTCACGCCTGGCTCGGTGGCGGCCATCAGCGCTTCGGCTTGTACTGAATCAGCCGGAGGATGTCGCCGACGGCCATGTCGATGTGGTCGAGGGCTTGCTCGCGGAGCGGGCCGACCCGCTCCTTGTTCCCCCTCAGTTCGTCGCGGGCGTCTCGGAGGTCTTCCAGCGCCGCCCGGAGCCGTGGGTGGTCGGTGTACTTCTTGTAGTAGTCGTCTTTGCGTTCCACCCCGACGAACGCATCGAGTTCCTTTACGGCCAGGATGGTCCTCACGGTGTCAATGGCGGCCTGGGTCGATTCGAGCGCCCGCTCCTTGTAACCGGCTGGCCAGGAGTCCTTGGCGTCGGCCAGCGACTTGCGGGCCTCCCGCAGTTCGTGCAGAGCGGCCCGGAGTCGCGGGGAGTCGATCTTGATCACCGGCTGAGGCCGAGGCTGGCCGGGGGCGGGGATTTGAGCGGAAGCGAATCCGGCCGCGGCAAGAACCGCGGCCAAGGCGAAAAATGGAGTATGGCAGTGGTGTGGGCCGATCGTTGTGATGGTGGTATCACTCATGGGAATGCTCCGGAAGGTCGATTCACCTCCTGCGAACCGCATGCCGCCAGGCCCGCCCCGATTGTTCCGCTTGCCCACACCGGCCGTGGAAGTTATCACCTCCACTCCCAGCGCAAGACGACACCCCGGCCGCGTGTGTTTGCCACACACCGCCCGCGAGCGAGCAAGGACGCCATGAACAAGCGAAGCGACGACGCCATTCGTTCGGCCGACACCATTGAAGTGCAAGCCCTGCCGGCGGTGGTCGCCGCCCACGCTGCGGTCGAGCCGAAAAAGAGCGACGACGAGAAAATGCACATCTTCTGGCGGGTGTTCGGCGGGGCCATCCTCAGTGTGACTGCCTTCGCCGGGTTCACGCTTTACAACACCCTGACAAGCAACATCGCCGAATTGCGGACGGAAAACTCCCGACTGCGGGAGGACGCCGTCACGTTCCGCACCCGGGCCGACGACAACCGCCGCGAGATTGATGCCATGAAGGAGCGGCTGAGTAAGTACCGGCTGGAACTGGACGCCGCCAAGAAAGACGCCGGCACGGCGACCGACGCGGTGAAGAAGGATGTGACCGCCGTCGAGAAGGACTTGCAAAAGGCGCTGGCCGAGGTGCGGGAGAAGGTGGCCCGGCTGGAAGGCCAGCAAAAACCACCCGCCGAAGGGAAGTGAGGCCGCACCGCCCGCAGCGGTGCGGCCGGCGGGCGATCACTTCGCCCGCGGTTCAACTCCGTGCAAGTGCCGCACGAAGAAATCGGCCCGGCGGCGCTGGCCGTAGGGTGTCTCGCATGCCCCGTGGCCGCCACCGGGGATGATTAGCAGATCGAAGTCCTTGTTCGCCCGGATGAGCGCATTCGCCACCTGCATCGTGCTCGCCGGGTCGACGTTCTTATCCAGTTCACCGACCACGAGCATGAGCTTGCCCTTGAACTGCTTCACCACGTCCGGGTTGGTGTTGCTCTGTTCGGCGTAGTGCTTGCCCACGGGCCAGCTCATCCACAGCTCGTTCCACCACACTTTATCCATGCGGTTATCGTGGCACCCGCAGTCGCTCACCGCCACCGAGTAGAAGTCTGGGTGCGCGAACACGGCCCGTGTGCTGCTCTGCCCGCCGGCACTCCCGCCGTAGATGCCGACTCCCTTGCTCAGGTCCATCTCCGGGTACTTCGCCGCGGCGGCCTGAATCCACTTGATGCGGTCGGCGAAGCCACTGTCGCCCAGGTTCTTCCAGCACACATCGTGGAACGCTTTGCTCCGCCAGTTGGTGCCCATGCCGTCCATCTGCACCACGATGAACCCGAGTTCGGCCATCGCCATGCCCTGGTGCGTCGGGCGGAAGGCCTTCGGTACGAAGAACCCCTGCGGCCCGGCGTAGATGTACTCGATCACCGGGTACTTTTTCTTCGGGTCGAAATTGGTCGGGCGGTGAATCACGCCGTGGATGTCGGTGGTACCGTCGCGGCCCTTGCTCACGAACCGCTCCGGCGGCTTCCACCCGGCTTTTTCGAGCGCCGAGGCGTCGGCCTTTTCCAGTTCCAGCAGTTTCTTGCCGTCGGCCGTGCGGCGGAGTTCCGTCGTCGGCGGGGAATCGACCCTCGAGTGCGTCACGAGGTAGTGCTTGCCGTCGGGCGAGTACCGCAGCCCGCCGCCGCCGCGGTCGGTGTTGGCGGCGTGGGTGCCGTCGCCGTCGGTCAGGAGAACCAGCCCGGTGCCATCGAACTTGATGCGGGCGAAGTGGGCGTGATACGGGTCTTGCTTCGGGTGGATGCCGAACGCCTGGAAGGTAATCTCGCGGGCTTTGGCATCGACCCGCTCCACCCGCCGCACCAGCCACTCACCCTTCGTGATCTGCTTTTTCACGTCGCCGGTCTTGGTGTCGATCAGGTACAGGTGGTTCCAACCGTCCCGCTCGCTCATCCAGATCAGTTCGTTCGTCTCGTCGAGGTAATTCAGGTACAGCTTGTGGGCGTAGTCGAAGAACGTCTTCGGCTGTTCGTCGATGAGGGCGGTGGCCTTCCCGGTGGCGGCATCGAGGGCCACCAGCCGCATCACCCCGTGCCCCCGCTGGTTGTAGAGGAACAGGAACCGCGAGCCGTCCGGCGTCCAGTGTTCGTAGCTCACGTCCCACGGGTTGTTGAACAGTTCATCCGAGAGCGGGATCTCCTTCTTCGCTGCCACATCGAACAGGTGTGGCTTCGGCTGCGGGATCGGGTCGCCCGGCTTCAGGTACGGCATCGTGCTCGTCTTCGGCTGGAGTTGATCCTTCGGCGACGACTCCACCAGCGTGACTTTGCGGTCACCGCCGGCTTTCGTCTTGATGACGACGAAGTGCTTCGACGTGGGTGCCCAGAGCACCCGTTCGTAGGCGTCGGCCTCCTTGCCATCGGTGGTGAGCGGGGTTTCGGCCTTCGTTTCCCGCTCCACCAGCACCACGTTGAACTTGTCGAGCTTGACCTCCCACTTGCCGTCTGGCGAGCGGTTGCCGTTGCCACGCGGGGGCCGACCACCACCGGGGCCGGGCCGGGCGTCGGCGGCCGGTTTCTTGTCTTTCAGGTCGTCGGCCTTCACCACCGTGCGGCTCGGCTTGGTGGGATCGACGAGGACCAGTTCTGTCTTCTTGTCGGCGACCGCGACTTCGTAGGAAAACGTGCCGTCGGCATACCATTTCGGCTCGACGCGGTCGCGGAACACTTTGCCGTCGAACCGCTCGCGGAGCTTGGCGGAGCGGTCGTAGTCGGCCTGGGTGCCCTGGGCGAACAGCGGGGCAGACAGGATCAGGAGAGCGAGTAGAGTCCGGGGCATGGCAGGTCGTTGGTGGGGGGAAGAAATTCACCGCGGAGGGCGCGGAGGGAAGACGAAAGAGGGTGAGAACAAGTCAACTCCTCTGTCTTTCTCCGCGTCCTCTGCGCCCTCTGTGTTGAATCTGTCTTATTCAACCGCCGTACACCTCGGAATTGACGCAGTGCGGCAGGCGTTCGCCCCGCACGCCGGCGAGCAGGTTGCCCGCACACAACCGGGCCATCGCGTTGCGGGTGTCGGTGGTGGCGCTGGCGATGTGCGGGGCGATGACGCAGTTCGGCAGACCAAACAGTTCGTGCGTCGGCGGCAGCGGCTCGGGGTCGGTCACATCCAACCCAGCGGCGAAGATCTGCCCGGTTCGTAACGCCTGAGCGAGTGCCGACTGATCGACGTGCGGCCCGCGGGCCGTGTTCACGAACACCGCTGTCCGCTTCATCCGGGCGAACTGTTCCGCGCCGAACATTCCTTTCGTGCTCGGGTTCAGGTCGGCATGCACGCTCACGAAGTCGGAGCGATCCAGCAGTTCGTTCAACTCCAACCGCTCGGCCTTCAACTGTTCCTCGGCTTCCGGCTTTGGCGTGCGGGCGGTGTACAGCACCTTCATGCCCCAGCCGTGGTGCAACCGCCTGGCGGTGGCGAACCCGATCCGCCCCATGCCGACGATGCCGACGGTACGGCCGACCAGGTCGCACCCGAGCCAGCCAGTCGGCTCCCAGGTGATCCAGCGGCCTTCCTTGGCGTCGGTGCTGCTCTCGCCCAGCCGACGGGCGGCGGCCAGCAGGAGTGTGACCGCGATGTCGGCGGTGGCGTCGGTGAGCACGCCGGGGGTATTCCCCACTGGTATCTTGCGTGCGGTGCAGGCGGCGAGATCGACGTTGTTCACGCCGACGGCGAAGTTGGACACCACTTTCAGCGTGGGGGCGGCGTCGAGCAGCGCGGCATCGACCTTGTCGGTCAGGATGCTGATGAGGCCGGTGCACCCGGCCACCCGCTTCCGCAACTCCTCGGCCGACGGCGGCAGGCGGTCGGGCCATACGTCGAGGTCGCACTCGGCGGCGAGCAGGTCGAGGGCGATTTGCGGCAACTGACGGGCGACGAACACACGCGGGCGGGGCATAGAGCATTCCGTAGGGTGGGTCCGCACAAACCGTCAGGTTTGGCGCGACCCACGGGAGATGATACCGCGTGGGTCGCGCGGGGTCTGACGACCCCTGCGGACCCACCCTACTTCTTTTCGCCTTTCGTCAGATACCGCGTGGGTCGCGCGG
>JALOQR010000271.1 GCA_025459365.1 Fimbriiglobus sp.
GATGGCGGTGATGGCGGCGATGCACACCACGACGATCAGGGCGAGCATGACCGCGTATTCCACGGCGGTCGGGCCGTCTTCACGCTTCAGGAACTCAACTGCCGGGCGGACCAACGCGCGAACGTGATGCATGGGAGTTCTCCGGTGGGGGTTATAAAAAAACCCGGACGCGATGCGCCCGGGCTTTTCGCGAGTCGGACGGCAGTTAGCTCGGCTTGATGGCGGAGCCGACGCTGCTGAACGTCTGGTTGCTGGCCGAACCGATGGCGGTGATGGCGGCGATGCACACCACGACGATCAGGGCGAGCATGACCGCGTATTCCACGGCGGTCGGGCCGTCTTCACGCTTCAGGAACTCAACAGAAACTCCGGAGTTGGGTCTGAGAGCGGGTGGCGGTCGGCCCCGGACCTGTTTCCGCGGGCAGTTCATGTCGGCCGCATCCCGTCAACGCCGGTTATCTAGGCTACATCTGGCAACCGTGCAAACCGCTACAACCAGATTTTCCCGATTACGTCGCACAGTGAATTTTTTTCGCACATACCTGTGAATCGCCCCGCCGAGGGAGCCCCGATTTTGCTGTGGGCATGAAAAAACCCGCCCCAGGAGGGGCGGGCTGGCGAGTCGGACGGCAGTTAGCTCGGCTTGATGGCGGAGCCGACGCTGCTGAACGTCTGGTTGCTCGCCGAACCGATGGCGGTGATGGCGGCAATGCACACCACCACGATGAGTGCCAGCATCACGGCGTACTCGACGGCGGTCGGGCCGTCTTCACGCTTCAGGAACTCGACCACGGTCTTCAGGCTGTTGCGCATGAGATGCTCCCGTTCGTAGAACATGCCGGTCGGCCGCGATCTACGGCCCGGCGGTGAGTGAGACTTAGCTCACCCGCCACCACCGCCGGAACGATTTTCGATGCATTCACCGGCCCACCGCTCCCCCCGCCGGATTCGCCGACGCCTCCTCCTGAAACCAGTACGGAACGCTTAACAATGTCCGATTCCGCACCACCCCGCCAGAGCCTGACCACCACCGCCGGCGTTGGCCGCTCACCCAACCGGGCGATGCTTCGGGCAGTCGGCTTCCAGGACGACGACTTTGAACGGCCGATCGTTGGCGTCGCCAGCCTGCATTCAGACATCACGCCGTGCAATGCCCACCTCGACCGCCTCGCTCGCAAAGGGATCGAAGGGGTGCGCGCCGCCGGCGGGGTGCCGCAGATCTTTGGTGCTCCAACGGTGTCGGACGGCATCAGCATGGGCCACCTGGGGATGCGGTACTCGCTCGTCTCGCGGGAGGTCATCGCCGATAGCATCGAAACCGTGTGCGGGGCCATGAACCACGACGGCGTGCTCACCTTCGGCGGCTGCGACAAGAACATGCCGGGGTGCATCATGGCGATGGCCCGGCTGAATATTCCGAGTGTGTTTGTGTACGGCGGGAGCATCCTGCCTGGCCTCGGGCCGGATGGCGAACCGCTCGACATCGTCAGCGCGTTCGAGGCGGTCGGCCAGTTCCAGGCGGGCAAGATCGACGAGAAGAAGTTGCATAAAGTCGAGTGCGAGACGTGCCCCGGCCACGGGGCGTGCGGCGGTATGTACACCGCCAACACGATGAGCACGGCCATCGAAGCGATGGGCCTGAGCTTGCCCGGCGACGCCAGCTACCCGGCCGTGAGCGCGGCCAAGGAACGCGAAGCCTACCTTGCCGGGAAGGCGCTGATGCACTGCATCGCGCACAACATCCGCCCCCGTGATCTCATCACGCGCAAGAGCCTGGAGAACGCCTTCACTCTGGTGCTGGCACTCGGCGGGAGCACGAACGCCGTATTGCACCTCATGGCCATCGCCCGGGAAGCCGGGGTCGACTGGACGCTCGCCGACTTCGATCGCCTGGGCGAAAAGGTGCCCCACCTGGCCGACCTACGGCCGAGTGGCAAGTACGTCATGTACGACGTGTATCGTGTCGGCGGCACTCCGGCGGTGCTCCGGGCGTTGCTCGATGGCGGCTTCCTGCACGGCGACTGCCCGACCGTCACCGGCCGCACGCTCGCCGAGAACCTGGCCGACGTGAAGAGCGTGTATGCCAAGCCGCAAGATGTGGTGATGCCGCTCGACAAGCCGAAGTACCCGAAGGGGCACATCGTCATCCTGAAGGGGAACCTCGCACCTGACGGTGCCGTGGCGAAACTCTCCGGGTTGAAGGTGCGGACCATCACCGGGCCGGCGAAGGTGTTCGACGGCGAAGAGGCCTGTTTCCAGGCGATCCAGGCCCAGAAGATCAAGCCGGGCGATGTGGTGGTCATCCGCGGTGAGGGGCCGGTGGGCGGGCCGGGGATGCGGGAGATGCTGAGCATCACCGGGGCGCTCATGGGGCAGGGGTTGGGCGACAAGGTGGGGTTGATCACCGATGGCCGGTTCAGCGGCGGCACGCATGGCATGGTGGTCGGGCACGTCGCCCCGGAAGCGTACACCGGCGGGCCGATCGGGCTGATCCACGACGGCGACAGCATCACCATCGACGGCGAGAAGAAACTGCTGCAACTGAACGAGACCGATGCCGAACTGGCGAAACGGAAAGCCGCGTGGACCGCACCGAAGCTGAAGGCCGAGCGGGGAGTGCTGGCGAAGTACGCCAAGCTCGCCCGCAGTGCGAGCGAGGGGGCGACCACCGGCTGACGCCGACCGCAGCCGCGGAAGCGGGTGACTCGCCCGCCTCCGCGGCGGGGGGAGTCGGCCCGCCGGCCGAGTTCCCATAAACTGTGAGCATGTTCACCCGCGTTCTGGACCGCGTGGCCCCTCGCCCCGGCGGGCCGATCGAACTGGCCGCCGAGTCGGTGGTGGCTGCGATCCGCTGGTTTGGCCTGGTGGTCGGCGTGCTGGTGGCACACTTCAACGGCACCGCCCATCCCGTACCGCTCACCATCCTGCTACTCGTCGGGCTGGCCTACACGGCGGCCGATACCGCCTTCTCCGTTGTTGGGCGGGTGTTCCTCCGCGACTGGCCCGCCGTGGTGGCCACCCTGGAAGTGCTGTTTATTGGCTTGCTCTGCTACTTCGAGCACGGCCTGGATAGCCCGTTTCGCTTCTACTACCTGCTCGCCATTCTGTGCGGGGCGTTCCGCCACCCCGTCACCGTGACGCTGCTCACCTGCGTGCTGGCGGTGCTCAGCTACGGCTCGCTGCTGTTCTTCGTGCCAGTCGGCCCGCGAGACTGGACAACCCTGCTGTTCACGCTGGTCGTGCTGCTGTGGGTGACGGCTGCGGCCGTGGCGCTTGGGCGGGTGCTACGGCGGGCGGCGGCCGACCTCGCCCTGTTGAATGCCGAATTGACGGCCAACAAGGAACAACTCGAAACCCGCATCGCGGAGCGGACGCGGGAACTGGAGGAAAGCCAGGCCCAGGTGCTGCATCAAGAGAAGATGGCGGCCTTCGGCCTACTCGCCGCCGGCATTGCCCACGAGGTCGGCAACCCGCTCGCTGGCATCTCCGGGGTGGTGCAGATGCTCGATCGCCGCGATCTCGACCCGTACACCCGCGAGAAGTTGGCCCTGGTGAATTCTCAACTGGCCCGCATCCAGATCATCCTGCGGGAGTTGGTGACATTCAGCCGACCGGCCTCCGACGTGCGTGGAAAGGTGAGCGTGCGCGAGGTGGTGGATGAGGCGCTGGGGATCGCGAAATACTACCGCGGGGGAAAGAATCGGCAGATCATCGCCGATGTGCCCCCCGACTTACCGCCGTTGGTGGGCGTGCGCGATCAGTTCGTGCAGGTGCTGTTCAACCTGGTGCTCAACGCCATCGATGCCACCGACAAGGGGGGAACGATCCGCGTGGCAGCCGAGGCGGCGGGCGAGTGCCTGAGGCTCAGCGTGACGGACGACGGGATGGGCATCCCGGCCGAAGTGCTTCCGCGACTGTTTCGCCCGTACTTCACCACCAAGAAACATGGCACCGGGCTGGGGCTGTTCGTTCTTCGTCGCATCGTGGTGGCCCACGGCGGGTCGGTGGCAATCGAGTCGGAAGTCGGGAAGGGAACGACCTTCCGCGTGGAACTGCCGGTGGAGGTGGAACACCGAAGACTCCCCACCGAAGCACAACGACACAGAGAAGGACAGGAAGAGTTGACTTCTTCGCACTGACTTCGGTTCTTTGTGTGCCTCGGTGGTTGTCTTTTGAATTGAGGTCCGACATGTCCGTCCGCGTGACTCCACCACCGGCGGCCGCCGCCATATTGGTGGTGGACGACGAACCGATTATCCGCGATACCCTGGGGGAGTTCCTTCAGGGAGAGGGGTACGCCGTCACCCGCTGTGGCACCGGCGAGGAGGCGGTGGAACTGGCCGCTGCTCACAAGTTCGACGTGGCTGTGTGTGATGTCAACCTACCTGGCATCGACGGCATGGACGTGATGGAACGGCTGGCGGCGGTCAGCCCGGAGACGTTCGTACTCCTGGTGACCGCCTACGCCACGGTCGAGACTGCCGTGCAGGCCTTCCAAAGAGGAGCCAGCGACTACCTCATCAAGCCCGTTCTGCTCGACGATCTGAGTGGCAAGGTGCAACGACTGCTGCACCAGCGCGACCTGCGGCGCGAGAACCAGTGGCTCCGGCGGGAACTGAGCCGGGAGGTGGAGCATAACGACTTCGTGGTCGGCACCAGCCCGGCGATGAAGCAAGTACTGGCTCTCGCCCGGCGAGTCGCCCCGACACCGAGCACACTGCTCGTTTTGGGAGAGAGCGGAACTGGCAAGGATGTGCTCGCCCGCACCGTTCATCAACTCGGTCAGGCGGCAAAACCGACCGACGGCCGGTACGTGGCGGTGAACTGTGCTGCCATTCCCGGCGACTTGCTCGAAAGCCAGCTTTTCGGCCACCGGAAGGGATCGTTCACCGGGGCCGATCGGGAAGCGGTGGGCGTGTTCGCCCATGCCGGCGCTGGCACCGTGTTCCTCGACGAAATTGGCGACCTGCCGCTGCCCACCCAGGCGAAGTTGCTCCGAGCGATCGAGCAAAAGGAGGTGCTGCCCGTCGGGGCCAACGAGCCGATCAAGGTCCGTGCCCGCATCATCGCTGCCACAAACAAAGATCTGGAAGCTGAGGCGAAAGCCGGGCGATTCCGGCAAGATCTGTTCTTCCGGCTGAACGTCGTGAGCGTGACCCTCCCACCGCTGCGCGATCGCCGCGAAGACTTGCCGGAATTGATCTCGTTTCTGCTCGGCAAACACGCCCGCGCGGCCGGTAAGCCATTCACCGGCCTGAGTCACGAGGCGTTGCAGTTGGTGTATGGCTACCCCTGGCCGGGAAACGTGCGCGAACTCGACAACGCCCTCCAGCGGGCCGTCATCCTCGGCGAGCCACCGCTCGTTCACCCGCACGATCTGCCGCCGGCGGTGTCGCCCCCGCCCGACGACCCATTCGCCATTGATGACCTGCGGCTCGCCCTCGCTCGATTCGAGAAACTGCACATCGCTCGCATCCTGGGGCAGACGCCCGACCGGCGTGAGGCGGCCAAGCGTCTCAACATCGGCTTGAGTTCGCTCTACCGCCTGATTGCCCAGTACGGCATCGGGTAGCCGCGAGCAGTTCCGGCCTCGGCTCAATTCTCCTCCGCCTCCATCAAACTCGGCGAGTTCGCGTCTGAGTGGCATCATTCGCCCAAGAAATGGACTACGCTTCCACCGTGAACATTCTCGGGCGGTGGGACCCATGAACAAGCCGAAGACGGGCGAGCAGTTCCTGGACGTACTCGCAAAGAGCGGGTTGCTCCCCGCCGACCGGGTACGGGAACTGGCTGACGGTGCAACCGCCAAGGAGCTGGCCGACCGGCTGACAGCATCAGGGCACATCACCGACTACCAGGCCCGTCACCTGCTCGCCGGCCGGGCCGAGGGCTACTTTCTCGGCCCCTACAAACTGCTCGACCGCCTGGGGAAAGGGAAGAACGGGCAGGTTTATTTGGCCGAACACACCCGGATGCGGCGACGAGTGGCGGTGAAGGTACTCCAGGCCGAGACG
Source organism: Fimbriiglobus sp. (assembly GCA_025459365.1). GTDB lineage: Bacteria > Planctomycetota > Planctomycetia > Gemmatales > Gemmataceae > JALHQU01. The sequence goes on from JALOQR010000271.1 coordinate 6,015, forward strand.
GCCCAGTCGCACGAGGGGGTACGGCGGTTTGAGCGGGAGGCACAGGCGGCGGCCGCCCTCCAGCACCCGCACATCGTGCAGGCATTCGACTTCGGGCACGTTGGCAAGATTCACTACCTCGTCATGGAGTATGTCGAGGGGCGGAACCTCCTTCAGATGGCCGCCGAGGACGGTCGCATGGCCCCGCGGAAAGCGGCGGCGCTCATGAAGCAGGCGGCCGAGGCACTCCACTTCGCCCACGAAGCCGGAGTGGTCCACCGCGATGTGAAGCCGAGCAACCTGATGGTTTCGGCGGCGGGCCGGTTGACGCTCCTCGATCTCGGGCTGGCTCTCTACCACGGAGACGACGAAAACCTCACCCGCGGCGGGGCGGTACTCGGGGTCGCGGCGTTCATTGCTCCGGAACAGGCGACCGACAGCCACGCGGTGGACGGACGGGCCGACGTGTACGGCCTCGGGGCGACCTTCTGGCTGATGGTGACCGGCAAGACCCCGCCGGTCTACGGCGACTTCGCCCCGCCCCCCCCGCGGACG
>JALOQR010000032.1 GCA_025459365.1 Fimbriiglobus sp.
ACTCCAGCATATCACCGATATGGGCGGTGTTCCCGCAACCCTTCCAGCGCGGCTCGCATGTCGGCAGGGAGTGGGGCCTCTACCTCTAACCAGTTGTCCTTCACCGGATGGCGGAAGCGCAAGCGGAACGCATGCAACGACTGACGAGAGAGGTACACTTCGTCGTCGGCAGTCGCTGGCAATATGCCGGGCACGATGTCTGATTTCCGGAACTCACTTCGCCCTGTGTACGCCTTGTCGGCGAGAACTGGATGGCCAATGTGCAACAGGTGGACGCGGATCTGGTGCGTGCGGCCGGTCTTCGGTTGCACCTTCACCAGCGTGTACCCGCGGAATTTCTCCAGCACCTCGTAGTAGCTCATCGCCGGCTTCGCGTCCGGGTGGTTGGGGTCGGCCGCCACGCACTGCTTCTCGCGGTCGCGGGGGTGTTGCATCAGGCTGGCTTCGATGTAGTCCGAATCGCGCTCGAACTCCCCCTGAGCGATCGCCACGTACTCCTTGAACACCGTGCGCTTCTCGAACTGCTGGCTCAGCTTGTTATGGATGCCGTCGGCCTTGGCGATGAGGATCGCCCCGCTGGTGTCACGGTCAAGGCGGTGGACTATACCCAGGCGGAAGTTGCCGTTCTCCTTACTCAACTGATCACCGAAGTGAAAGGCGAGGGCGTTCACCAGCGTACCGGTCCAGTTGCCCCGTGCCGGATGGACGACCATGTTCGGCGGCTTGTTCACAACCGCCAGCACTTCGTCCTCATAGAGCACTTCGATGGGGATGTCTTCGGGAACGATGACATCGTTGACCGGCGCGGGCAGTTGCACAACGAGCTGGTCGTCGTTCCGCACTTTGTAGCTGGCTTTGGTCGGCTTGCCGTTGCAGGTGACGTTGCCGGACAAGATGGCGTTCTGCAGGGACGAGCGGCTGAGATCTTTGAAGAACACTTGCAGGTAATGGTCGAGCCGCATCCCCTCGGCTTTGACCTTCACGAGTAAGGGGATGGGATCGCGGGTGCGGGCGTAAGCCGGCAGGGCGTCCGGGGCCGGGGCCGGGATCAGATCGTCGTCGTCAAGATCGGCCATGAGGGGGGGCCGTCTGGCGGGCCGTTCTCCCATGGGAAACGGCCCGCCAGATGCGGTCACTTCTTCTCGTCGAACGGGTTACCAGTTGGCGGCTTCGGAGCCTCGCCGGTCGCCGTGTCGGTTTTCGGGGTTTCGGGGAGACCGCCCGGAGTCTTCGGGGAGGACGGATCGGTTGGCAAATTCGTCACCGCGTCGGGGTTGTTGAACTTGGCGTGCATGGCCCCTAGGCGTGCATAGGCGCGGCTGGCCTGAGGTTCCTTGGAGTAAGTCTCCCCCTCGGCGATCAACCGCTTGCCAGCGTCGGTGTCTGGGCCGATAGCTTCAGCCGCTTTCCGCATAAGTTCGGCGAACTTGTCCAGCCTCCCGCGGCTGTTCCCTTTTACGTCCACACCCATCACCGTGACGGCCTTCTTTGGCACCCCCACCAAGGCCATTTCACAATCGGCGGCGGCAACCAGAGCTTGCGATTTTGCAGTCGGGTCACTGTCGAAGCTGCTGGCGTACCCTTCCAGTTCGTCCCGCAATTTCTCGAGGCTGTCAGCTGCAGTCTGTCGTTTCAGGAGTTTCTCAGAGCTTAGGTCGTTCAGTGCCGCATCTTTACGGAGGCGAAGGGCAACAAACCGGGCGTAACGGGCGGCGACCGTCTTGGCGTTGGTCGGCTCTTCTGCGAACTTGTTCGCCTGGTCTGCGGACATTACTTCGTCAAATTTGTACCAGAGGGCAGAATCGGCCTGCTTGCTGGTGCGAGCGAGGAACCACCACGCTCCGAGAACGGCCACCACGGCAAGGAAGAGTGCGATCAGGCGTGGGTTGCCGATCTTGCCGGCCTTGATGGACTCCCAAGTGGTGGTCGCCCACGTGAGCAGAGCGTTTGGCTCTGTCTTGGTGTGTTCATGAGGGCTTTCCCCCGCAGTGGATGCGGACGGGCCAGCGGGTACGCCTCCCACTCCGGTAGGGGCTGAGACCGGGTTGGTGGGGGCGGGCGAAGCAGTGTCCGCGTTCATGCGGGATTCCGGTGCGGCGTCAGGATCGGCACGGGCGGTACGACAGGACAGAATTGGGATGATAGGAGCCAGGCGGAGGGGGGTCAACGGGAGCCTTCGCGAGCCGCAAGTCTGACCGGCAGCGGAGACTGTTAATTGTCGAAGTGCCTGAACGATAACCAGTGTCGGCCCGTTCATCGCATTGCGGAAGTGTGTAGACGAAGGTGTAAAGTGAGGTGTCGGTGGACTTGTTGAGGTTCTTGACGTTCTTGCCCTCCCGCAGTCTCGTCCACAATGTGTGGCGGGCAGTTCTGTTGACACGCCCGCCACCAGCCACTAAGTTATTTCCAAGCGAGGGGGTGTAGCTCAGTTGGGAGAGCGCTTGAATGGCATTCAAGAGGTCAGGGGTTCAACTCCCCTCACCTCCACTCGCCACAAACCCCGCGGGGCAACCTCCGCGGGGTTTCTTCATTTCCGGGCACCACACCGATGACCGACTCCAGCCCGCCGCCGAATACCACCATACCAGTTTCCAAGTCCAACCGTGCCGTCCTTTTGGTGGTCTTCCTTGTCGTCTTCATCGATCTTCTCGGGTTTGGCATCGTTCTGCCATTGTTGCCGCTGGTGAGTAAAGGCTATCTGGCCAACGCCTCGGAGCTAACCAAGGACGCTACCATCGCCGTCCTGTTCTCGGTCTTCTCGCTCATGCAGTTCCTCTTCTCCCCGGTCTGGGGGCGGATCTCTGACCGCCACGGTCGGCGGCCAGTGCTGTTGGTGTCACTGGGAGGGTCGGTGGTTTTCTACGCGTTGTTCGCTGTCGCCTGTGCTGTGCCACTGGATCAGGGATGGCTAGCAATCGGGCTGATGTTTGTGTCGCGGGTCGGGGCGGGCATTGCCGGGGCAAGCGTGAGCACTGCGAGTGCCGTCATTGCCGATAGCACTACTCCGGAGAACCGGGCGAAGGGGATGGGGCTGATTGGGGCAGCGTTCGGTATCGGGTTCACGTTTGGTCCCCTCATCGCATTCGGAGTGCTCAGCCTGTTCCCTGACCCGACGCCGGAAAGCGACCCGACGAAAATCGGTATCGATCCGGCCTACGGATGGGTGCCTGGAGCGGCGGCGGCGGTACTGTCATTGCTCGCTCTGCTGATCGCGGTGATGAAATTCCGAGAGACACTCCAACCGGGCGGCGACCCGCACCGCCCGCGAATGCTGTTTAGCGTTTCGCGAACGCTGGAGGTTCTGAAACTGCCCAGCATCGGCCCCCTCATACTCATCTACTTCCTCTCCATCTTCGCCTTTGCCAACTTCGAAGGTGTGCTCGCGCGGTTCACCAACGAGGTATTCGGATATGGAGTGAAGCAGAACTCACTGGTGTTCGCCGGAGTGGGATGCGTGCTGATGGTGGCTCAGGGCGGGTTTTACCGACGGTTCGCCGGCAAAGTTCGCGAAGCGGTCCTCTTGCGCATCGGACTGGTTCTAATGACGCTCGGGTTGGGGGGGCTAGGGGCAGTGGCGTTTTCCGCGCACCAACTGACGTCGCTGGAGCAGGGTCACTCGGCGTCACAGTTCCAGTGGGTGATGTACTCGGCGGCGGCAGTGGCGGTTTTCGGGTTCGCTTTCGTTAACCCGAGTGTGGCTGCCCTCATCTCTCGCCGAGCCGACCCCACCCGTCAGGGGGAAGTGCTGGGGGTAAACCAGTCGTTCACCGCAATCGGTCGTATCCTGGGGCCTGCACTTGGCAACCTCGTGTTTTCAACCCACCCCTCCCACGCCGTACCGTTCGCTGCGGCGGTCGGGTTGCTCCTCATCGTGGCGGCCTTACAACCACTTGTCGGCAGGTGGGCGGATGCCGGCCCGCCATCTCCGTCGTAGCCTGACTGAACGCCCATCGAGTAACCCATGACCACCCAATCGACGACCTTTCTGTATCTTGAAGATCTCGACCCCGAAGTGACTTACCAGTCGGCTGCCCGAACAGTCACCCAGGCGGACATCCTCACGTTCGCCGGGTTCAGTGGCGACTTCAACCCGATCCATATCGACCACGAATTCGCCAAGGACACCCCGTTCCGCCAAGTGATCGTCCACGGATTCGGGGTGTTCAGTATCGCCAGCGGACTGGGCACCCATGCCCCGGCCACCAAGACCGTCGCCCTCATCCGGGTCAAGGACTGGACATTCACTGCCCCGGTGTACGTCGGTGACACCATACGGGTACTGAGCCGCGTGGCGGAGAAGACCGTGAAGGGAGTGGGCAAGCGCGGCGAAGTAGTGTGGTTTCGGCAGATCGTCAACCAACACAACAAGGTGGTGCAAGAGGGCCACATGGTAACGATGATCGAGTGCCGTCCGAAGGTGTGAGCCGCTTCTCACCGAACGCTCATCTCCCCGGTGTTGCGACCGCTGACCAGTGGGTTGTATACTGCCACCGCCTGCCCCACCCCCGTTTCTCCAACCAACACCACGCGCCATGCCTCTTCTGTCCGCCGCGACCCTCGCTGCGTTTGCCCTGTCCGCCCCCGTGCCGGCCATTAAGTCGACAGGTACTGACTGGCCCACCTTTCGCGGGGCCGACCGCTCCGGCGTACTCGCCGAAAAGTCTTTACCTGCCTGGCCAAAGGACGGGCCGAAGTTGCTGTGGCAGAAGTCGAATGTGGCCGACATCGGCGTCGGGTATGGTAGTCCGGCAGTAGTAGGCGGAAAGGTGTATCTCTTCGGCTCCGACAACGCCAAGCAAACGGGCACCGAGTTCGTGACCTGCCTGGATGCAGCCGACGGCAAAAAGGTGTGGGTGACAAAACTGGAAACGACGCCGGGCAAATACAGCGATGGGTGGGGCGGCGGCCCACGTTGTACCCCCACCGTGGCCAACGACATGGTGTACGTCCTCGGGGCGACCGGTGACCTTGTCGCCCTGTCGGCCGACAAGGGTGAAGTGAGGTGGAAGAAAAACCTCGTGAAGGACTTCGGCGGTGGCATCCCAACCTGGGGATACTCGGAAAGTCCGACGGTAGATGGCGACAACCTGATCTGCACCCCGGGTAACAAAGGCGGGATGATCGCATTGAACGCAAAAACGGGTGAAACGGTGTGGCAGTGCAAAGACTTAACCGACGGAGCCGGGTACTCGTCGATCGTGATCACGGAATTCGGCGGGGTACGGGTGTACATCACCCAAACGATGCAGAAGGGCGTTGGGGTACGAGCGAAAGACGGCAAACTACTCTGGAGCGTCGGCGAGATCGGTCGAAGGACGGCTGTCATCCCAACGCCAGTAGTGGGTGACGACGGCTACGTTTTCTTCACCGCAGGGTATGGTGCCGGATGCGAGTGTTTCAAACTGACCAAAGACGGCGACGGCGTGAAAGCCGCGACAGTCTACACAAAGAACAAGGATGTAGCCAACCACCATGGTGGCGTTGCAAAGGTCGGCGATTTCGTATTCGGCCATAGCGATAGCAACGGGTGGGTCTGCTTCGACTACAAGAAGGGCGAGGTCGTGTGGAAGGATAAGGGCGTCGGCAAGGGATCGATGACGGCCATCGGCGACACCCTGCTGTGCTACAGCGAGCAGGCGGGCAAACTGGCCCGCGTGAAAGCGACCGACAAGGGATACATGGAAGAAGCAAACTTCACTATCCCGGCGACGAGCAAAGTGCGCCCGAACCAGGGGAAAGTCTGGGCGCACCCGGTGGTTAGCGGCGGCAAGCTGTTTTTGCGGGACTACGAATTGCTTTATGTGTACGACGTGACCAAGTGAGTCGCTCCAGCGACCCGTACCCAGAATGTAAAGTTTTCGGGTGCCTCTACTGCCGACCCGACCCTCTGCGTGGTCGGTAGTTCAGGTGGGTTCACGGCTCACTGGTTTCCCCGTAAGTTTCCGCTGACTCGTCGGTATCGCTTTGAATAGGCCTCCGCAGGGGCGGTGTCGTGACCGAACACTTCAACCGCACGCAGTCACTCCATTACCTCCGGGACCGGATCGCCCCCAACCTCACTCCGTTCTATTCCACCAAGTTCGCCGCTGCCGGGACCGATCTCGCCGCGATCTACACGTGGGATGACTACCGTCGACTGCCTTTCACCACCAAAGACGAACTGGTCGCCGACCAAAACACACACCCGCCCTACGGCAGCAACCATTGCGCCCCGACCGCCCGGTACATTCGTCTGCACCAGACCTCGGGTACTAGTTCCGGCCGCCCACTCCGCTGGCGGGACACGTGCGATGACTGGGATCGCCTGTGCCGTTTGTGGGACGTCGGCCTCCGCGATGACGTCGGACTGACCGAGAACGACTGCACCTTCTTCCCTTTCTCGTTTGGCCCATTCCTCGGCTTCTGGGCGGCGTTCGAGGCCCTTGCCAAACTCGGCTGGGCCGTGCTGCCTGGGGGTGGGATGAGCACAACCGCCCGTCTCAAGTACATGCTCGAACACCGTGCGACGGCAGTCTGCTGCACTCCCACTTATGCCCTGCACCTGGCCGAAGTCGCGGCCACCGAAGGGCTAAACCTCGCGGCTTCCAACGTACGGCTGCTGGTACTCGCCGGCGAACCGGGTGGAAGCATCCCGGCTACCCGTCAGAGAGTCGAAATCGCCTGGGGTGCCAAGGTGTTCGACCACTACGGATTGAGTGAGGTAGGGCCACTGGCGTTCGAGACACGTGACACCCCCGGCCTGTTGAGGGTTCTGCACCGTGATTTCATCACCGAAGTACTCGAACCGGGCGGCGACCGAGAAGTGACTGACGGCGAAGTTGGCGAGGTTGTCGTCAGCAACTTGTACCGCGTTCATGCCCCGGTCATCCGCTATCGTACCGGTGATCTCGTGAGGCCTTCTTTCCGCCATGGGGAGTTGTTTTTTGATGGCGGCGTCATCGGTCGGGCAGACGACATGATTCACGTTCGGGGCAACAACCTGTATCCTTCGGCTATCGAGGCTGTCGTCCGCCGTTTCCCGGAAGTCGCCGAGTTCCGCTTGGTGGTTGACGACACTGGCCCCCTACCGGACCTGCGTGTCGAGGTCGAACCCGCCCCCGCCGCCGACGGCCCTAAGCTGTGCGAGGCCATCGGCCGCGTCGTCCGTGACGAACTGCTTTTTCGCACCGATGTGATCGCCGTGCCCCCCGGCTCGCTGCCCCGGTTCCAGATGAAAGCCCGCCGACTGGTGCGTGAACGAAAGCCGTAAACCGAACACCAAAGCCCTCACCCCTCCACGCCGGAGTCGAAAATGCTTCCCAGTCGATCGTTCCTTCTCTTCTTCACTTTCTCCCTATTCGTTCCACCCCTGACGGCTGGTGACTGGCTACACTGGCGCGGACCTGAGCAGAACGGCGTCAGCCGTGAGACCGGCTTGCCCGAGACGTTCAGCCTCGACCCCGGCAGCGAAGAGAACCTCCTATGGAAGAAGGAATATAACGGTCGGTCAGCGCCCCTCGTCATGGGTGGTCGCCTGTACGCCATCGGCGGCTTCGACGCCAGCAAAACGACTGAGGGTGAACGCATCTACTGCCTTAACGCCGACACCGGAGAGAAAGTGTGGGAGGTTCGTTTCGGGGTTTATCACACCGACATTGTGAGTAGCCGCCTGGGTTGGACGACGCTGGCCGCCGACCCCAAAGAGAAGACCATCTTCGCTCACACCACCGCTGGCGCACTCATGGCCCTCGACGCGGACTCCGGCAAGTTGAAATGGCAGCGGCAACTGACTGAGGAGTTCGGCCGCGTCACCGGGTACGGCGGGCGTATCGCCTCTCCGCTGTTCGACGGCGGCAGCGGGTTGCTGGTAGTCGGGTTCGTGAACGGCAGTTGGGGCGATCAGGCCCGCGGCGGTAGTCGGTTTGCCGCGTTCGACGGCAAGACGGGTGATGTCGTGTGGTGGCGTGAAGTCTCGACTACCCAGCGCCCCCTGAAAGGCACGTACTACTCAAACCCAGTCGTGGCTGTCATCAATGGCCAGAGGCTCGTGATCAGCGGTGGGGCCGACGGTGGACTACACGCGATGAAAATCCGCACCGGCGAATTGATGTGGAGTTACCACTTCAGCGCGATGGTGGTGAACCCGTCGCCAGTGGTGGACGGCAACCTGGTTTACTGCGCCCACGGCGAGCCGAACCCGGAAGGCGGCAAAGAAGGCCGGGTGATCTGCGTCGATGCCAGCAAGGTCGAGAACATGAAGCCGAAACTGGTGTGGGAATACAAGGAAGCGAAGCGATGCGGGCTAGGCAGCCCGGCCCTAGCCGACGGCAAACTGTTTGTGCCAGAAGACGGCGGAGCCCTCCTCTGCTTCAATGCCGCCACCGGTAAGCTCCTGTGGGAGTACAAGTACGGCACCACCGCCCGTGGATCGCCCCTCGTCGCCGGTGGAACTGTGTACATTTTTGAGATCAACGGCAAACTGTCGGTCATCACCAAGGTGGGCAACAAGAAGCCGAGCGAGGACGACGTAACCGAGTTCACCTTCAAGTTCGCCGACCCGAAGAAGAAGGGATTCGTGGAAACTCCCGGCACGCCGATCGCCGTCAACGGGAAACTCTACTTCCAGACGGCAGAGTTCCTCTACTGCGTCGGCACGAAAGGCGCGAAGGTGGGCGATTCAAAGTACAAGCCGATGCCGATGGAAACGCCGTTCGACCCGAATGCCAAGCCGGCCAGCGTCCTGGTCTTCCCGGCCGATGTCTCCGCCAAGCCAGGTGCTGAGATCCAGTTCGCTATCAAGTACGTGGATGCCAACGGACGCGAGTTGCCCGCGCCGGCAGACGCCAAGCCGGAGTGGTCGCTCCCACTCCCTCCGAAAACCCCGGCCGGCGCTCAACCGCCAGCCCTCGCCGGTGAAGTGAAAAACGGCACTGTCAAGCTCGCCCCGAACCCTGGACAGCAAGGATACGTTGATGTCAAGGTCGGCGAATTGACCGCGCGTGCCCGCGTCCGTGTTGTGCCGCAACTGCCCGTCAAACAAGACTTCGAGAAGGTGCCAGTTGGGGCCACCCCCGGCGGGTGGGTAAACACCCAAGGGAAATACACCGTGGAAGAAGTCGAGATTGGCGGCCAGAAGATGAAGGTTCTGAGCAAGGTCAACAACGATTCTCGTCCGCCGATCGCCCGTGCCAATGCCTACATCACCGCACCAACGAGTACAAACTACACCATCCAGGCCGATGTGTACGCCGGGGAGGTGGGCGGCAAGTTGCCTGACATGGGAGTTATCGTTAAGCGGGCGTTGTTTGTGCTGGAAGGCAAAACGACCGACGACAAGCGCAACGTCACCATCGTCTCGTGGGAGGCCCGGAACCGCATCCGCAAGGAGGTCGAGTTCCACTGGAACAAAGACACATGGTATACCATGAAGTTCACGGCCGAGACTGACAACGGCAAGACGGTACTTAAGGGTAAGGTCTGGGAGCGGGGCAAGCCTGAACCGAAGGAGTGGACAATCGAGGTCGAGGACCCAAATCCAAACGCCGAGGGCGCCGCTGCCCTGTACGGCTACGTGCCGAACATTACCACCGGCCCCGGGTCGCCTATCTACTACGACAACGTGAGTGTGACGCCGAACAAATGACTGTCCGCCCCTGAACGGCCCGATAGCACCCAACCAGCGACATCACGTGGCCTGGGTCTTCCCAGCCGCTTCTGCACAAAACACCCCTGGAGGTCAACCTCATGCACTGTTGCATTACCACCCGCCGACTGCTGGCCAGTGGTTTCACCGCCGCGACACTGCTGCTCAGCGTCACAGTGCTGCTGACTCATCGCCCTGCCCCGCTGACGGCCGATGAGGCAAAGGCAAAAGCCGACATCCCAGCCAAGGCCGATACCTCGAAGGGCGGCAAGTCAGACCTAACTTGTTTCGGTGGCGGCCCCTCGCGCAACATGATCAACCTGACCGACAAGGGCATTCCCCATGCACTCGGCGAGGGCGAAGAAGCCAAACTGAACGAGAAGTTACTCAAGTGGAAGGCCGATCTAGGCAGCCGGGCTTACGGCGGACCGATTATCGCCAATGGCAAGGTGTTCGTTGGCACCAACAACGGCAAGCCACGCAACCCTCGCGACCAGAAGAAGACGGGGGAGGACATCGAGCCGCTCGACAAGGGCGTGCTCATGTGCTTCGACGAAAAGACCGGCGACTTCCTTTGGCAGGCGGTCAACGACAAGCTGCCGTCTGGCCAGGTGAACGACTGGCCGCTTGAAGGGGTCTGCGCTGCTCCACTCGTTGAAGGTAATCGCGTTTACCTGACTACGAACCGCTGCACGATTCAATGTCTCGACATTAACGGCGGGCAAGACGGCTTCCAGGGTAAGCCGCTCAAGTATCTCGACGCTGCCACGAAGAAGGAACGGGTGCACGACACCAAAACGGACGCTGATGTGCTCTGGGAACTCGACATGCTGACCGACCTTGGCGTGTTCCCGCACAACATGACCGCCGCCAGCCCGCTACTCGTTGGCGACATCCTTTATGTGGTGACCGCCAATGGGGTCGACGAAAACCACATCAACATACCTGCCCCGAATGCCCCAAGTTTTGTCGCGGTTGACAAGAAGACGGGCAAGGTGTTGTGGCAGAGCAACGCTCCTGGCAAGAACATCATGCATGGCCAGTGGGCTAACCCGGCCTACGCTGAAATCGACGGCACCAAAATGGTAATCTTCCCCGGAGGCGACGGCTGGATCTACGCCTTCACTCCAGAGAAGGGTGATCTCATTTGGAAGTTCGACGCGAACCCGAAAGACACTACCTATGAACTCGGCGGTGCTGGCACCAAGAGCGACTTCATCGGCACCCCGGTCGTACACGATGGTTTCTGTTACATCGGCACTGGCCAAGACCCGGAACACTTCACGGGCATTGCACACTTCTACTCCATCGACTTGAAAAAGGCGGTGACCAACGCCGCCAAGAACAAGGCCAAGGACGTGTCGCCGGAACTCGTGGACAAGGTGGCAAAGAACGAGGAAGGGAAAGAGATCTACACCGGGAAACCAAACCCAGACTCGGCGGTGGCCTGGCATTACGGTGGATCGGATACGCGGAAGTTCGTGTTCCGGGACTACCAGTTTGGCCGCACAATGAGCACGGCCGCTCTGGTCGATGGTATCTGTTACATCAGCGAACTGAACGGCATCCTACACGCCCTCGATGCCAAAACGGGCAAGAAAATCTGGAGTTACGATACCAAGAGCCAGATCTGGGGATCGCCGTACTACGTGGATGGCAAGGTATACTTGGGCTGCGAGAACGGCGAGATGTTCGTGTTCAAGCATGACCCGAAAGCGAAGCCGATCGACGACCTGGATAACCCGTCGGCCACCGATCAGAAGTCGTTCACCAACCAGTACAAGCAGAAACGGAAGGCGATCGAAGCAGAGTTCGTACTTGGCAAGGCTGACTTTGGTGCGCCGATTCGTAGCACCCCGGTGGTCGCCAACGGCGTGCTCTACGTAATGACCGAGAACGTACTATTCGCCATTGGGGCAAAATAACACGCAGATGAAACCGTGAATGCAGTGACCAAGTGGGTAACGGAACCATACGGTCACTGCATTCACGATTCCCGCGACGGTGTTATCCCATGCCCGGCTCTCCGGTCGCATTTCCAGTGTCCAGTTCCGTCCACAATCCCACTCTGAGTGCCTGCCATGCCCCTCCCTGACACCCCCGGCAAACCGACACCCGTCACTGGAGCCACCCTAGAAGAAAGGGTGCTCAACGCCCGCAAGCAACTCGATGCGCACTTCGTCGAGATGGTGAAGTGGCATTTCAGCCCCGATACCGGCTGCCCATTCTGGCTGGAGAAAGCGAAGACGTTCGACTTCAACCCGCTCACCGACGTGAAGAGTTTCGACGACATCAAACGCTTCCCCGTGTTCGAGGACGATTGGCTTCGCGGTGGGCCGGTTCGCCGGTGGGTACCGAAGGCGTTTGCCGACCGTGGTGTGTACGTGTTCGAGACCGGCGGCACCACTGGTTTGCCGAAAAGCCGCATTGTCATCGATGACTTCAAGATCGACTACGAGATGATGTCGGACACCCTGCCAGACAAGTACTTTCCGCGCGGAAGCAACTGGCTCATGCTCGGGCCAAGCGGCCCACGACGCCTTCGGCTCGCCATCGAGCACCTCGCCCAGTACCGCGGCGGAATCAGTTTCTGCGTCGATCTCGACCCGCGTTATGTGGTCAAGTGCCTGAAGGCCCGCAAAATCGCCGAGGCCAACGCCTACAAGGAACACTGCATCGACCAAGCCATCACCATCCTGGCCGGCGGGCACGACATCAAGTGTATGTTCACCACCCCGAAACTGCTCGCCGCACTGGATGAGGCACTGCGGAACGGGAAACTTGAGGACAAGTACCGCGAACTGAAGAAACCTATCCCGAGCGGTGGGCTGCGGAGCATCAAGAGCGCTGGCATCATCGGTATCTTTAGCGGCGGTACCGAGTTCACTCCGCAGTTCACTCGCGAAGCCTATGAAGAGATGCTCGACAACGGCGATGTGTACATGACGCCGACCTACGGCAACACCCTCATGGGTCTAGCTTGCAGTAAACCAATCGGCCCCGAAGATGGGTTCAAGATCTCGTATTATGCCCCCCAACCGCGGGCGGTGATCGAGGTGGTGAACCCGAAGGACTACAACGAAGTGGTGCCCTACGGATCAACCGGGCGGGTACTGCTCAGCACATTTACCAAAGAATTCTTCGTCCCGCGGTTCCCGGAGCGAGATGAGGGAGAGCGGGAGAAGCCGTTCGACAAGTTCCCATGGGACGGTGTAAGTGGCGTGCGGCCATTCAGTGAACTGGCCGCGACGACTGTGGTCGGTGTGTATTGAGGCGGCAACCGTGAACCCTGGTGGCAACGCCGGGGTTCATTCAATTCGATCCGCTGTGAAACCACTCCACTCGGCGTCTTGCAGGAACTCGGTCGCAGACTGGTAGCGGTGTTCGGGCAGTCGGGCGAGCAGTTTGCCGAGCATCTTATCCACTACCGTTGGCACTTCTCGATTCTTCGTTGAGGCCAGTGGATAGGCTCCATTCTCCTTCAATTTCAGCAGTTCTAGGAAGTTGGTGGCCGGAAACGGTGGCACGCCGGTGAGAGCGAAGTAGAGGACACCGCCAAGGGCAAATAAGTCGCTCCGCGTGTCGGCCCGCTTCGCATCCCGAATCTGTTCCACCGGGGCATACTCCGGGGTGCCCACGCCCGTACCCGTGCCAGTGAGTGACACGTCGGTGTCGTCGGTTGCCTTGGCCAACCCCAAATCGGCCAGTTTCACTACTCCTTGGCTGGTCAGAAGAAGGTTGTCTGGCTTCACGTCGCGGTGAACAAACTGGTTCTGGTGTGCGTACTCCAGAGCTCGCCCAGTGGCCACACCCACTGCCATCGCCTGGGTCACACTCAACCGACCTGCCGCCCGCACTCGGGCTGCCACTGTGCCACCTTCGAGCAACTCCATGGCCAAGTAGATCCGTCCGCCGTCTTCTCCGGCTGCCAAATACCGAACGATGTTGGGATGGGTCAGCCGGCCCATGGCTCGCACCTCGCGATGGAACCGCTGAACGAACCCTGGCCGCGTGGCCACCGCTTTTGAAAGCACCTTCAAGGCCACTACTCGCCCGTTACTCTGCCGCTCGGCACGGTACACCGTGCCCATCGCCCCTTCGCCGAGATTGCTCTGTAAACGATAATCGCCGACCACTGACAGCGCGGTGTGTTCGGTCGATCCAGCAGCCATTGTGTACACATCGAGTGCGGCGGAAGGGATTGCCAAAGTGCCATCCGCGGTAAGTGCTGGCAACGGCTGGGTGAGGTCGGCGTCGTGTGGTCGCGAGTCGGGCATGGGGCAACTCCGGGCGTGAGTCCGACAGGATAAAGTGTACTCCATCCTGTTCGGAGGTTGAAACCCGTCTCTTCCCACAGACAATACACGGAGTTGACATTTCTTTTGCAGATTCAGGGGCGTCCCATGATCGTCGGCGTGCCGAAGGAAGTAAAGCCGGACGAGTACCGCGTGGCCATGATCCCAGCTGGCGTGGAGGAGTTAACCCGCGCAGGGCACCAAGTGCTCATTCAATCGGGAGCCGGCCTCGGCAGCGGCATCACCGACGAGGAGTACGCTCGCAACGGGGCCGAACTGGTGCCGTCCGCCGCCAACATCTGGAAACGGGCCGACATGATCGTAAAGGTCAAGGAACCTCTTCCCGAAGAGTGGCCGCACATGCGAGCTGGGCAGACGGTATTCACCTACTTCCACTTTGCTGCCGACGAGAAGCTGACTCACGCCTGCCTTTCCGCCGGCATCACCGCCATTGCCTACGAGACGATCAAAGACACGAAAGGCACCCTACCGCTGCTCACTCCGATGAGTGAGGTAGCCGGGCGGATGAGCATTCAACAGGGGGCGAAGTACCTGGAGCGTCCGCAGGAGGGCCGCGGCATCCTGCTCGCCGGGGTGCCGGGGGTGGCCCCCGCCAACGTGATCGTACTGGGTGGTGGGGTGGTTGGCGCAAATGCTGCCAAGACGGCCGCCGGCCTCGGCGCCAACGTCTTCATCTTGGATGTAAACCTCGACCGCCTGCGATACCTCGATGACGTGATGCCCCCCAACGTGACAGGTCTGTTCAGTAACCGACACAACATCCTGGACTGCCTGCGGACCGCCGACCTCGTCATCGGTGCAGTACTGATCCCCGGTGCCAAAGCTCCGTTTCTGGTCAAGCGGGACGACCTGAAGCTCATGCCGGCCGGGGCCGTGGTTATCGACGTGGCAATCGACCAGGGTGGGTGCATGGAGACGAGCCGGCCCACCACGCACGCCAAGCCGACTTACATCGTGGATGGAATCGTTCACTACTGCGTGACGAACATGCCTGGTGCCGTGGGACGCACCAGTACCTACGCCCTCACCAACGTGACCCTTCCCTTCGCTCTACAACTGGCGAACAAGGGTCCCGAGCGGGCCGTTGCGGAGAACCCAGCCTTGATGGCCGGGGTGAACGTCAAAGGTGGCAAGGTGACGAACGCGGCGGTGGCCCAGACATTTGGGTTGGAGTGCGTAGCGATGTAAAGCAAGTGAGTTTTCCGATCACAGGTAGCCATCGGCTGGATTGCCACTGCGTCTGATGGGTTTACGCAAACCCATCAGATACAACAACCAGGCCTGTCAATCGACCAAGACAATTCTGGTCCTTGGAGAGTAATCGTCGTAGCCAGAGCACAGCTAACTTGAACTGGCTCGCCGGAATGATCGGCCTTACCCTCCCTGCGTTCACCACAATCAGATGTAGCCAACTGGTTTCATCAAAAATACTTCAAGCGGCTGTTGATCGCGGGGATAATGGCGGCAACTTCCGCCGATCCACTCCGCGGTCATCGTCGCTATGTTTTGGCGTCTCTTCCTCACATTCCTCGGTTTGGTCGTCTGCTCGGTCGGGCTAGTCGGGTTGATCGTCTTGCGGGCGGATGTCCACGGGTTGTTTGTTGGGCTAGCCGGGGAAGTGGTACTCGCCAGTTCACTGATTGTGATGTTGTCTGTCACGCCGGCCTACCTGCTCGCCCGCCGGTTCACCCGCCCCTTGACCGACCTCACTCGCGGAGCTGGACGACTGGCCGAGGGGGATTTTTCCCAACAAATCCACGTTTCAGGTGGGCGTGAGTTCTCCGCACTGGCCCGCACCTTCAACGGCATGACCGACCGACTCGCCGCTGCCTTCCGTGAGAGCGAACACGACCGCCAGCAACTCCGCACCATCCTTTCGGGGATGATTGAAGGTGTGGTAGCCATCGACGCCCGCCAGCGTGTGCTCTTCGCCAACGAACTGGCCGGAGCGATGCTCGAGTTTGACCCAGAACGGGCAGTCGGGCGAGTACTGTGGGAGGTGACTCGACAGCGGACACTGCGAGAAGCGGTCGATGCCGCACTCGCCGGAGGCGGCCCCCAGCGGCGAGAACTGGCCTGGAATGGCGCCAGCGAGAAGTACCTGACCCTGTACGTCTCGTTGCTGCCGGGGGGAAACCCGGTAGGAGCGGTACTGGTGATCCACGACACGACCGAACTTCGGCGGCTTGAGCGGTTACGGCAGGAATTCGTGGCGAACGTGTCGCACGAGTTGAAGACGCCCCTGGCAAACATCAAAAGCAGTGTGGAGACGCTCATCGACGGGGCAGTCGAAGATCCCTCGGCTCGCGGGCTGTTCCTGGCCGAGATCGCCGACCAGGCCGATCGCCAACAGATGCTCATCGAAGATCTTCTCAGCCTCGCCCGCATCGAGTCGGCGGAGCAGCGGTTCATCCCGGAGCGAGTGTTGGTGGACGACGCCGTTCACGCTTGCCTCGACCGTCACCGCACGCGGGCCGAGGCCCGAGGACTGACACTCAACGGTGTGGCCCTGGCAAACACCCCACCGGACCTGACCGTGTGGGCAGATGAGGCGGCATTCGCCCAGGTCCTCGACAACCTGGTGGACAACGCCATCAAGTACACTCCCACCGGACGCATCACTGCCCGATGGCGAGCGACCCCGATCGAAGTGATCATCGAGGTCGAGGACACTGGCATGGGCATCCCGGCAGCCGACCAACCACGGATCTTCGAGCGGTTCTACCGGGTCGATAAAGCTCGCTCCCGTGAGATGGGTGGCACTGGGTTGGGCTTGGCCATCGTCAAGCACCTCGTGCAAGCGATGAAGGGGACGGTGAGAGTAGTAAGCGAGGAGGGCATCGGGAGTCTGTTTACCGTCTCGTTGCCACGGGGTGACCCAAAGGAAGAGCGAGAGGGAATGCCGCGGGGATCGTAAAGCGGGGACGACTCCCCTCGGCATCTGGTCTACAATCCGACGTCGCCTCAATCCCTCCCTGGACGGCCGCGATGATCCAGTTCGACGGTCACTCCGCGCCGATTTTCTCTCTCGGCTTTTGCCCGAACTCCTCCCTACTGGCCAGTGGCGGGAACGATGGATGGGTACGGGTGTGGGAAGCGAGCGGAGCGATGTTACAGGGTGTCTGCCCGAATGACACGTTGGCGCGGAGCGCCGTGGCGTGGATGCCCTCCGGCGAATGGGTGACGTTCGCCGACGACAACCAAGTACAGTCGCTCGGGCCATTCTCAACCACAGGAAGAAAGCGATCCGAGCCGCGGGCCAGTTTTTCCCAGGATAGGGTCGTTGCGCTCACTTATGTGACGACGAACCTCCTGGCGGTGGGCACGGGGAAGCGAAACGATACAGGTTCGGGACAATTGCACCTCTGGGACGTGGATCGAAATCGAGCCGTGCCGGTACCCCTGAACGTCCGCGGGGCGAACGGGGTACGAGCCATCGCCGCCCATCCCCCCACCAAGTGGCTCCATTGGATTGCCGGGTTGCAAAACTCCACCGCCTGTATTTGGCGATCGTGGTGCATCACCTCGACATCGCCCACCGATGTAGCGCTCGGCAAACCCGCCGCCGCGATCGCAGTCTCCCCGGATGGTGGTACGGTTGCCCTGGCCATCGATTGGCAGGTAAAGTTGTTCACCGCCGGAGGGAAATCGATTGGTGAATTGAGTGGGCACAAAGGGCGAGTGTCGTCGGTGACGTTCGGCAACGGCGGCCGGACAGTCGTCAGCGCGGGCTGGGACGAGACAGTCCGGTTTTGGGACGTCAAGACCCTAAAGGAAACCGCACGCTTCCCGCTCACGATTGGTCAAGTCACCGCACTAGCCATCAGCCCAGACAACACGCGGATTGCCGTCGGCGGGACAGCCGGGCCGATTGTGGTGATCGACGCCGAGTAACGTTGTGAAACTGCAATTCCGTGGCTGGGGGTATTCTGTACAGAATCGGTTGACTTTTGGGCATTCAGCGCGTCGTTGGTCCCTTCGTCGCACTGCCGTTCATGGCTTACCCCCCTCTCTGCCACACTGCCACCTGCCACACACATACCCCCCTCGGCCACCGACACCCGAAAAGTAGCGAAAATCAGCCTGTTCTGTACGTTTCCACTTACCTCGACCCCGGACAGCCGGGGGTATCCCACCTCTCATCCGGATTAGTTTTTTTCAGATGTCGAGTTGACTTGCGGCCAATAACTCCTGAAGCAAATTGTTCTGCGGATAGCTGTGCCCAAGGTGCTGGCGGAACCCCTCGGCGAACGCCACCCCTGCCCGCCGCCCCTGCTCGGCCGACCAGCCCTTCATCGAGTCGATCAGGTTATCCACCCCGTGGTGCTTCCGTAGCCAGGCACGCTGGCTCTCGTGCTCGGCGAGCATGGCCGCTTTCTTCTCAATCACACTACCGATGTCAACGAACATGCTTGGCGGTACTGGCCGGCCAAATTGATCCTTACCCTCGAGTGGGTCGCAATAGAAGAGGTGCGGGATCGCAGCGAGCGGAGGGTGAGGCTCGGAGTGGCCTGGGCGGTGGAGAAAATTGTGAATCGGCGCTGCGAACGCCGCTGCCCGCACCAGGATACTCGTCTGTTCGTGGTCGAGGTGGTAGTCTTCTGGGCTGTGTGTAAACACAGCGTTCGGGCGGACGGTGTTCAGCAGCCGGCACACTTTCTCCAGTTGTTCGTCGCAGTATCGCACTCGCAGATCGCGGATTTCCAGGCAGTGGTAGGTGAACCCAACGGCCCGGCAGGCTGCTGCCCCCTCTGCCCGACGGATGCGGGCGATGTCGTCTGGGGCGTGTTCGGCCGAGCCACAATCGCCGGCCGTCATGGTGGCGACGTGAACTTGCCATCCCTGTTCGGCGCGGAGTCGGAGGAGGGTGCCGGCACAGAGAAACTCCGCGTCGTCCGGGTGGGCGAGGATGGCCAGGGCCACGTTCGGCATGGGGAACCTGCGGATTATTGCCCGCTCGTCGTTGGTCGTGCGCCGGGCATGTTCTGCGGGGCCGGGCCAGTCGGAGGGTCCGACTCTGCCGTCGAGGCGGCAGTGGGGTTGTCTTTCCGGTACTGGGCAAAGCGGACGTCGTCATTCACCCACGGCACAGTACGGTTGATGTCAGCGTAGGTCTTCATCCAGGCGAAATCGCCTTCGAGCAAGCCACGAGCGGTGGCTTCCAGCGTCGGCTGCTGCGGGCTGTTCGGGAACTTTTTCCGGAAATCATCAACGAGTTCCGATGCCTTCTTGCGAAGGGGATTCGACTCATCGATCATCGCCGTGGCCACGGCCAGCCGGACTTGAGCTTCGTCGGCGGCAACCGCCTTCTTCAGCCGTTCTTCCGTCGTCGGCAGAAGGGCTGCGGGGGCGAGGGCGGCCAGAGCCGTGCGGGTCTCTGTCACACGGCGGGCGGTGTCCGGATCGTCTGACTTGAGCAACAGATCGGCAATGGCCAACTCCTGAGCAAGGGTGCTTTCCTGCACCATGTCGGCCTTGGTGTAAAACATGCGGTGTCGATCGCCGGTGTACACCTTCCGCCACAGAGCGGAGGCCTTGAGCCGGGCCGCCAGTTCTGAGGTGCCCAGGGGGTCGCGCACGTGTAAAGCGTCGGCCCTCGACAACTCGCGGCGAGCCTCGGCGAGAGCGGGTTCGGTCTCGGCCAGGCTCTCGCTCACGAACCGCTGGTACTGGGTGATCTGCCGGTTCTGATCGTAGTACAGGATGGCCTGTTCGGCCCCCAGGTGATCGCGGGTCAGGCCGAGCGCAGCCAACTGCTCATCGGTGTACTCGCGGCCCTGGACCACCCCCTTGGCGCGGGCTGCCTCCGCCAAGTTCTGTTGAACGAACAGATTGGCCGGGTTCAGCCCGTTCCGTTCACCGAATTCGTTCCACAGTTTGTGCGCGGCTTCCCACTGTGCGCGGGCGTGGGTGCCGGGGGTGAGGGTCACTGCTCGGGCCCGGTTTCTGTTGGTCGGGTCTGGGAACCAGAAGGCGTCGGGGTCGTACCCCTCATCCGGGCTCCACGTCGAGAACTCGTCGAACCAACCTTCTTTCTGCAGGCGTTCGGCCACATAGTTTTGGGCGCGAGCCGGGGAGAAGCGAACCACGATCAGGGCCGGTCGCTCCGGAAGGCGGTAGCGGAAGCGGTCGTACTCCTCTTTTAAGGGTGTTTTGGCCGGCACACCTTCGCGTGGGGGCGGAACCACCGCCAGGGCATGTTCGAACCAGGCGCGGGCCACCATTCGGATGTCGATGGCATCCGGACCAGCCGCTGTGCGTTCACCCTGCTTCAGGCGAAGAGAGTCGAGGTAGCGGGCGAGTTGACCGGAGTCGGCTCCCTCGTCGGCCACTGGGAGCACGGGGAAAGCCCGATCGTCCGCCTGCCGCTCACCCGTCTCCACGTCGTATCGGGCGGGGATGCGCCAGTTCGTTTCCAGGAACTCCATCACCTGCTCGGGCTTCTTCAAGTTCAGTTTGGTCTTCAGTCGCCACACCAATTGCGGATTTCGCTCGCAGAACTGGCGGTACAGATCAGGGTCCACGGTACCTTCGGCGGTTCGATATCGCCGTGGGTCACGCTCGCTCGGCGGTAGCAGGCTCAGTTGTGAAAGCGAATAGAGGGTAGCGACCTTGTCGGACACGCTGAATTTGTTCTGAGCGTAGAACCCGAGTTGGTAGCGGATGTCGGGCGAGCCAACCATGTAAATCCGGTCGCCGCGGCGGTGAGTACGGGTGTTTGCCCGGTCGCCTTCGGCCAGGAGTGAGATGCCGCGGGCGATGTAGTAGTACTGGTCGCTGAGTTTGTCGGTTTCAACCGACACGTTGTACGCGATGTTCCATGCCTGGAACACCCACGGAGTGATGAAGTGCGGTTGTACTTTGGTGAGGAGCAGGGCATTCCGCTCCATCTCGTGATACTCACCCCGCTTCTGGGCGGTGGTGGTCTTGTTCCACAACCACGTCACTACGAACCCGCGGATGCCGACCAGGCTGACCTGAGCGAGCGCCCCAGCGACCTCGGGGTCACCGGCGTCCTGCTCACGCAGTTCCAGGTCTTCGGCCTGGTATTTGATCGGCAAGCGGGCAACGGTGTCCGCCCCGCTCACGGGGAGCAGTTTGCCGGTGGCCTCGTCCCGACGCGACACACGCTTCGGGTCGCCCACCGGGAGGTCGAACACCCCACGCCAGAACATGCTGACGATGAACAGGGCCAGAATGACCCCGAAGTAGGTGCCTTTGCGGATGACCGCCTTGCGCCGCAGTTCGTCGTTCATCGAATCGCCCCTTCGGGGGATTGGTTCTGGGTCGGGTGGGCCAGCCGGTTTACGCCGCCACCTCGCGGCCGCGGATCAGGTAGTAAGCGAGCAGGAACCAAGGGAACAGGTACGCGGCCAGCACGACAAAGTTCATCACCAGCGCCTCACCGGGCACACTGAACCCCTCGGCCACATACTTCGTCCAAACGAATGCATCCACGTCTGGCAGGACGTTCAGCAGCCGCCGCAAGGCCCACGCATACCCGCTGTCGAAGAGGTCGGCCGTCTGCTCGATGGCCGTTTCCTCGGGCAAGGCGGTTGCTTGCTTGGCCTGCATGAGTTGATT
>JALOQR010000272.1 GCA_025459365.1 Fimbriiglobus sp.
GGGGGGGCGGCTCGTGCTGGATGAAGAAGGATTGCTAGCGAAGCGCGAAGGCCCTCCGCCGTGCGTCGGTCATGGCCCGACCAAGCCACGCCCACCGATGGTGATGCGATCATTGCCGATGTCCACCGCCCCGAGAAGTACGTCGGGTTGCGTCTGGCTCGCCCGCAGGCGACAGACGGCGACCGGGTTTGCCGTACCGCGATACCAGGTGAGGTCGGCGTTGTTCTGCACGGCGAAGGCGGTCATGCGGTCCATGAGCCACCGTTTGAACCACGGTAGCCGACCGAGCCGCACCGAGACCAACTCGACGGCGAAGGTGTTCGGCTCGCCCGCCACCATCCACGCCCGTACCTCCACCGACAACACCGTGCTGAAAAGCCCCTCGCCCACACGCCCACCGACCGACAAACGATCGCCGACGATGCCTACCCGTGGGTCGGTGAAGCCCTCCCATTTCGGGCGGAGGAGCAGAGCGTGTTCGTCGTCTTCGCGGAGGAAGGCGTTGAGTTCGTTGGTGGTGAAGGACTTCTGCCAGTCGCCGGTGCCGCCGAACTGGGCGGTGAGGTCGTTCAGCAGTTCGCTGATGCGGGTCTGCGTCTCGCTCGCCAGTCGCGGGTCGTCTGCTTGAGGGCGCACGGCCGACGCGGCCGCGTAGAACTCCGGTTCCGCCTTTGTCACCCAAGTTAGCCCAGCAGCGACCACCGCCAGCACCGCTAGCAAGAGCAACCCAGCTCGCACCCACGCCCATTGCCGCATGGCAATTGCCTCCGCGGGGGCATCCCGCCGTACCTAGCGGTGTACCCGTCGCGGGGGGTGGGGTCAACTTGGATTACGCGGCGTATCACTCGGAAAGCGGGGCGGTTCTGAGGTCGGGAGTGTGCAGAATTGGTGGTCTAGCAACAAGGTGAAGAAAGTCACGAATTCCCATCGCTCGTGCTGGCCGACCCAACACTTAACGCAAGCCACTACCCCAAGAACCCCACGACTTTGCATTCAGAGTCCGGCGGAAAATGGCCACTTCTTCGCGCCTTGCCGGCGCTCGTAATCCCCAAGAATCGGCCTGAGGCAGGCGTATTCACACGACGAAGTTCAGCAGCACCATACTGCACGGTCCAGAAACAGACGTACCCTCCGCTACTGACGGTCGCACCGCCGCTCGCGCTGTAGCAAACGCCAAGTCAGGCCGGTACGTTGAAGGGAGCAAGGGCAAAGGGTCGAATCGATACCGGATACCGGGAGGATACCCATGCGCGGCAACGGGCGGAAGCTGGCGGCGGCGGTAGCGGTCGGGCTGGGTCTGTCGGTCGCACCGGCACAAACACCCCCAATCGAGACAGCGCAGAAGAAACTCCAGGCGACCGAAACCGCCCTGGCCGGTGAAGTCTCCGACGCCCTGCGTCTTGCCCCAGGCGTGGCGAAGGTGGATGTTGGTAAAGCCGTTCGCATGCTCAAGGACGTGCGGACGAAAGTCGATACCGCCATTGTGACCGAGAAAAAACGCGAGGAGTTGGTCCGGCAACTCAACGACGCCATCGCCGCCATCGGCAACACCTCCACCATTCCGCTCGCCCCACCCAAGGCCGATGCTACCTTGCTCGACCGGGCGGTGCGAAACGAAAAGAACCAAAAGCTGATCGACGCCGCCAAACTAGAAGCGAAGGAAGTCGCCGAAGCGATCACGGCCATCGCTGCCGACGTGGAGAACCGCCGCGAGGCTGACGCCAAGAGGAAGTTGACCGCCATCGCCGCCAAGTACCCGAACAACCCCGCCCTTCTTCTCTTTGCTAACCAGCGGTCGATCGCTGATTCGATCGCCGACGCCCGCGACATCGCCACTCTGTCGGCCGATCGCTTCACACGAGCCATGAACGATGTCCAACGTTCGGCGATACCACCGATTGGCGACATTGAATTCCCGAAAGACTGGAAAGAGAAGATGGAGCGGCGGCGAAAGCTGAACGCACCGCAACTCTCGCCCGACGAGGAGAAACTCCTCCGCTCGCTCGATGCGGCCATCGCCCGCGGCCTGAAGGATGCGCCGTTTCAAGAAGCGGTGCAACTGCTCTCCACCACCATCGACCAGAAGATCTACGTCGATACCAAGTCGCTCGAAGCCCGTGGGGTGAACCTCGACGACAAGGTCGACGTGCCCGGCGGGGTGTCGGCTCGCTCCGCTCTGCGGATCATGCTCCAGACCAAGGGGCTGACATTCGTGCTGCGGGAGGGCGTCATTCAGGTGGTGACGGTCGAGGAAGCGAAGCGGCAGTGCGTGGCGCGGGCTTACGATGTGCGAGATCTGGTGAGCGGTGGTGGGGCGTTCAACAATCCGCTAGTGTGGGGTCCATACATCGACGCGGTGCAAACCGAGGCAAACGCCAGGATCATCATCGATTCCATCAAGAAAGGCGTTGAGCCGGCCGCATGGGAGGAGAACGGCGGAGTCGGCAGCGTGACCTTCCACTACCCCACCATGTCGATCATCGTGCGGGCACCGTCGGAGGTCCACGCCGACCTGTATCGGAAGATGAACAAGTGAAGGGGGGCGGCTTGCATATCGACGCGAGGCAACCCGCACCCCGACAGGGTCGGTTCCTGGTGACAAGAGTGGCGGACGAATAACGCCACTCTTTGCCAAGTGGAACCTGACGCCCCTTTCACTGCAACTCCACGGCTGTTCCGTTTGCAATTCGAAATGAGACCTAATCGGAATATCACGGCTGGCGTCCGCCCTTCAGGGCGTGCTGTCCACAAACGCCCCACAACGCGTGCTGTCCAAAGATACCCTCAAGGGGAACTCCAACGTCTTGTGAGTCGGAGGCCGCAACCAGCCGCTAGTTGAAGGAGGATGTCGGGCCGCGCTCCCGCTCCGCAATCACTCGACCACGACCTACTTGATGGCCACCTGCAACTTGGCCGAGAGCAAGTTGAGCACCGGGAGCAGTGGGGTGATGCCCTTCTCTCCGTCCCAGTGGGCATCGACAATCTTCAGGTGGCCCGGCCCGACACTTCCCTTGCCCAGGATCGCATCGAGCGGCACCCACCCGCCGTCCGCCCATACTTCGAACCACATGTG
The DNA here is from genome assembly GCA_025459365.1 of Fimbriiglobus sp. Taxonomy (GTDB): domain Bacteria; phylum Planctomycetota; class Planctomycetia; order Gemmatales; family Gemmataceae; genus JALHQU01. The sequence goes on from JALOQR010000272.1 coordinate 3,074, forward strand.
GTACGCCAACTGTGCCCCTCCGTTACGAGTCGGGGCGTACACCAAGCCCAGGGCGGTTTTGGCCGGGATGCCGAGCGCCCGACACATGCCGACCGCCAGCATGGAATGCTCAGTGCAGTCGCCGCTCAGTTCCTTCGCCACCGTCTTGCAGCTCGCCATTGCCTGGCTGAACTCCACCTGCCGCATGTTCTTGTTCACCCAGTGTTCGACCGCCTTCGCCTTCTCCCAATCAGTCGCAGTGGGGGGCAGACCGGCCGCCGCCTTTGCCGCGTGCCCTTTCACCAGGTCGTTGTTCCAGTCGATGTAGTAGGAGTCGGACAGGTACTCCTTGCCGGGGGCTGGAGGTAGGGCAGCGGGTTTGATCGGACGGCGGATGGCCGTTACCGTCACCTCTACCTTGCCGGCCTTGGCGTCGGTCACTGTCACCGCCTGCCGGGTGTCAGCAGCGAACGCCTTGTCGGCCGGCACGGCATCCGGGTTCAGGGTGATGTGGTAGGTCACCCGCTCGCGGTCGTGGATGTCGGGAATGGGGGCGGCCAGCGGAATCGATTGTACCTCGCCCAGGTCGAGATACTTGGTTGGCCGCGCCAGCGCGAGTTCGCGGGTCGTCCGCCTGGCTGTGAGTGTGCCTCCGAGCGGCGGCATGTCCGATTCCAGCGCTAGCGGGTCGAACGTCTCGGGGTCGAGCCAGTAGGTTATGGGAGGTTGTTTGAACTCGCCGCCGTCGGTCTTCACTGGGGTCATTTCCTGCACCACTTTGAGCAACTTCCGCTTCTTCCCGCCGCTCTCTAGCGTCACCTCTTCCGTGCCGGCCACCTTGAACTTGAAGGTGAGCACGGCGTTGAACATGCCGAAGTAAGTCTGGTACTCGACGGCGGTGCCAGCCTTCGGCTTCATTTCGCGGAGCAGGGTCGCTTCGCGGGCGATGCCCACCACCCCCTGCGGCCAGGGGATCGTCTCTTTGCCGTTGGCGACTGCTCCGGCGATGGTGACCTCCAATCCCTTTGCCGTCACGACTCCGTTCATTTCGAGCATCTGGTTTTTGCCCACGCCTTGCCGGCGGGAGGTACTCAGCACTGTGCCGTCGGGCGTCTCGACGGTGGACTCCTCCGTCCACTGCTCGATTTTCTCGCCGAACCGAGCTACCTGGAGTGTGAACCGCTTGCTGCCGTAGAGCAGTTTCTTGCCGTCGCGGGTGTACTCGCGGACAAGAGTGTGTTGATAGCCTACCTTGCACCCACGGCAGTAGGCGGCGTCGTAGGCATCGACGAGGATTTTGCCATCCTCCACCACCTCGGGCGGGGGCAGGGTCGACTTCGCGCCGCCCGTCACGGGTTTCTCGGGGTCGGAAGGCGGGGGATCCTTCGGTTTTTTGCTACCAACGATCGTAATCGTCGGGATGCCGTCGGTTGTCTCGACCTTGGAAGTAGCGTTCGGGTACGGGAGGAGCCTGGAGGCGTGGGCCTGGTTCGGGCTGAACACGATGAAGCCCGGACGTTCGGGATCGAACCCCTTGAGCACTGTAATGCGACCGGGCACGGCAGATTCTGGCGCGGGGGCAATCGGCTTCTTTGGCTCGAAGACAATCGTGCCGGGCTTCTCGCCAGGCTTGGGTGGGCTTTGCGCAACAGTGAATGGGGTGGCGAGGCAGGCAGCGAGCAAGGCGAGATGGCGCACGGTTCACCCTCGGCGGGGGGCGGGTGGATTATCGTACCAAACGAGCGGGCGGCTGGTCTGTGAGTGTCGGCCATCATCGAGAACAGGTCGGCACACCCGATGCTACCGCCCCACCCTTCGCCATCAAACCTGCGGCCCTAACCGGCACAAACCGAACGGACGGCAAACGGCGAGAAATCGTGCTACGGTTGCCCTGAACGGCGTAGAATGGCGTGCCTTCACCCCGACCGGCCCGACGATTGTTGGGTATGGTTTGAAGGCATCGGCGCCCCGCTCCGCACCCTCGCCCATCCACCCGCCGACCTGCTGCCCCCAAGCTCCGGGTGCCACCACCCGAACGCGGAGAGGTCGATCTGTGAACTCGGACTTGCTTTTGACCGAACACCTGGCCACCTATCGCTACGGCGCGTTCACCCTGACCGACGCCGTTCGCCCTGGCCCAACGTTACCAGTACTCCCGCGGGAGGGGTATCGCACTCGCATTTACCGCGACCGTGGCGCGGGCCTGCGGTTGCCGATGCTATCGGCGGCAGTGAGTGCGGAGAGGTTGTTCGACTGCTTCCTCGATCTCCTCCGACCGCTCGGCAATCTTGTCCATGTCGTGCTGGAGACAAGCCACGGTCGAGACGCAGACGACCACCTCGACTTCCGCCGCACCCACATCGACCGCGCGGTATTCGCAAGTCACTGCTGCGAATTCGAAGACCTACTGCTCAACGACGGGTGCACCGGGGTGGCGGTGCTGAGCACGAAAGGCCCGCTGGAAGTGCAGTTCGATGAACATAAACTGTTGCATGTGTATGCTCCGGACCTGAAGCGGTTCCGACGTGTGCTACGCCGGCACGGTGTGCGGCGGCAGGCCGACTTGCAGATCATCACCGACGGCGAACACCTGCACCACACGACCGACGACCACGAAGAGACGTTCAAGCAGTTCTGCACCCGCGTCGGGGTAGCCGAGTTCGACCGCGTGCTGAGCGACGAGTGACATCTCCTGAAACCGCGAAGGGGGCTGTGGAGTGAGGGATCCCACTCTACAGCCCCCTTCGCGGTTCTATTTCTCCTCACCCGCTTTCCGTTGGCGATAGTACTTCAGCCCAGGAACGAAGAACGAGAGCGCCGAGACCAGCCCAAACACCAGGTGGCCCCAGTCTGGCTCCAATGCCATAAACACCGCAGTGCCAAAGTACGCCCCCACCCACGGGTAAAATTGCCCGCCCAGCGTACCGGCCTTCACTAGAAACACCACCCCAGCCAACACCGGAAGTACCGGAGACAAGTCGAGCGACGGCGCTCCCTTCACTACTTCGATCACGAAGAGGGCAATACTCGCCACCGTGCCGCCCGCCCACGCATGCGCGATCTGACGTTCCACAAACAACACCGGCCCCCCCCGCCGCCGCAGTCGCCAGAAGATCGCCCCCCACGAGATCAACCCCGCCCCCCACAGGATCAGGTACGCGCCGTGGTCGTCGATCCGTAGCCATGCCAGGACTTGCGTCGCCAGGCAAACCA